>NZ_JBEZND010000055.1:0-56366 GCF_040706415.1 Streptomyces sp. NPDC048106 | reverse complement strand
TGCTGCGCCCCCCACGGGTTGGGGCGGGCCCCCATGAACCTTTCCGGCGTCGCCGGCCCTTTCGCCGGCCGGGGCCGGCCTCGATGAGCGTGACGATGCCGCCCGGGTCCTCACTGAGCCGAGCGGCGCGAGCACCTCCGGGAACGTGCTGGTGAGGGACCCGTTGGTGTGGATGCGCCCGGTCACAGGGGAGTGACCCCGACGGTCTCCGCCGCCGCCCTCCCTTCGGCGATGGCGTGGGCCATGCGGCGCGGTACGACGCAGTCGCCGACCGCGTGAATGCTCTGGCCCTGGGCGGGAGTGAGTTCGGGGCGGTGCGGGAGGCGTTCGCCGACGGTCACCAGAACGTCGGCGGCCAGCGTCGACTCGCGGCCGTCCAGGACGTGGCGCAGCCGCAGTCCGTCGGAGGTCGTGGCCGTGACGGTGGTCAGCGGGACGATCCGCAGCGGCGCTCCGGGGAGCCGGTTCATCAGCTGGGTACGGTTCTCCGGGGACAGGCCGGTCGCGAACCCGTTGCCGGGCGTGATGAGGGTGACCTCGCTCGCGCCGGCCGCCAGCGCGCTCTCCACCGCGCTGATGCCCTGCCACCAGCCGAAGCCGTCGTCGAGGACGGCGACCCGGGGAGTGTGCGGCACCGCGTCGGTGTACTGGTGAAGGAAGTCGGTGCTGGTGAGGGTGTGCAGCTCGCCGGGTACGGACACGACGGCCTCGCGGGCGCCGGTGGCGAGCACGATCCGGGGATACGCGGCGAGTTCGGCGGCGGTCGGTGCCGTCCCGAGCACGACGCGGACGCCGAGGTCGGCGAGCTGGTCACGCTGGTGGTCGATGATCTTCTGCCAGCCTGCGCGGTGCGCGCCGAGGGCGGCCAGCCGCGCCTGGCCACCGACCTCCGGGGCGGGGTCGAAGACGACGACCTCGGTGCCGGCACGGCCCAGCGTCATCGCGCACTCCATGCCGGCCGGGCCCGCGCCGAGCACGGCGACAGGGCCGCCGCGCGAGCCGGGCCGGGCGAGTTGCAGGGGGATGGCCGGGCGGGTAGGGGATCCCGGCGGGCCGAGCTCGGGGTTGACCGAGCACGACCCGGTGGGCTCGAAGGTGCGGCAGCCCTCGTTGCAGCCTGTGCAGGGGCGTATGGCGCGCTCGTCCCCCGCGACGGTCTTGCGGGCGAAGTCGGGGTCGGCCATGAACGGCCTGGCCATGCCGACCAGATCGGCGCCCGAGCTCAGCGCCCGCTCGATGTCGGCCGTCGACCGGAAGCCCTGGCTGATCAGCAGCGGCAGTCCGACGGCCGCCCGCAGCCGGGCCACGGACCCGAGGAGCGGCGGGCGCGTGGTGGCCATGCCGGGGACGTAGGTGTTGCGGACGCCGGTGGTGACATTGACGTACGTGAACGGGGACGCGGCCGCAAGGCGCGGCAGCAACTCGATCAGGTCGTCGAGGCCGAGCCCGGAGTTGTCCCCGGGCTCGACCGACACCCGTACGCCGATCGGGTGGCCGCCGATCTCGCCGCGGATGGCCTCGATGACCTGGGCGAGCAGGGCGATCCGGTCGCCGTACTCGTCGTCGCGGGTGTTGTTGACGCGGGAGAGGAACTGGGCGAGCAGATAGCCGTGTCCGGCGTGCAGCTCGACGCCGTCGAAGCCGGCCTGCACGCTGTTGGCAGCGGAGATGCGGAACGCGTCGACGACGCGGCGTACTTCTTCGACGCTCAGCGGGTGGGGTGCGCTCGCTTCGCGTGGGGAGCGGACGGCCGCGGCGGAGACCGGCGGGTAGTAGGTGCCCGCACCGAGGGTTTCGCGGCCCAGGTGGACGAGCTGGGCGATGGCCACGGCGCCGCCGTCGGTGATGGCCTCGGCGCGGCGGCGCACGGCGTCCTTGATCTCGGGGCGCCAGGCCTCGGTCAGGTAGCGCTGCGGCACGGTCGAGTCCAGGGCCACGGCGGTACCGCCGGTGATGACCATGCCGGCGCCGCCCTGGGCCAGGCGCCGCCAGTAGGCCGCGTCGGCATCGGTGGGGGCGCCGGCGGCGACGGCCGCGGTGGCGTGCGCGGTGGCGACGAGGCGGTTGCGGAGGGTGTGCCCGCCGAGCGCGAACGGCGCGGCGAGGGCGAGTTTTCCGTGATCAGTCATGTGTGTCTTTCTGTCTGCTCAGGCGGCGGCGCGGGCGTCGAGGCCGATGAGTCGGGCGAGCCGGGCGCGGTGCTGGTCCGCCGTGCCGAACAGCACCGCGCTGCTGCGCGCGCGGCGCACGTACAGGTGCGCCGGGTGTTCCCAGGTGAAGCCGATCCCCCCGTGGAGCTGCACGTACTCGGCCGTGGCCAGGCGGAAGGTCTCGGAGCAGACCGAGGCGGCGGCGCTCGCCGCGACGGGCAACTGCGGCGAGCCGAGCGCGACACAGGCGGTCGCGTACGAGGACGCCGAGCGCGCCGCCTCCACCGCGACCAGCACATCGGCCAGCCGGTGCTTGACGGCCTGGAACGAGCCGATGGAACGGCCGAATTGGTGGCGCTGCGCGACGAACTCGACGGTCGCGTCGAGGGCGTGGCCGCTGCCGCCGACCTGTTCGGCGGCGAGGGCCGCCCGGCCCGCGTCAAGGGCGGTCGCCACGTCACCCGACTCCCCCACGGGTATGGCGGGCGCGCTGTGGAACTCGACCCGGGCCTGGCGGCGGGTCTCGTCAAGGACGTGGTGCGGGGTACGCACGCAGGTGTCGTCGGCCGGTTCGACGGCGAACAGCCGTGGCCCCTCGGCGGTGTGAGCGCGTACGAGGATCAGGTCGGCGCCCGCACCGTCGAGCACGAAGTCCGCCGCGCCGCGCAGGACGGTGCCGCTGCCGGACGGCTCGGCGGCGATGCCGGAAGGTTCCTGCTGGAAACCGGCCACGGTCGCGGTGAGCGTGCCGTCCGCGATCCGCGGCAGATGGCGCTCGCACGCCTGCCGGTCTCCGCTGCCGAGCAGGGCCTGCGCCGCGAGCACGACGGTCGACAGCAGCGGCGCGCAGTACAGGACGCGCCCGGCCTCCTCCAGGGCCACGGCGAGTTCGGCGAAGGTGAAGCCCGAGCCGCCGTACTCCTCCGGTATGGCCAGCCCGTGCACGCCGATCTCGCCCGCGAGCCGCGCCCAGAGCGCCTCGTCGTATCCGCGCGGAGTGGCCAGATGCGTGCGGACGTCCTCGGGGCCGCTCGCCTCGGTGAGGAAGTCCCGCAGCACGGTGCGTAGTTCGCGCTGTTCCTCGGTTTCGGACAGCAACTGGGGGTCGATCTCGGGGTGACGGACGTGCATGGGGTCTCCAACGTGCTTGTGGGGCGGAGGGAAGCTGCTGGCGGTCACCTCGGCCGGGACTCCGTGCCCGGGTCGATGGAGATCGTCTTCGTCTGGAGGCGAGGGCGCTGCGCGCAGGCGGCGGTCTCGGCAGCCGTCAGTCCGTAGACCAGCGCCGAGGCGAGTCCTCCCGCGTAGGCGCGGTGCCACAGGCCGCCGGTGTCGGATCCCGCGGCGAGGAGGCCGGGCAGCGGCTTGCCGTCCTTGGTGAGGACGCGGGCGCGGTCGTCGATGCGTATGCCGTGGAACGGAAACGTGATGGCGGGCACGGTCTCGATGACGTAGTACGGCCCTTCGTCAAGCGGGAGGCGGTCCAGTTCGCGGCCCGGCGTCAGGTCCTGCCCGGTCGGGGCCTGATCGTTGAACAGCTTCACGGCGTCACGGATCGCCTCGCCGTCGTAGCCCCACTCTGCGGGCAGGTAGGCGAGTTCGTCGAGGTCCTCGGCGAGTCCGACGCGTCCGCCGCGTCGGCTGGCGAGGGCGTACTTGTCGACCGCGACGGCGCCCTTGACGTAACTGCCGACGATCCAGTCCCGGAACACGCGGGCGTCGGCGATGAGCAGACCTCGGCTCTCCGGCTGCTCCAGGAGGGCCATGGCGGTGAGGTGGTCGCCCAGCGTCTCGTCGACGAACCGCTCGCTGCGCAGATTGAACAGCAGCGCATGCTCGCTGTAGTAGAGCGACATGTCGACGAAGTCCGCCGGGTCAGCGAAGGGGATGCCGCTGGGGATCAGGTGTCCGTAGAACCCGGCGTTGTCGCCGCTGACGGCCGCGCCGGCGGCGGTGGCGAGCCGGTAGCCGGCGCCCTGGCTGTGCGGGTTGGAGCGCAGCTGCATCCGGTCGGCGTGCGGGTGCACGTGGGTGTTGCGCAGGGCGGTATCGCCCTGGAAGCCGCCGGTGGCGATGAGGGTGGTCGTGGCGCGGATGCGGCGGCGCTCCCCGTCGGCGCCGCGCACGTCGCCACCGGTTACGGCACCGTCCTCGGTCACAAGCCGCTCGGTCTCGGTCTCCAGGAGCAGTTCGCCGCCGCCCTCGACGATCAGCCGGCGGCAGGTGTCGACGTAGTGGTTGGTGTCGAACTGGTGGCCGCGGCCGAAGCTGAGAACGGGCTGGGCGTCCTTGGCCTCGACGCCGGTGGAGCGAATCCACTCGACGCCGTCCGCGAACCGGTCGACCAGGGCACGCTTGAGGGCCTGGTCGCCGTCCGGGTTGTGGCGGTCCATGGTGGCGTGGTCGGGCGCGGTCCAGGCGTAGCCCGCGAAGCGCGCGGAGCCGCCCACGTCCGCAGAGCGTTCGACGACGGCGACGGACAGGCCGTCGCGGACGGCTCGGGCACCGGCGGTGAGTCCGGCCATGCCGGCACCGATGACGAGCAGATCAACACCTTCAGTGTGCACGGGTCGTTCTCCTCCGGCGAGGTTCGGTTGCCCGGTCGGGCATGCCGGCAGCTCGCCAAACTGCCGGCCAGCAAAAGCGAATCGTTTTCAATGCATAACAGCCCAGAATGGATTACCGTCTGATTCTGTGCTGATGGATCTGTTGAGTCCGGTTCAAATTGCTTCGCAGGGCCGTTGGACGGGCACGTAGGTGTTCGCGTACGGCGTCGAGGAGCTCAGCCCTGGCCGACGGCCATCGGTGAGTCCTCCCCGCCGTCGAAGTAGGCGCGTTCGGCCAGGGCGAGGAAGTCGGGGTCGGGTGCCGCACCGTGGGCCGCGACGCGGCCGTCGTACAGCACGACCACCTCGTGGCAGGTGGACGCGGCCCGGGCGAGCGACTGCTCCAGCAGGACGACCGTCATGCCCTTCCGCGCCAGCCGGCCGAGGCGGTCGTACACCTCGGCGACCATCGCCGGCGACAGACCGAGCGTCGGCTCGTCGACGATCAAAAGGTCGGGACGGGACATCAGGGCACGGGCGATGGCCAGGATCTGCTGTTCGCCGCCGGACAGCCCGGCGGCGGGCACGCCCATGCGCTCACGCAGTCGCGGTGGCAGCCAGTCGATGGTCTCCGCGAGCCGCGTCCGTAGCTCGGCGCTCTTGACCCCGGCGGCGTACGCGGCGACCTCCAGGTTCTCCCGCAGCGAGAG
This sequence comes from Streptomyces sp. NPDC048106, assembly GCF_040706415.1. NCBI lineage: Bacteria > Bacillati > Actinomycetota > Actinomycetes > Kitasatosporales > Streptomycetaceae > Streptomyces > Streptomyces sp. NPDC048106. The sequence goes on along the minus strand of NZ_JBEZND010000055.1, from coordinate 50,960 downwards.
CGTCTTGAACAGAGCGCGACCTTCGGGCACCAGGGCGCTGCGCAGGTCGCCGTCGGCCTCCCGCCGACCGCGGCTGGGCGTGAGCGTGCCGTGCAGGATGCGGCCGAGGGTGCTCTTGCCCGCGCCGTTGGCTCCGACGACGCCGAGCACACCGCCCCGGGCGACGGTGAGGTCGATCCCGCGCAGCGCGGTGACGCCGCCGTAGGCGTGGTCGACACCATCGAGGGTGACGGCCACGTGCTCGGCGCCCGGGTGGCTCGGGAGTTCGACGCGGTCGCCGACCTCGCCCAGGTAGGAAGAGCGCACGCGCGGGTCGTCGAGGATCGTGCCGGGGTCGCCCTCGCCGACAGGCCGGCCGAAGTCGAAGGCGACCACCCGGTGGGCGACGGCGAACAGGTCGTCGAGGACATGGTCGATGATCACGACGGCCGTGCCTCGCTTCTGCTGGCGCACGATCTCACGGGACAGCAGGGTGCGCTCGCCGGCGTCGAGGCCGCCGAACGGTTCGTCCAGGATGAGGAGTTCGGGTTCCTCGGCGAGGGCCCGGGCGAGGTCGAGGCGCTTGTGCAGGCCGAACGGCAGCTCGGCGGGGTAGCGGTCGGCGAAGGGGGCGAGGCCGACGCTCTCCAGGAGTTCGGTGGCCCGCGCCCGGTGCCGCACGGTGACGCGACGGTGCGTGCAGAGGATGTTCTCGGCGACGGTCAGCTCGGGGAACGTCTCGGCGTGCTGGAACGTGCGCCCGATACCGAGGCCGCGCCGCGCGGTGGGCCGGGTCTTGAGCAGGGGCCTTCCGGCGTACTGGGCGGTGCCCGTCACGCGTCCGCCGCCGATGAGCCCGGACAGGACGTTCAGCAGGGTCGTCTTGCCGGCACCGTTGGGCCCGATGATCGCGACGGTTTCACCGGCGCGGACGGACATCGACGCGCCTTCGAGTGCCTTGAGGCCGCCGAAGGTGACGCCTACGCCGTCGAGGCGCAGCAGTTCGGGAGCGGTTGCCGTGGGTGCGGGCACCGGCTGCGGCGCCTCGCCGGCCGCCTCCGCGAGCGCCGGTGGCCGGGCGGTGGTGCGCCGGTACAGTCGGCGCAGCCTGCGGCCGAGGAAGGGCACGACCCCACCAGGCAGGAACAGCAGTGCCGCAACTAGCACGATGCCCTGCAGGATCGGCTGCGCCACGTGGACGCTCTCGGCAGCCGTCGGCGCCCAGGTGAGATACGCGCCGCCGACCACCGCGCCGAGCAGGGTCCCCGCGCCGCCGAGGACGCAGGCGGCGATCAGGGAGATCGCCAGGGTCAGCGAGAACGGATCCGGGCTCACGAATCCGACGACCAGGGCCAGCAGGACGCCCGCCAGCGCGGCGCACGCGCCGCTGACGGCGAGGGCCAGCGCCGACTGCGCCTCGGGCGCGATGCCGATCGATCGCGCGGCAAGCGGGTGGGACTTGGCGGCGACCAGCCGCATCCGCAAGGCGGTCGGCCGGGCCAGGGCGGCCAGCGCGAGCACGACTCCCGCGGCGCCCACGGCGAGGTACTGAGCCTGTGCGCCCGCGCTGGCGACCGTGCCGAGTCCCAGGGCGCTGTCGAGCTTCTCCACTGGTATGCCCTGGTCACCGCCGGTGACGCTGGTCCACTGGCCCATCACCTCCAGCGACACCATGGTGAACGCGAGGGTCAGCAGCGCCAGGTACAGCATGGAGAAGCGCGCACCCGCCCACCCGAGGAGCGCACCCAGGACAGCGGCGCATCCGACCGCACCGAGGACGACGAGTTCCACCGGCCACCCGTGGGTGCTGCCATACGCGGCGAAGTAGGCCCCCACGGCGAAGAAGGCGGGATGGGCGATCGACCAGATGCCGGACCAGCCGGCGAGCAGACTGACCGACAGCACGAGCACCGTGTAGACGCCCGCGACCCCCACGGAATAGGCCTGGTAGGGCGGGATGGCCCCGGCGTGCACGACGAGGATGAGCACGGCTGCTGCAAGCGGTCCGAGCACCGCTCTGGCGAGGCGCGAACGACTGATGACGGACCGGCTGATGACGGACAATGGACCGCTCCCTCAGACCCGCTGGAAGGCACGCACGCCGAACAGCCCCTGCGGGCGGATCAGCAACACGGCGATGGTGAACGTGAACACGAACGTGTCCCGGTAGCTGGCCGACACGTAGCTCGCGGCGAGATTGTCGAGTACCCCGATCGTCAGCCCACCGATGACAGCGCCGTACATGCTGGTCAGGCCCCCGAGGAAGATCCCGGCGAAGGCGCGGAACAGCGGTGCGCTGAGCACCGTCGGCACCAGTCCGGCCCGGGGTGCGTACAAGACGGCTGCGAGCGTGGCGAGTGCGAGCCCGAGCGCCCAGGCGATACGGGCGATGCGCTGCGAGCCGAGGCCGAGGATCTGCGCCGTGTCGGCGGACTCGGCGACGGCGCGCATGGCCGAGCCGATGGTGGTGCGTCCGAAGAGATAGGCCACCAGGGCCATGGCGACGGCCGCCACGCCGATCGTCAGCAGGCTCTGCGTCGGGATCGCCGCGTCGCCGATCGAGACCGACCCGTCGATCAGGCTCGGGAAGAGTCTCGGCTGGTCGTCCCAGATGGTGCTGATGAGGTTCTCCGCGATGATGGAGAGCCCCATCGTCATCACCAGCGCCGAGAGCAACTCACCCTGGGCCAGCGGCCTGATGACCGTCTCGCGGGCGGTGAGGCCGACCACGACGGTCACCCCGATCGCGACCACCGCGGTCGGCAGCACCGGCCAGCCTCTGTCGTACAGCGTCAGCGCCGCGTACAGCCCGATGGTGGTCAGGCTGGCGAGCGCGAAATTCACCACATCCGTGGCCCGATAGATGATCACCAGCCCGAGGCCCATCAGGCCGTACACCGCACCACTGGCGAGACCACTCACCAGGACGAGCAGGAACTGATCCACGTCGACCGACTCCTCGCGCCAACCGCCCGTGTCCAGCGGCGCTCAGCACCACCAGACGTCTACAAACTGAACTCAATTCACGAACCGTAGGGGTGGCGATTCCCGTCGGGCAATACCCGTGCACGACTTGATTCCGACGCGAGGGGCGACGGCCCCGGCGGACGGGGCCGTCGCGGGCGGACTCGATGTCGATCAGACCGTGAAGCGGCCGCCGTTGGCGAGCAGCACCGCGCCGACCAGGTTCGCCGCGGCGTCGCTGGCCAGGAAGAGCGCGATGTCGGCGATCTCCTCCGGGGTCGCATAGGGGCGCACCCGCGGATCGGCCAGATCGCTGCGCAGCGCCTGCGGGGTGCGCGCCGCCATGCCGGTGTCCGTCGGCCCCGGCGCGACCACGTTCACCCGGATCCCGGACGAGATGACCTCCTTGGCCACAGCCTGGCTCATCGCGTGCACACCGGCCTTGGACGCCGCGTAGTGCGGGTAGCCGACCGGGCTGTCGAAGACCGACGAAGAGCCGATGACGACGATGGCACCGGCTTCGGCCGGTCGCATCGTCCGTACGCCGGCGCGCAGCACATGGAACGTGCCGTCCAGGTTGACCCGCATGACGCGCCGCCAGTCCGCGTCGTCAAGGTGGTCGGTGACCTCCGGCAGCCGCCCCCCGACCAGTGCGTCCGCGATCAGTTGCTTGGCCTTCGGGTCGTCCACGCCGGCGGCGTGGACGAGCACGTCGAGGCCCCCCTCCTCGCGCAGTACCTCGGCGATCGCGGCGTCGACCGCGTCCGCGTCGGCCACGTCGAGCGCAACCGCTCGGCCGGCGGGCAGTTCGGCGGCGACGGCCTTGACCGCCTCGCCGTTCAGGTCGGCCAGCACCACGGATCGCGCACCTTCGGCGGCCAGTTGCCGGGCGACCGCCGCACCCATGCCGGAACCGGCACCCGTCACGAACGCGACCTTGCCCGCGAACCGGCCCTGCTGCACACCCTCGCTCATCGTCCGACTTCCTCTCCCACAACAGTTACTGAACTGACTTCACCTCTGTTACCGTCACGACTGGTCAACTGACAAGACCCGGGACGGTGAAGCATGAAGGCACTACGGCTGACAGGGTGGGGACGCGCCCCCGAACTCGTCGACGTCGAGCGGCCGGTGCCCGGCCCGGCGGAGGCGCTGGTGCGGGTGGAGGCCGCCGGACTCTGCCACTCGGACATCCATGTACTGGACGCCGAGCCGGGCGAGCTGCCCTACCGGGCGCCGTTCACGCTCGGACATGAGGTCGCGGGGCGCATCGTCGCTGTCGGGGCCGGCTTCGACGGTCCGGCGCCGGGCGAGCGCGTGGTGGTCCATGGCCCCTGGGGCTGCGGCTCCTGCGGCCGCTGCGCGGCGGGCCAGGACAACTACTGCGACCGGCGGGGTGACCTCGACCGGCACGGTGTCGGGCTCGGGGTGGACGGCGGCATGGCCGAGTACGTGCTCCTGCCCTCCGCGCGCCATCTGGTGCCGATCGGGGATCTGCCCGCCGATCAGGCTGCGCCGTTGTCCGACGCCGGGCTGACCTCGTACCACGCGGTCTGCGGTGTGCGGCGCGCGCTCGGCGACGGCACGACCGCGCTGGTCATCGGTGTCGGCGGGCTCGGGCATCTGGCGGTGCAGATCCTGCGGGCGATCACGCCGAGCCGGGTCCTCGCCGTCGACATCCGGGAGGAGGCGCTGGCCCTCGCGACCCGGTCGGGCGCACATCTGAGCCTCCCGATGGTGGACGGCGCCGCCGGGAAACTGCGCAAGGAGACCGGTGGGGTGGGCGTGGACGCCGTGCTCGACTTCGCCGGCACCGACGCTACGCTGGCGTTCGCCACCGAGGTCCTGCGTCCTGGCGGGGAACTCGCGGTGGTCGGCAGCGGCGGCGGTCAGCTGATGGTGCGCAAGCCAGGCTTCCTTCCGCCGGGTTTCCGGCTCTCCCTGCCGTTCTGGGGCACCCGCGACGAACTCGCCGAGGTCGTCGCACTGGCCCGCGCCGGGACACTGCGCGTGGAGACCGAGGAATTTCCCCTGTCCGCCGCGTTGGACGCCATCGACCGGCTCCGGCAGGGGCGGATACGGGGGCGAGGCGTGCTCGTCCCCTGGCGTACGGACGCCCCGTGCCCGGCGGAGCCATCAACTGCGCCGGCTACCAGCAAGATCGGCTGACCACCGGGGGCCGACGTCGTCCTACCCGTCCGTACGACCACGTCGCGCCCCGTCCGGTGCCCAGGTGATCTCGAAGTCTCCTGGGGCAGGCTCGCTGGCACCCTCGCCCCGGACTTTGTCATGTCAGTCCCCTGTCAGGGGCCCGTGCGACTCTCTTTCATGTGAACGGCTCGGACACCACCGGGGTCGGGAACAAGGAGAGGTGCCCGGAGTGGTTGATCGGGGACCAGCGAGCACGCCTCGAGGTCGGATCCGCAAGGGTCCACGCAGGTTCGAATCCTGCCCTCTCCGCCTCATGCGGCACGCCGCCCACCAGGGAAGTCCCGGTGAGCGGCGTGCCGATGCCGTGCGGCATCGGAGACCGGCGCCGACGGGCTGCCGTGGCGTCCCACACAAGCTGATCCGCTGAACCTCGCGTCGCGGGCCTGAGCCTGGGCGGGCTTCGGTACTCGCACTGCGTTGGCGGGTTCTCCGCACAGCTCGGGTCATCGACGAGAACCGCTGCCGTTGACCCGTCTCTCATCGACGCGCGGTCGTTGCCCCGCGGCGCCCGGACCTCGACCGGCCCGGCGCGAGGAGAGCCACCACACCGAGGACCGGGCGCACTCCGCGCCCAGGAACGCCGGCGGGCCATCACCGGCGCCCACCTGGTGCCCCTGGTCCGCGCCGGAGCCCTCTCCAAGAACGGCGCCCTGGTCGAGCGCGAAGGAGCCACCGCCGCCTGATCACACCTCACACACGACAAACAAGCGATCATAAGGGAGGCTGCCGGAATGAAATCTCGGACTGATGAAATGTGGTGGGGAACGGCGATCGAGGCGCCAGACCCGAGCGGCTTGGCCAGGTTCTACGCCGAACTGCTCGGCTGGCACATCGGACACGAGGAGCCGGGCACAGCCATCGTCGCCGCCTCACCGCAAGGCCCCTTCTTCGTATTCCAGCAGGCAGACGACTACCAGGCTCCGGTCTGGCCTCCGGCCGACGGGCAGCAGCGTCCGATGATGCACTTCGACTTCCAGGTCAGCGATCTGGACTCGGCGGTCGCTGAGGCGGTCGCCCTGGGCGCCACGCTTGCGGAGGTCCAGCCACAGGAGAACGTCCGAGTGCTCTTCGACCCCGCCGGCCACCCCTTCTGTCTATGCTACGACGAGGGATGAGCGGCTCGATCACGCACCGTGCGACCGACCGTCGTCGTCCCGGCCCGCCTCGTCACGGCATCCGCGACGCGGGCGGCGAGGCCCGTACGCGCCTCGCCGCCCACCGCACCCGGCCACAGGAGGGAGCCACAGCATGGGCACTGGTCAGCACGTCGTGGAGGCGTACGGCCAAGAGGTTCGCACGGCGGCGCTGCGGTGTACGGGCGCCCCGGCCGAGGTGTCCGCGAGGGACGACTTATGAGCTGCCGGCGGCACCGCACAGCGGACACTTCCTGCGACCTGTGATGCTTCGCCGGCCGGGCCCGGCGGCCCGACTTCGGACCACCGGGTCACCCATGCCGCCGGCTGTCAGTACCAGTACCAGCGGCGGGCGGGCTTGTTGCTGAAGATGCGTCGCATCGTTGCGGCCATGGCTACTCACCTCCTTTCGGTGACATATCCGGTCCACCGCGGTGTGGTGTGTCGCCGACCAGCACGCAGGTCGATCGGTCCCCCCGGTCGGCGAAGCAACGTGTGGTCCCGGAGAGCGTTTCCGCTGCCAGTCCGGTATTCCGATGGCCCTCCGCCACCTCTGCGAGACGACCGCGCCAGCAAGGCAACTCGGCAGTCGTGTTCATGGCCCTACACGATACGGACGTCCACCAGGTGTGCCCATCGAGGAAGCAGATCCGGCTGCTTATGACCAGCCTCCGCCAAGGCTTGGCAGAGCGCGTCGAGGACCTGATCGGGGAAGAAGGACAACGCCTGCCGCGATTACGCGCCGGCAGCTACGCCTGCCAGGTCACCCACTCCGAGTCCTTGGACGGAGGCGGCAGCCGAAGGCCTGCGGATCACCGCGCCCCCGGCTGGGGTTCCTCGCCGTCGTAGGCCGCCAGCGCAGCCTGGCGGCATTCCAGCAGGTCGCCGAGGGCCTCGGGGGTCACGAGCTCCTGGGCCAGTACCACCGTCGCCCTGGCCTCGAGCGAGGCCCATGCATGCCGGGCGCGCTTGTTGGCGCGGCGCCTGGAGTCGCTGCGCAGGAAGCCCGCTCCCGCCGCGAACCCGGCGGAGGCCAGAGCCGCGAGGGCGGCGGGAACGCGCACGTCCGCCGATGCCAGTCCTGCCGCGCCCGCCGCGCCCGCGAGCAGGGCCGCGGGGAAACCGAGGGCGATGTCCGCCTTCGTCCAGAACTCGGCCCGGCGGTGGGCGAGTGTCCTCTGGCGCGTCGCCTCGTCTCTCAGCCGCTCGATCTCGGCACGCAGGCGGTGCGCGGGCTCGTCCGGACTCAGGCTGGTGGTTCCGTCAGCGGAAGTGGCCATAAGGGAATTCCAACATGCCTGTGCCAGAAGGTACTTGGTGGGTGCGGACAGCCTTCGAGCGCGGCGGACGTGAGATTCCCACGATGGCGTCCCGTCAGGCGGCGCAGTCGATCCTTACGTTGTAGGCGGGTTGGTTTCGGTCACTCGCAGGAGTGAAAGGGACTGCTGGAGAGGAAGCAACTGGAGGCCGACATCGTGCCCGTCCGGCCTTCCGAGGCAGGTGAGGCGGCGGGGTGACTGTACGGCCTGCTGCAATGCACTGTCCGGCTGCTGCCGTCAGACGAGCGTGACAACTGGATGGAGGAACAGCGAGGCTATCGCGCCGATCTCTCTTCGCGGCGCTCCTGCTGGCTATGGGTCCTTCGGCAGCTCATCTTCCGTGCACACGTGGTGTGGGCGGGTCGAGGGCCGCCTGACGCTGTCTTGGGCGACATCGACAGCGACCTCCGAACTATGTCGGGCTGCAGCACATCGTTCACTGCCTCTCCTCGGCCTCCTGCAAGTCCCGCACCAGCCACTCAAGCACCTGCTTCTGAATCGCCCTCTCCTCGCTGCTCAGGTTCGCGTCGGCCTGCGTCTCGCGTACGCGCTCGGCTGCCTCACAGTGGCGGCCGGTATCGAACGTTGCAGGCTCGCGGGCGGCGGTGGGAACCCTACGGTGTTGGTGACGCTGCGCGGGTTGTTCTCGGGTGAGGGGGCCTTCGCGGAAGGCCTGCTCCCACACGGCTTCCGCGTGGTCTTCTCTTCTCGCCGGTGAAGTTCTCCTGCCCCTTGAACGAGGCGAACGGCCGTACTGGCAGTGCCAGTTCGAAGGGCTCCGCCCACCAGCACGCCAACGGGCCAGAACGCTCGACGCCGTCAGCGTCGACGAACCCGACCTCGACGCCCGAGGCGTACTCCCAGGCAACGGCCACTGCTGCGGCCCCGTCCACGAACACCTCCGCCTGCCGCGAGCCCCGTCACTGCGAGGGTGGAGCACGCTGGGGGGTGTCATGGCCGAGAGCCGGACACGTCACGCGAAAGGGTGACAACTCGCCTCAAACCGTGTCGGCGACGAGGAAGATTCCGGATGCACTGGTGCCCGGCCTGATCTGCCGGGGATCAAGACTCGATTCCGCAGCGACGGTCGGTACGTCGCAGTCACCCCAAGTCGCCGCCCAACTGCTGGCCAGGTCGTCTTCGGGGTCGAGGTCTTCGGGCTTGCCTGAGATGCCGAACGCATCCAGAAGGCGGCGCTCGACGCCAAAAGGCTCGCCCAGCGCCAGCTCAGGGTATTCGGAGATCCACCACCTGATGACGGCGCCGCCTTCGGCGATCAACCACGCCTCGCCGTCGTTCTGCTCGCTGTGGAAGGAGGCCTGACCTCGTCCGAATTCCGAGCTCAGCTGTTGGCACAGGTCCGTGACGAGGTCGCTGCGCGTCAGATAGGGAAGCCCGCACCACGCCCCGACGATCAAGGTTCATCCCTCGGTTGATGGGGTGATCACGACTGGTGAGAATCGCTCCTCGCCGCTGTGCGCAACCTCGTCGATGAGATCGACACCATAGTCAGGCTGCAGGTGAAACCAGCGGGCCGGGCAGCCGGCCTTACAAGATCATCTGAGACGCCGAGCGAGTCGGTCCAGATCATCTGAGACATGGACCAGATCGCCTGAGACGGGACAATCCCTCCGCCGTGACCGCATCGTGATCAACCCTGTCCTCTGACACCGAAGTTGGATCGTTTGCCATCGACGTTGGACGGCTCAGCGAACGCCCGATCTGCCGTCAGTGGCGTGCGCTTGGATAGGCCGCATGACTGTTCACGACGTTGCCGAGGCTCTTCCTGATATCCCGACGCTGCGGGACCGGTGTCGGTCGATGGCCATGCTGGAAACTGTGCTGAACCCTGACGGTGAGCGCTACTACTCATTCAGCCGGGCCTGGTCAGAGACGGAGGAGATCGCCTCCATGCGCAACGGCTCGGGGGACGAGTTCGACGTCATCTTCTCTCCGGCGGGCGCGTATGTCCGAGGCTTCGACCACGAGTCGGCGATGAGCCCGTATGTCGACGACGCGCCCTGGCCAGGCGTAGTGGACTCGGTCCCCGAGGTGTTCCGTAGTTGCCTCGAAGAGCCGGCCTTCACAGACGACGGAATGCCCAGGGTGACGGCCTGCATGTGGCGTGAGGCGGGAAGCGATCATTGGCAGGCAGGAGAGATCGACTTCCCTGAAGACAACGCGGACCCTGACGGCTCAGGTTGGCTGTTCCATCTGCTGGTCGACCCATCGCCGGAGGCATTTCAGAAGTTCGCGGAGGACTACTACGAGATCCCGGTCGACATCCACGCGGTGCGCCACGTATATGCCCTTCGCCCACTGACCCAGGACGTGGTCACCGTTTTGAACGGCAAGGCATCCCTGGCGGGCATTGCCGACGCGGCCGCCGCGATCGGCTCTGCCATCGCAACCGGCTCGGCTCCCTGACCTGAACCTGCCGGAGAGGTTCGCGGGTGCGGAGCGCGCCTGCCAGAGCCGACAGCGTCCGCCAGGACATCAGAGCGGCGATGGCCGAGGCAGCGCCGGCCAGTGTGACGACCAGCGCGGGGGCGGCAACTTCGCCCAGCGCGCCTCCGGCTGCGGCGGCCACGCCCTGCAGCGTCATCGTGCCGGTCAGCAGCAGGCCGAACGCCTGACCGCGCTGCGTCTCGGGCACCGCGTCGAGAAACCTGTGGGCCAGTGCGAGCTGATAGGCGACGCCGAAACCGGACACGGTCAGCAGGATGGCGGCGTATGCCGGTGCGGGTGCAGCGCGAATCCCAGCAGCGGCAATCCGAGCGCGAGCGCGAGAGGGCTGGCCAGCCGTTCCCGGCCCGCTGGGCGCACCAAGCGGCCGACGATCAGGTTGCCGGCGAACATCCCGGCGGCGACCGCTGCGAACAGCAGACCGGCCTCGTCGGGCGCGCCGACCTGCGCGGCGTACGGGACCGGCACGCCCTCGGCGCCGACTGTCAGCGCCGGTGGGAGCCATTGCGTGCGAGTGCTGCGCGGGCACGCAGGCCGCGCACGGGGTAGCGGGGTGATGCGGTCCCGGCGCACCACGCGCATGAGGTGCCCGCGCGCTGCCGGTTGGTCAGGGTGTCCAGGTTGATCGTCGGGGCGTCCACCAGCGGTGGCAGGTGGCCCGTCGTGCTGCGCGTCGTCGTGAGCAGTCCCCTCGCGCTCGCGGTTGGTTCGGCGTGGTCGTCCCCGACGGGGGTGGCGGGGACGACCACCGGGCCGTGACCCGCTCTGGTGCGGGGCCGGTTGGGCTGACATACAGTCAATGATCACTGTCCGCTGTGGGACCATCACCCATGCGGCATGTGCATACGGGTACGCGTTCAGCGGGTACGGGCAGGCGCCGAAAGCCGCAGGGACTCGTAGCGTGGGGGACGTCGTGGACTTCCAGGCAGGGACGATCCGGGACGCCTCACGAGCAGGCCCTGGGCCTGTCGCAGTCGGCCGTGTCCCGTCTGGAGAAACGCGGCCAAGCCTCCTACAGCACCGACGTCCCGGCCGCGGCGGCTGCCCATCTTCAGATTCCGCCGGCGCTGGTGGGTCTGGCAGACGGGCGCACAACCCAGGTCCAGGCGAGAGACGACGATCCCATGCACCGACGCCCGTCCTCGGCGGCGCGGTCGCCGCGATGGCAGCGCCCATCCTGGCCGCCGCACCAGACGCACACGACACGGCCGGCGGACAGGCCGCCGCCCTGCGGCTGACCACGAGCGCCTACCGCAGACTCGACGGCACCACCCCCTCTCGTGACCTCGCCGACGCTGTCGACGGCCATATCCGGCTCATCCAGGCCATCACCCGCACCGCGGCCTCAGACGCGGACCGCGCGCGGCTGGCCGCCGTGGGCAGCGAGGCAGCCTCCTTCGCGGGCTGGCTCGCCTGGGACAAGGGCGATTACGCGTCGGCCCGCTCCTGGTACGGCGGGGCCGTCAAAGCCGCACGCGCCTCCTGCAACGCCCTGCTGACGGCCTACCAGACAGGCACACTCGCCCAGTTCGAGGCACACGCCGGCAACGGTGTGGAAGCCCTCAATCTCGCCCGCCGTGCCCGGCGGGTGCTCGGCGAGAAGCGTCCGGCCGTCGCCGACGCCTGGCTGTCCAGCGTCGAAGCCCTCGGGCACGCGGCAGCCGGGGAGCGGCGCCGGGCCGACCAGGCACTGACCGCGTCCCGCGCGGCGGCGGAGCCGTTGGCGGCCGAGCAGGAGCCTGTGCCGTGGCCGTGGATGTTCTCCTTCACCCCGGACAAGGTCGCCGCCTGCCGCGTCACCTGCGGCGCCCGCCTCGGACTGCCCGAGTGGGTACTTGGTGAGGACGTGGAGGCCCTGACCACCGGGCATTCGAAGCAGCGCGCTCTGCTGGTGCTCGACATCGCCGCAGGCCATCTCGCCGGCGGGCGGGTGGAGGCCGCGTTCGCCCTCGCCTCCCGCGCGCTCGACACCGGTCTGCGCTACCGGTCCGGCCGGATCGTGGAACGCGCCCGCGGTCGCCGTAGCCTCACCACCAGCTCACCGCCCAAGGTGGTGCGGGACTTCGACGAACGCCTCCACGGCGTCTACCTGTAGGGAGGATGATCACGGCATGAGGGTGGGAATCACCGGCCACCGCGGACTGAGCCCGCACGTCGAGGAACATGTACGGGCGCTCCTGGCCGACCAGATCCAGCAGTACGACCCGGCCGAACTCGTCGGCGTCTCCTGCATCGCCGACGGCCCCGACTCCTGGTTCGCCGAAACCGTCCTGCAGCACGGTGGCCGCCTCGAAGTGGTCATCCCGGCCACCGAATACCGCCAAGGCCTGCCCGACTGGCACCACCCCGACTACGACCGGCTCATCTCCCACGCGGCCGACGTCCACCACACCGGACTGACCCAGTCGACCCCCCAAGCACACCAGACCGGCTCCGAGATCCTCGTCGGGCTCTCCAACGAACTGATCGCCGTATGGGACGGCAAACCCGCACGAGGTTACGGAGGCACCGCCGACGTAGTGGCATACGCCGAACGCACCGGCGTCCCCGTGCGCGTGCTATGGCCCATAGGAACCAGCCGATAACGTCAGCAGGAGGTCCTGCACGAGGACGCCGCCGAGGCCCTGCAGAAGGTCATCGACCAGCGCAAGATCGCACCGGAGCGGCCGTTCACCGACGAGCGCACCGGCGAGGAGATTGGGACGACGCGTTCCTTGTAGGTCTTGCGGCAGACAGGCGGAGCCGCGCGGTGCCGTCGGGTTGTGCTGACGCCGGAGACGACCAGAGTGGTGATGCCGCGCTCGCGTAGCTGCTGGACGAGGTCGGTGGTGGACATGCCGCCGTATCGGATTTTGCGCACGCCGATGTCGCCGTCCTGGGGAGCCAGGCGCTCGTGGATGGCGGTGGCAGGGTCCTCATGGTGCATGACGCGGTGTTGGGCCAGCGGGGCGAAGGACTTGTTTGAGGCTGGGATCGCGTCCCAGTCGGCATCGGTGAAGCCGACGCGTACGTAGGCGATGGTGCCGCCATTTGCGCGAACGTCGGCGATGGCCCCTTCCACACGACCGAGCAGCGCGTTTTGGTCCTCGCCTTCGGGCACGAAGGCCAGGATCGCGGGCTGGTAGTCCATGACGAGAAGAGCGAAGAGCCGAGCGACGCCCAGCGTGCCGCCGTACGGCGGGCGGTGCGCCGCTTGGAGGCCGGCGGTCTTGTCGAGGTCCACCGCCTCCGTGTCGGCCGCGCCTACACCCAGCAGCGTGCTCGCTTCTGGCCGCCGCGCTACGACCGGCGCCTGGCGCCGAACCGGACCACATCCGGGCGGGGCCTTCGTCGTGCGGTAGGTGGTTACCGGAGTTTGCCGCGTCCGCCTCCGGGCGCTGCGGCGGCACGCTTCCCGTGCACGGGCCTGCGTCCCATCCGGGGCCGGCGGGGTTCGCCGTCCAGCCCGGCGGCTCGCCGGGCCAGCTCCCCCAGCTTTTCCTCCGGCAACCCGGACATCTCCACGGCCTCACGAACAACGGCTCCGCACTCGGGGCGTGAACAGTGCGCAGGCGATACGGGATGACCGGGCATCGGGTTCTCAGGCGGGAGGTAGGTGGCCCCGCATCCGATGCACAGGAAGATCGGTCGCATGGTGCTCTCCTCTGTCAGCCCTGGCCGCTGCCGTGACAGGCTCCGCAGGCCCCGGTCCACGAGCGGGTGGCGGGTACCTGGTTGCCGTCCTTGTCGATTTCGACGGTGTGCTCGGTGTGCTCGGTCAGTCCGCTACCGCCGCAGGCACCGCAGGGCTGGTCTCCAGACATGTGGTCAGGATGCCCTACCCGGGGGCGGGTTGTCAGGGCGATGAATCACTGGTCACTCTTGCGGTACCCGGCTTTCTGCTCAGCCTTGACGGCTTCGGCCAACAGGTTCCGGCGTTGGTCGTCTTCTCGACCGATTCGTCCGACCTGGACGTCGGTCACGCCGAGTTGGCGAGCGGCTCGGATTTTCCCGCCGTGTTCGGTCTCGGCGAGGCCGCAAACCATATTGGCGTAGGCGCGCTGCCAGAGGGCGTCCTGGCGCAGGATGGTGCGTCGACGCGCCAAGCTGAGCACAGACAAACTCCAGGCGCTCGCCGAACTCGGACTCGACTGGGCGGCAGCCCAGGAAACGGCTTCGCTCGCTGGAGCGGCCACGGAGGTCGCTGCCCCTGCCGAGAACCGGCACATCGCCGCCCTGCGGCAGGCAGCCCAGGACAAGCACGAACAGGCCGTCCAACGAGCAGAGACAGGCATCCGGCGACTGGTCAAAGCAGGCAAGGAGATCAACTTCCGGGATGTCGCCCGCGCGGCGGGCGTCAGCTTGGACTTCCTCTACGCCCACACCGACCTGCGCAAACGCATCGAGACCCTCCGAGGGCAGCAACGCACTAAGAGCCGGCCTCTCCGGCAGGAGCCCTCAGCCAACGAGGGATCGGTCATCCATACCCTCACCGAGGCCCTCCGCCGCGAACGCACCGCCCACCGAGCGCGCGTCCAAGAGCTCGAACAACGGCTGGCCGCCGCCCACGGCGAGATCCTCCGCCTTCAACGGCAACTCCGGGAGCACGGGCTCGAGAGCCGTTGAACTGCCTACCGTTCCGAAACACCGAACACGCGCGTCACGCAACTGTCGAGCAACACCCCAAATGCCCTCGGCGACTCAACAGCAGGAGCTTCCGTCACCAGATCTCCCGCCAGGGTGAGAGCGTCCACGTCTGCCCAACCCCCGCAGAACAGCACGACCCCGAGTGCAGCCTCCTCCCGCCCCGACAGCACCAGGCCCATCGAGTCTGGAGCAGTGACACAACCTCGGTCCGTCTCCAGAGCTTGCGGCCATGGCGCAGCCGCATCCCTCCACGTCACAGATTCAATGACCAGACAAATGCGCTCCCAGCCGAGGCGGCGTTCGGCGATCTCAGCTGCGGCTTGATCAAGGTCAATAACGCGCTCCATGCGAGGATCTTCGCCCGGATCCACGCTGCTATCCACCCCATATCACCTTGCCGACGGCGTCCGCAGCGTCGTAAAGAGCCACTTCACCGTTTCATGGACTTCCAACCCCGGATAAATCGAGTCCTTCGACTTCGACGCCAACCCGAACATCGACCCGGCCACCATCCACACCCCCGCCAGCTGTGAGTGGATCAAGAAGAGCCAGCCCCTCTGCCTGATCGGCGACTCCGGCACCGGCAAGTCCCACATGCTTATCGCCCTTGGCACCGAGGCTGCGATGAAGGGCTACCGCGTCCGCTACACGCTGGCCACGAAGCTGGTGAACGAGTTGGTCAAGACCGCGGACGAGAAGCAGCTGAACAAGATCATCGACCGCTACGGACGCGTCGACGTCGACCGCCTCACCTTCAACGGCACCATCATCGAAACCGGCACCGACTCCTACCGCCTTGCCTCCACCCGAGCCCGAGCCGAGGAGTCGGTCAAAGCCAGCTGACCTCTTCTTGTCCGCTTTCAGGGTCCGCCGCCTCGGCGGCGGACTGACGACTGCGTGAACGAGGGACTACCTCATCGTTCAGCGTGGTCGCCGTTCTACTCGACAGCATCCATGAACTGATCGTGCGCTTGCAGCGCACGCCCTCTACCTGGACTCATCAGAACGATCGTCTTCGCTTCGCCAAGGGCTTTGGGACCCGCCGGCGATGAGGGTCTTGTAGGCGGCCGGGTGCTGCTTGCCGATGTTGACGCGCTGGGGGTCGGTCATGATTCCTTCGATTCGTTCGGGGCGGCCTGCGCCGCGCACTTGGCGTGCATGGGGTGGCCGGTCGGATGTGTGTGGCAGGGGCCGAGTGGCGGGCGGGGCGGTGCCGCCCGCTACGTGCCCCGGGCTACGACGCCGGGTCGTCGACCTTGAGTTTTTCTCCGGTGTTGGAGACGAAGACGACCAGGAGCCTGGCCCGTTCGGTCGGGCTGGTGTTCTCGGTGAGGAGGTGGTGGGCACCCGGCGGCTCGACCCAGTAGTCGCCCTGGTGGTAGGTACTCACGGACTTTCCGGCGAGCTGGCTGCGAACGGTGCCTTCCAGGACGTAGGCGTAGCCGAACGCCTGGCCGTGCCGGTGCGGCATCGCACGTGCGTCGGGCGGGAAGTCGACGATCAACGAGGTGAACGTCTTGCCCTTCACATTCGGAAGGGCCTGCTGAAGCAGCGGTTTGAGAGTTTCGGTGGGGCGTGTCGATGCCATGGCCGCAGGTGATGCCACGGCCGTGGTCGAGCCCCTGGCGTGGGTGGGCTGGTTGGAGGTCGAGCAGGCCGTGGCCGCCGTCAGCGTGGCGACGGTCAGGAGGCCGACGGCGATTCGCATTCCGATCACGATGAGTCTCCTGATTCAGTCTTCCGTGACGCGGATGATCGTCTTGCCAGGGGTGCGCTGGCCGGGGGCGAAGGCGGAGGGCGCTTCGGCGAGCGGCCGCACAGCGCCGACGAGCGGCTTGAGCCGGCCGTCCCTCAGCCGCGTGGCGAGATCGGCGAGCCGGGCGCGGTCGGGTTCGACGACGAAGAAGATTGCACGCCCGTCCTTGGGCTGGACCTTGGGCGGCATGACGATGGTGACCAGCGTGCCACCGGGGCGGACCAGGGCGGCCGAGCGGTCGAGGATGTCGCCGCCGATCACGTCGAACACGACGTCGACGTCGCCGGCGCCCTCCAGCTTGTCGGTCTGCAGGTCGATGAAGGTGTCGACGCCGAGGGCAAGTGCCCTGTCCCGGCCGGAGGCCCGGCCGGTGCCGATGACGCGGGCGCCGGCCTCGCGGGCGAGCTGTACCGCGATCGAGCCGACGCCGCCCGCGGCACCATGGATCAGGACGGTCTGGCCTGTGGTGAGGCGGCCGTGGTCGAACAGGCCCTGCCAGGCGGTCAGCCCGGAGATCGGCAGCGCGGCGGCCACGGTGTGGTCGATGTCCGCCGGCAGCGGGGCGAGGTTGCGGGCCTCCACCGCGGTGTACTCGGCGAGCGTGCCGTCACGGGTCCAGTCGGCCAGGCCGAACACCCGCTGTCCGACGCTCAGGCCGGTGGTGCCGTACCCCAGCTCCACGACGACACCGGACAGCTCATGCCCGGGCACGCTCGGCGTCCGGTCGCGGCCGGCGCGATCGGTCCACGTGGCGGGCCAGTCCAGCTCGCCAGGGGTGAAGCCGGCGGCGTGCACCCGCACGATGACGTCGTTCTCGGCCGCGTGGGGGTAGGGCATGTCCGTCAGGGACATCCCGGCAAGACCGGCGTCACGGTTTCGCACAGTGATGGCTTGCATACAGGTCCTTACTGCGGAGGGGCGAAGGGGCGACCCGAGCGCACAGCGCTCGCGCGCAGGGCTCGTAGCGGCTGCAGGTGGATGTATGCCGTTCTGCATGATCGATCTCACCTGCTCTGGCGTCTTCCTTCGTCACCCGTTGTGCGTTCTCATCAGGGAGACGAGGCAGCCCCTCCGCCCTCCGGGTGTGACAGCTCAGCCGCGCACGGGTTTGTCGGGATTGAGGACCCTGCGGTACGCGGTGATCAGGCCGTCCGTGATCTGGACCGTGTCGTTCGCGGTGGTGACCGCGCTGATGGAGCGGAGGTTGCCGCTGAACGTCAGGCAGACGCCCAGCCCCGCGACGACCGATCCGCCCACGTATACGGCCGGCAACGCAACAGCGATGGCCACCGCCAGTCCGGACGCACCCAGAGTCAGGAGAACCGCCCCCAGCAAGGCGGCGAGCCGTGCCGTATGCCGAACGGACCACAACCCGCCCACGCTGTTGGACAGGAACAGCGCCGCGATGCTGAGCCCGCCCGCAGCGCCGGACCGCACATGCAGGACATTGCTCACCAGGGACGGAGTGAGCGCGAGGAACGGCCGGACTTCCCGAGGACCGCGGCCTCTCGGTCGCAACGACGCCAGTCCCATCGCTCGCGGGACGAGTGTCCCAGGGATCGTGAGGACGACCGCGGCCAGAACGACGAAGGTCAGCGTCAGGACGGGAAAGAGATACGATCGGGGCGTCAGGTCAACTGAACCAGCAGCCCCACCACTCCCGCGCCGGTGGCCATGCCGATACTCGTGCCCAGCGCTCAGCGATCCGACCGTCGACAGGGCGCCGAGCAGACCCACGACATACACCGCGAAGATCGGTGACGGTGCGCTTGCCGTGGCCATCATCACATTGGCGCTGGCCAGCACGGCGAAGGCCGCGCCTCGCCCGAGACGACGCCCGCCGCGAGGGCGACTCGCACGTTTCATCACGTTGCCTTTATGGCACCTTGATCAGCTCGGCCAGGGAGCGCCCATGATGCGCTCGACCATGGTTGTGCGCTGGAAGCCGGGAATGAAGTGCTCCAGCACATCCGAGTTCACGGTTCCGTTCGTGGTCTCCGGGCGGTGCTTGAGTCCGTCGACAAAGGCCTGCAAAAACTCGTTCTTGAAGTCACCCCGCGGATGGATGATGGTGATCTCGTCCACCTGGCTGCGATCCAGCTCGTTCAGTCCCAGGCCGAGCACGTCGGTCAGAACCCCCAGGTTCGTGATGGCGATCTCCGGGCCCATCCGCCCGGGAATTCCCGGGGTCGTGTGCAGCGCGATCGCCGTCCACACCACGTCCGCGGCCGCGGCCGGGAAGCCGTGGTCGCGCATGAACTTGCGCGCGTGGTCGGCTCCATCGACCTCGAAGCGCTGCTCCACGTCGGAAAACGGCGTCAACAGGCCGGTGTCGTGAAACATGGCGGCCAGGTAGAGAAGCTCCGGGTCGGGCTCCAGGCCGAGCCTGTGAGCATGCATGGCGCCGAAGACGAAAACGCGCCGGGAGTGGTGGTAGAGGAGGGGGCTGGTCATCTCCTGCATGAGGCGGGTGGCCTCCGCGACCGCTGCCGTTTCAGGAATCTCCACCCCCGCGATGATCTCGCTCATGACCTCTGCTCCTTCCGATATCGGTGTGTTACGAATGGACGGTGCGTCCGTCTTCCACACTGCCAACCACCCGGTGTCCGGCGCTCCCTCGGTCCGGCCATGAGTCACCCGAATCCGGACAGGCGGGCAGCGGGATCGTGCGCTCCGCCACGCACCGGGTCGCGATCCGTTTTCGTGAGGGAATTGTCGCTCAGCCCCGCCGCCTATCAGCGACGCTTCAGCACAGCGCGCCGAGCCGACGAGGGGCAGTAATACTCCAGTGAACCTCTTTCATACTCTGTATTCGCAGATCAGGAGGGTGTGGACCGCGGCGATGATGCGTCCGATGCGGTTGGTCGAGCAGCGGGCTCGGCGGAGTAGGCGCCAGGTCTTCAGCAGGGCGAAGGCCCGTTCGCCGGGGGCTCGGAGTCGGGCGTGGTCCCGGTTGTACTGCTGGTAGTGCTCGGGTAGTTCGTGGTGGCGGTAGTAGGGGGGTGCGGACGGTGGCGCCGGCGCCCTGGTAGGCGCGGTCGGCCGGGACGAGGATCTGCCGGGTGAGGCAGTTCTCGATCACGCCGTGAGCGCGGGCGGCGGTCAGGTCGTGCGTGCGTCCGGGCAGGGCCCGGGAGAACCACAGGGGTGTGTCGCCGGGTGCGGCGATGACCTGTACGTTCATGCCGTACTTCTTGTGTTTCTGGGAGTAGTACGGTTCGTCGGTGGGGATCAGGGTGCCGTCCAGGATCACGAAGTCGTCCTCGCCCCGGCTCAGAGGTCCGGCTGGAAGAACGGGTCCAGCGCCTGGAGGCTTTCGGGGAACATCGGAACATTGACGGCCTTGGCCAGCAGCGCGATGAGGAACTGGGTGAGGGTCCCGTCGTAGGTGAACCAACGGGGGCCGCGAGCTTCGTTGACAGCGATAGTCCACTGGTCGGGGCTGTCCTCGGGATCGGTTACCCAGAAGAGGTATTCACCGTTGTCTGTGACACCTATCGCGATCAAAAGCTGAGGGTCGTATGGGACAGGGTTCTTCTGCTGCGCCCGGTCCTCCTCCAGTTGGCGGCGGATTACGGTGGGCATGGGCCCGGCGATGTCGACCCATTCGGTGGAGGCGTGGGGCTGATAGAGGCGGAGGAAGCCGCAGAAGCTGCCGGAACCGTAGGCATCGATGATGCGCTTGTAGTCGATTGGCAGTGTCCGCCCGAGGGCCCCCTCGACGCTCTCCCAGTCAGTCGGCGGCGGGGAAGTGGGAGGCGGACACAGTCGGGTGAGGGCGGAGAGGTCGGTCACCGAGTGTCACTCCTGTTTGTAGGCGGGGTTTTTCAGCACGACATCCAGATGGAACCTACGGTCTCCGACGGCTTCCAGCTGAATGTACTTCGGAATCTTCGCACTTCTATTCGCGTACTCCAAATACACGTTGTAGATCACCTTCTCCCCTGCCGCGACCGCGTCGTATATCTCCCCCTCGTCGTCCCTCATCTTCGGACTGTTGGTCGGATTCTGTGTGATGGTGAACAAGTTATCCAGGGTGTCTCCGGAACCTCCCAGCCTTTTAGCGAGAAGATGGCCGCGGGCCTGGTTGTGATCGCCGCCGGAGAAGCCCGGTGGACGCAGCCTCTGATTAGCCTCGGTTCCCTTGTCGAGCATGTCCCGAGTGAGTACGGCGTTCATCTCGTGCAAGCGACCCTGTTCGTCCCGGAGGAATTTGACGCGGCCGCCCCAGGTGGGGTCGGGGCAAGAAGACGCGACGACTGCCTCGGTCGAGATGCCGTGGAACCAGCCTGCGCCGCTGGCCCCGGCGCCACCGTTCACCAGGCGCTGCGGCGGACAGGTCGGCTTACCGTCGGGCCTGCTGCTGCCCGAGGGGCCGGGAGAAGCTGGAGCCTCGCCGGTGCCGGCGCACCGCACGCCGAGCCCGTGCAGGTCCGTCCACTGGTGGGTGCCGGACGCGTTGACGATGACGAGGCGGTCGACGCGGGGGCTGCCGTTCGCCTCGCACAGGCCGTCTCGCAGCGGCTGGAACTGCTGTCCCGTGGACAGGGAGTGCTCCAGGTCCTGCGTGGTGGCCAGTTCCAGTAGCGGGCCCACGAACGGTTCGAGGTCGAGCCGCAGCACCCGTTCGTATCCCGACCGCGCCTTCTGGCCGCCGGCGGTCCCGGAGTCCGGTTGCTCGCCGTTGAGTTGTGCGGCGCCGAGGCGAGCCTGCGAACCGAGTTCCGCGGGGCTCCGCACGGTTTCGGCCTTGACGGCACGTTTGACCTGCCGGCCTTGCTCGGTGGTGGTGTAGAGGTAGTCCGCTGGGGGTGTTGCTCCCGCGGCGGTGGACGGGGCGGTCCAGGTGACGTGCGCGTGAGGGTCGGTCCGGAGCATCAACGCGATCTGCTGGAGGACGCGCCGGTTTTTGGTCTTGTCGGTGGTGGGGAGGATCTCGCGCAGATCCTGCGGGTTGTCCAGCCGACCGGAGCCGACGATCGCCCCCAGATCGGGTAGTTCGCCCTGTTCGTTGGCCGCTTCGATCGCGTCGGTCGCCTTGCTGCCCGCCTCGGTGTCGCTGGTCGGCCGGTCCCTGGTCATCGCGTCGAGCAGCCCTGCCACGGTGGGCCGCAAAGGGGTGCCGAATGAGAGGTCGCCCGGTCGCAGGTTGCGGGCGTTCAGCCGGCTGCCGACCTTGGGGTCGGGGCCGTACTCAGCGGTCGAGTACACCCACGCGTAGTCGGTGAAGGTCACCGTCTTGCCGGGCGGTGCGATGTTGGGGCGGGTGCCGCTGACCGTCTTGGACTGCTTGGGTTTCAGGTTGCCCAGCGGGTGGGGGCCGGTGGGCACTTGCGGCATGTTCAGGTAAAGGGTGGCGTCGCCCGCCTGGTCGCCGCTGTTGGTGACCGTGATGGAGTACGAGCACGGGTTGGTCGTGCACAGGTAAGGGTCGTCGCTGGTGATGGTGAAGGCGGGCCCCATGGTCTTGGAGACCGCTTCGGTCGACGTGGCGGGCGGGACGGCGGTCGCCACGGCTGTGGCGGTGGTGGTGCGGACCGCGGCGGCCTGCTCGGTGGTGGCCGGCTTCGGCTCCAGCAGGAGGTAGCTGCTGTAGTCGCTGTCGTCGGCCGGCACGGCGTTCGTACGGTGGTCCGCCGGTTTCATCACGGGCCCGGTGCGCTGGGCTGGGTGCCAGACGGCGGACTTGACGGGGTCGTCGTGGCCGGGGTCGCCGCCGATGGCGAGGACCGGGTAGGGCGACTCGGCGGCGAGGACGACCGTCCAGCCCCCAGAGGTGTACGAGACTGCCTTGCGACCCTGGAACGTTGCGCCGTCCTCGCGCACCGCCTCGGGGTCAGAGGTGACCTGCCGGACCAGCGTGGCGAGCGAGGCCGGCGTCAGCGAGCCGGCGTTCACCGCGAAGCTGTCGAGCATGTAGTAGCCGGAGCGCTTCTCTGGGGCGACCCAGTGGCCGGTGCTGGTCAGGTCGTGGCCGAACTGGGGATCCTGCTGCGCCCAGAAGGCCGAGTCGCCCTTCAGGTAGAGCTGGTCGCCGGACCACGCGAGAGAGGACTTTCCGGCTACCGGTTCGCTGAGGGTTCCCGACGCCTGTCCTGTGCTGGTGACCGTCAGGGTCGCCCGGGTTATGGATTGGTGCTCGACCGGGGCGTAGACCATCGACAGGTTCACCGCGGGCAGGGCGCTTAACGTCTGTGCCGCCGTGGCGCCCTGCTTGGCCGGTGATATTCGGGGGGCCGATGCCTCGTGCTTGGCATCGCCGGATCTGCCCGAGCCGCTCGACCCATTCGGCCACAGCAGGTACAACAGGCTCGCCAGCACGGCCAGCGCGACGCCTGCGGCCGTGAGGGGCCGGGCACGCGTCTGCCGGAACCATCCGGCAACCGCTCGCGGGGACCCGGTCGGCGCCCCTGCCGTGGGAGATCGGGTCGGCAGCGGAGGCGCAGCGGGCGGCTGCGCCGGCCTGGGCGGCGGGGGCACCGTGGGCGGCTGGGAAGGACGGGGTGGCGGAGGGGGCGGGGTATCAGCAGTGGGGGGGCGGCCCAGCGGAGGCGGGGTGGCCCGGGGGGTGCCCTGCCAGGTGGGGCGGGGGTGGTCGGCGGACCCGTGGGGCGGTTGCGAAGAGGACAACTCGAGCTCCTGGGAAGGGTTTCAGCGGTGGCACGAAGCGGCGAGGAACACGAGGAGGACCGCGATGGCGATGATCGCGAGGCACCCGCCGCCGCCTTCCGGGTTTTTGCGGTTGGTTTCGACCTGGCCGCCGGGAACGAGGCCGGGGTGGTTGACTCGGTAGTGCTCGAGTTGCTCCTTCTCGCCCTGGGACTCGGTGCCCCAGGACGACTTGAAGCTGCACTCGCCGCACCAGTAGCGGTACGCCATGTCGACTCCTGAACGATGTGTGACAAATAGGGCGGGATGGGGTGCTGCGGGGCCTGGTACCTGCCTGGGCCCGGGGGGGTCAGCGCCAGCGCCAGCACACGGTGTAGGCGAAGGCGGGGTAGTCGGTTGAGGGCCACGTGGTGGAGCCGTCGCTGCCGCAGAACGAGGCATCGTTGTAGGTGCTGGTGCGTCCGGTGACGTAGACGTTGGATTTCCCGCAGTCACCCACGTTGGTGAAGGTGTTGCCCGACTTGACCAGGCACTCGTTCCGGATCGCGTAGCCGGCGTCGTCCGGGTAGTTCATGGAGAGGCACAGCATCACGTCGAGGGCCGAGTTGCCGGCGACCTTCATGGAGCGCCAGTAGTTGTAGTGGGGCCAGCTTTCGCACTTGGCATGGGAGGTGGTGCCGCGGTAGGCGGCGAGGACCTTGAACGTGCCGGTCCGGCAGGACTGCGTCGACCACTCCTCGTCGCCGGGGGCCCCGAAGACACAGTCGCCCTGATGGGCGTGGAACGCGCTTCCCCCTGAGCTCTGGTAGCTGAGGCAGAGCACGCGGTCGTAGACAGCGGAGGAGACGCTCTCGTCGCTGTCGGTGACGCCGTCGCAGCTGTCCAGGTCGGTGGTCCCGGTTCTGATCCGGGCGACCTTGAACGTGCCTGCAGCGCAGTCGGCGGGACTCAGGTCGGCCTGCTTGCCGCCACCGTGGTCATCGAAGCAGTCCCCGACCTCGGCGGTACCGATGGGATCGGTGGGAGTGGCTGACGGCGTGCCCGGATCCGAATCGGCGGGGTCCGTGGAGGTGTCGTCGCCTGGATCGTCGTACGGGTCGCCGAGGTTGCCCGCGGTGTCGTCGGCGGAGTCCGGAGGTGTGGTGAACGGGTCAGGTAACGACGGGCTGCTCCGGGCGGGTTCATGGGCAGCCCTGACGGCTTCGGCCCGGGAATGGAGTTGGTGGCCGCCCGCTATGAGTGCCACGAGGGCCGCGATCGCGGCGAGGGTGCCAAGGGCTCGCTTGAGGCCGGCCGCCGTGGTGCCGGTGGAGCTCCCCGGCCGCGCGGTGCTTCCCGCTCCGATGCTGCCGGGCCGGCCGGAGCCGCGGCCGGTGACTGCCGGCCCGCTGTGCTGGCGGGCGGGCTTGGGTTTCTGCTTCTGCTGGTTCTTCTTCGGCTGGTTGGTCGCGGTGGCGGCGGCCGCAGCCAGTTCTTCCGCCCAGGCTGCTGGGTTCGGGCGGCGGGCCGGGTCCAGGTCGAGGGAGGCGCGGGCGAGGTCACCGAGGCCCGAACCGGTCTGGGCGAGGGCTGCCGGGTCTGTCGTGGTCTGGTCGCGGGCGAAGAGCCGGACGGCGAGGAGGCCTAGTTTGTAGACGTCGCTTGCCGGGGTGGCGCGCTTTTCACCCGGCGGGACCTGCCAGTCGGGGGTTTCGGCCTGCGGCAGCACACTCGCGCCTCGCAGGCGCATGGCGTCGCTGTCGATGAGGAAGCACTCGGGCCGAGGGGTGAGGGCGAACAGCAGGTTCTTCGGGGAGACGTCGCCGACCGTGACGTTGAACCCGTGCAGGCGGTGCAGGGTCGCGGCCAGATCGGCCAGCAGCAGGAGCCGGTCGCGGTCGCCCACGGTCAGGCCGATCCCGGTGACGTAGGAGTCGTCGTTGAGGAGATACTCCACGGTGGCCAGCCGCGGTTGCGCCGGGCTCCCTGCGGTCAGCGACCGGAGCGTGAAGCGGAAACGGTCAGGGACCGCGCGCATCAGGAACCCGCACGCCCGGCCCTGACGGTGGACCACAGCGGCCGGCCACGCGGTTTTGTCGCACAGCCAGCGCGCCTCGCTGTCGGAGAGGCGGCTGAGCAGCGCCACGGCGGATTCGAGTGCCGCAGTGTCGAGAGCCGGCAGGACGGCGGCGCTGTACTCCTTGTAGACGACCGCCCAGTCGCCGTCCGCGACTCCTTTGTTGATGCGCTTGTTCCGTACCTGGTGGACGGTGCCCTGGCCGCCCTGGCCGAGACGGTCCCCGAGAGCCAGCGTCGTGAAATCGATGGACATGGGGCGATCGACGCTCATCGTGGTCCGGCTTTCGGCGCCGGCCCCGCGGCCGCCTGAGGCCAGACGGCGAGCAAGGTGCGGTCGTCATCGAACGTCTCACGAGAGAAGTCCAGGACGTGTCCGAGCCACAACGGCGGCGGAGGCTCGGCCAGGTGGCGGGCGAAGAGCGCGCCGACGGCGCCGTCACCGTCGCCGAGCGGATCACCGAACCCGTCGGTGCCCGACAACAGCACCATGTGGTGGGACAAGTGGAAGGCGGCCTGCTCCAAGCTGTCGGGGATCCGCGGCAGCGGCGCCACCTCGTTCCTGACCACCACGGCGTCCGTCCCGGTCTTCGAGACGAACACCTGGTGGTAGTGGCCGCTCGCCCGGTCCAGCAGCCAGGCGCCCGAGTCCCCGATCCGGAAGAGTTCGACGCGCGGACCGTCGGCGGTGGGGCGGACCGCGCCGGCCACCAGCGTGGTCGCGTACAGCCGTGCCACCTCCTCGGCCCCGGGGCCGGCGGTCCCGAGCCGCCATCGCGCCAACTCGCCGAGGCGCGACGCGGCGAAGGCGGCGACATCGGCCAGATCCAGCGGTCCGGGCCCCTGATCGAGCAGGTCCAGGATCCGCTCGACGGACGCGCGGCACGCCTCGACGGCGCCCTGGTGCGATTCCGTGGCGCTGGAGACTCCGTCGGCGACGGCGAACACCACGCTGCCGGTGTTCTCGTGCGCCGCTGCCCGGGCGGTGTCCTGGCGAGGCTGCCGGTAGTAACGGTGCTTCGCACCGCGGACCGAAGCAAAGCGAAGGGCGAGGTGGTCGGTGGACCAGCCGTCGCACTCGCTGTCCGGGAAGTCGAAGGCGTAGCGGCCAGGGGGCCGGGCCTCGAACTCCACCCCAGGGATGTCTACCGCGACCCGCTGCCACGGCTGCGGGGCAAGGGTTGCCGAGGGCGGGAACGCAGGGTCGGGCACGGCAGGCGGGCGTGTGGCTCCCGGCGCGCCCGCCGACGGGGGCGGCGGGGACTGCCGCGCGGGGCTTGCCCCGTGTCCGGTCGTCACAGGCCGACCTCGTCGATCGCCAGGCTGAACTGGTCCGGCTTGCTGACCACCAGTTGCGGACTCGCCGAGTTCAGTGCCTGGCCGGTCGCGACCAGGCTCGCGGTGAGGGAATGGAAGAACTCCGCGACCGCCTTGCCGATGTCCGTACCCGGCTTGGCGACGAAGGCGAACTCGGGGCGGGTCGCGACGTCGACCATGGTCTGCGCCTGGGCGTCGCCGATGCCGCAGGCGATGATGTTCGGCGCGGTGGGGGTCCGATCCCGGTCGACCAGGGCGGCCTGCGGGGACCGCCAGTCGTGTTCGTCCGACGGCTGACCGTCGCTGAGGAAGAACACCACCGGGCGGTGCACCTTGTAGCCCTCGCCGCGCAGCCACTGCACGTCGGCGGGAATGCGCTGCAGCAGGTCGTCGAACACGGCCCGGTAGCTGGTCATCCCGCGGATGGCCACCCGCGGTACGGAGGTCTCGGTTCGCATGTCGGCCACCGCGAGCCTGACCTGTACGTCGTCGGAGAACCCGAGGACGGCGAGCCTCAGCTTCGCCGCGATCATCGGCTCCGCCCGCAGCCCTTCACACAGTGAAGTCACCCCGCCCTGCAAATCGTTCAGGTACGGCCTCATCGACGCCGACTCGTCGGCCACGACGTAGGCCGGCAGCAGCACGCCCCTCGTTTCCGCCATCGCAATCCGTCCCTCGCACTCGTTCGCTCATGTGGTGGGTGGGCCCCACGTCCGCCGGACGCGGTGCCCCGCGACAACGAGGCTGGTGTTCGGCGCGCACAAAGCCCAGGTCACGGCACCGGTCATATGTGACCGGTCATCGCGGTAGGCTCACGGCCCATCTGGTCGTAGGGCGGAAGGAGTTGGTGTGGCGGACACGGTCGGCGAACTGCTGCGCCGGCTGCGCAAGCAGGCGGGGCTGACCCAGCAGGAGCTGGAGGAGCGCGCCGGGGTGAGCGTGAGCACCATCCGCAGAATGGAGAACGACAAACCGTTCGACCACCGGCTCGGCACGGTGACGTTACTGGCGGACGCGCTCGGGGCCGGCCCCCAAGACCGCCAGCGCCTCGCCGCGGCGCTCGGCGGCGTCGACGGGACACCGGGCGCGGACATGCCGCCGCAGGACGTGCCGGTAGCGGACGTTCCGGCCGCGCGTTCGCCCGAGACCGATACCGCCCCCGCCCCAGGAGCCGTCCATGGCCCGCTCGCCGACGCGGCGGACGATCTGGCCAGAGAGATCAGGCAGCGCTGGCGGCACGAGGAGGCGCAGCGCCGGGTCCACCATCCCTACCCGCTGCCGGTGCGGTGGCGGCAGGTGCCGACCGGCCTGGCCGACCACGTCGAGAACAGCCGGCGCCATGCTTCCCGAGACGTGCCGCACGAGACGGACACGAGCGGCTCCCTGGGCGAAGTAGCAGATCTTTACCGGCGAGTGGGCACGGGCCGGCTGGTCGTCCTCGGCCGGGCCGGATCCGGCAAATCGGTCCTGGCGATCCGATTCGTCCTGGACCTGCTGGAGGCACGGGGCACCGGGCGGGGAGCTCAGCGGGTGCCGGTGATCTTCGGGGTCGGCTCCTGGGACCCGACCGCCGTCCAGTTCCGCGACTGGCTGGCCGAAAGGCTGCTGCGCGACCACCCGCACCTCGCGCGCCGGGTGCCCAGCGGCAAGACGCTGGCCGCGGACCTCCTCGACGCCGACCTCGTCCTACCGGTCCTCGACGGATTCGACGAGATCGCCGAAGGGCTGCGGCGCGACGCGCTCGACGTGCTCAACCGCGTGCCCACACCGCTCGTCCTCACCAGCCGCCGCGGCGAGTTCGCCCAGGCCGTGAAGGCGGCGCACACGCCACTCGCCTCGGCCGTCGGCATCGAACTGTGCGACCTGACCCTGGACGACCTCAAGGAGTACCTGCCCCGCACCGACCCGCCGCTGCCGGGCACACCCAGCCGGCCGGGAGTCTCCGGCATTTCCGGCGAGGAAGAGCCCGCTGTCACCTGGGACGCCGTACTCACCACCGCACAGACCACGAAGGGGCCGGGCGGCACGCACCTCGCCGAGGCCCTGAGCACCCCGCTGATGATCGCCCTGGCGCGGACGCTCTACAGCGACTCCCCCGACCACTGGCCGGACGAACTCCTGGACACGGCGACGTTCCCGGACGCACACGCCATCGAGGAGCACCTGCTCGCCGGATTCGTCCCCGCGGTCTACCGGCACCGCGCCCCCGAAGCGCTTGACGACAGCGGTCCCCGCAGCACACCGCCGACCCCGGACAGGGCCCAGCGGTGGCTGGGCTACCTCGCCCACCATCTGGTCCGGTACGACCACGAGCGCCAAGACCTCGCCTGGTGGCAGCTCGGCGAATCACTGCGCCGCTCCACGCGCGTCCTGGCGGTCGTGCTGGCCTCGGCGCTGTGTGTCGCCCTCGCCACCTGGTGTGTCGGCCTGGCCTCCCTGCCGTTCCGGGGATCCTCACCGACCGCCCTCAGTCCCGCGCAGGTCCTGGTCGAGGGCCTCCTCGTCGGGGTGACCGGCGGTCTCGCCTTCGGCGTCACCTACGCGGTCGTCGGCACCTGGAAGGGGAGCAAGGCCTTCGAGCCCACCGCCGTCCGGCTGCGGCTGCCGGGCACCTACCGCGGCATGGGCCGCCGACCGCGCCGGGAGACCACCGCCCTCTTGGGGGCTGTCTTCCTGGGCGGCCTGGTGGTGGGCGCCGGCATGGCGCTCGTCACCAGCCTGCAGTATCACCTGTTCTTCCACGCGCCGCTCGCCACGTCGGCCATGCTCCAGCTCACGCTCACCAACATGCTGCTGTACGGGCTGATCTTCGGCCCCTCCTCCTGCCTGGTCTTCGGGTTCGTGGTCGCGCTCGAAGCCCCCCTCGATGTCACCACCGCGGCCACCCCGGAGGGGCTGCTCTCCTCCAACCGCGTGACGGCCGTACGCCGGGCCCTCATCCTCGCGCCGATGCTTACCCTGGCCGTCGTCGTCGGCGGGTATGTGCTCGTCTTCCTGCTGCACGGCGCGCTCGGGCCGCTGAACTGGTCCCTGTTCGACGCACTGCCCGTCGCCGCCGCGAGCGGTCTGGGCGGTGCGGCCGCCTACGTTCTGGCCTTCACCGCGTGGGGGCAGTGGGTCCTGCTGTCCCGGATCTGGCTGCCCCTGACCGGCTGCCTGCCATGGGACACGATGGCGTTCCTCGACGACGCCTACCGGCGCGGCGTCCTACGCCGACGCGGCGCGGTCCACCAGTTCCGCCACCTCCGCCTCCAGCACCACCTCGCCCGCACCTACCGCGACGAGCACGGGGGCTACCGCCCGGCGAACTTCAGCTGAAGTCGACCCGGGCGGTGGTGAGGAAAGCCGGTGTCACGCGAGTCGGGGCGGCCCTGCAGGAACCGACCCAGGATCTCAGTGGTCGGCCGTAGTCTCCGTTCTCCGCTACCGATGAGCAAGGAGCCGTGACGAGCGCGCGGGCCGACGGGATCGCCGCCAACACCCTCTTCGTCGAAGACCTGGCCGCCTCGAAGCGGTTCCATCTGGACGTCTTCGACGCCCCGATCCTGTTCGAAGACGAGCAGTCCGTCGTCCGTCGTCTTCAAGTTCGGCGCGACGGTCATCATCCTGCTGCAGACCACACACGTTCCCGAATATTCGGACCCCGCCCACTACGTCGAGCGCTACCACGCCGGCCGGGACGAGCGGTTCATTCAGCATGCCCGAAGCCGGAACTGGAGCCCGCCGCAACTGACCCACGACGAGCTCGTCGAAACCGAAGAGGCCATGTTCGACGAAGGCGCCTGACCTCACCACTCAGGCGGTCCAACTTGACGGCGTACAACGTGAGGCGTCTTGTCCGCTGTCTGACGATCAATGGCGACGGTCCCTGGTCGAGCATCGCCCGCCAGGAGGCCGGGTCTACGACCGCGACGCTGTCCGCGGAGCGGGTGGAGCAGCTGTCCGCGATCGGGCTGCGGTGGTCGTGATGGGCATCGCCGTCACCGCGGTCGCCGCGCCCGCGTCCGCTTGGTCACCCCATGACAGCGGCCACACCCCGTCCCACACCCCCGCCCCGGGACATCCACACCACGAGCCCGCTGACGCCCACCCGCTGCCACCCCAACGCCCCATCACAGAACTCGACGGCCGTGCCAGGGCGCGGGTACGGGAGGTTGTCGCCGGGTGGCTGGATACGTCGGGGAACCGGCTAAGTCCTGAGCGCCGGGGCGTCGCCGCCGCTGATCGTCCTCGGTCGACCGTCGGCTTGTTGTCGAAGGTTGATTCGACGCCAAATTCCTTGCCGCGCCTTGTGCTCCGAGTGGTTGCAGGGAGGGGTGCGGCGGCCACGACGACCAGGCGAGTTCGGTATGGATCACAAGCCGGGGGCCGGTCGGGCCCTCGTGGTTTTCGGACAGCCATTAGCACATACCGTGGCACCTGTGCCCATTAACTCCGCTTGTTTTATTGATATTTCACTCAGGCGCAATACAGTGGGAGCGCTCCCATCGAGTTTTCCGACTGGAACGGAGTTCCCCCCATGCTCAAGTCGAGATCATC
This sequence comes from Streptomyces sp. NPDC048106, assembly GCF_040706415.1. Classification (NCBI taxonomy): domain Bacteria; kingdom Bacillati; phylum Actinomycetota; class Actinomycetes; order Kitasatosporales; family Streptomycetaceae; genus Streptomyces; species Streptomyces sp. NPDC048106. The sequence goes on along the minus strand of NZ_JBEZND010000055.1, from coordinate 19,986 downwards.
CTCCGCACGCCTCTGGTCGGCTCTCCGCCGGCCTCTCCAGGTGTTCGCCGTGCTGGTCGCCGTGGTCGCCGGCGCGCTGACCTGGACGGGCCCCGCCCAGGCGCACGGCTCCGTCGTCGACCCCGCCTCCCGCGCGTACCGCTGCTGGTCGGTGTGGGGCAACGACCACATGAACCCGGCCATGCAGACCGAAGACCCCATGTGTTACCAGGCATTCCAGGCCAACGCCGACACCATGTGGAACTGGATGAGCGCGCTGCGGAACGGGCTCGCCGGTCAGTTCCAGCAGGCGACTCCCGACGGGAAGCTCTGCAGCAACAACCTCTCGAACAACGACAGCCTGAACAAGGCCGGGGCGTGGAAGGCGACCAACGTCGGCAGCCACTTCTCGGTCCACGTGCACGACCAGGCGTCCCACGGTGCCGACTACTTCAAGGCCTACGTGAGCAAGCAGGGCTACAACCCCGAGACCCAGACCCTGGGCTGGGGCAACCTCGACTACATCACGCAGACCGGCAAGTACGCCCCGGCGACGGACTACACGTTCGACCTCCAGACCTCCGGCTACACCGGTCACCACGTCCTGTTCGTGATCTGGCAGGCCTCGCACATGGACCAGACCTACATGTGGTGCAGCGACGTGAACTTCGGCTGAACCGGGGAGCGTCCGCCCCCGTCTCACACACAGCGCCACCCTCGGCGAGAGGCCGGTGACCCTGTCACCGGGCCGGCCGGGCTCTGCTGGGCAGGTGACCCGCATGGTCACCTGCCCAGCTTTTGACAAGTTCATGACATGAATGAGGATGCCGCCACCGACGTGCCGCAGCCCCTCGCCGACCGACGGGAGTCCGGTGCGGGGCGGGGCAGGGAATGCGGCAGCGGACAGAGCACCGACTACGCAGGGGCATCGCCGCGCCGACGGCCGGTCGACAGCGTTCCCGGTGCTGTGCCCGATGTCACGACGTGACGTCGACCAGGACCTTGCCGACCGTCCCGTTCTCCACCGCCTGGTGCGCGTCGGCGGGTCTCTCCAGCGGGAACCGGACCAGCGGAAGGCCGTGCTCCTCGCCGACCGGAAGGGCGTCGGCCCGGAGCGGATCGCCCGGTGGGAGTCCGAGGCCTGCGCCTGCCAGCGCCTGCCAGACCGCGCCGGCCACGGTACCCGAGGGAACCGTGGACCTGCGGCACGCCGCCGAGCTCCTCCTCGACGAGTTCCTCGGCGAGGCATACCCGCCCGGCCGCCGCGGACCGGTGCCTGATGGGCACCAACTCCAAGAGCTCGCACGTTTCCTACGCCATCGCGCCCAGTGACGCCCCGGAGAAAGCCGAGGGGATCGAAGGCGCCGGACAGGCGCCCGCCGCTGCGGAGCCCGAGCTCAGCGACGGCCTCGTCAACGCGAAGACCGACCTGATGGTGGCCATGAACCAACCTGGACGCCCTCGCGGTCGGCAACGGCGTGGCGACCGGCAACTACCCCGAGCTGCCCGACGCCCCGGTGGAGCGGTACGAGATCTTCGCCGCGCAGATCCAATCCGCCCGTGAGGGCGGCATCCTGGCGCTGTCGGGCGGGCGTGTAGACCCTGGGCTCCCGGGCCGCTACTGCTCTGGCATGCGTGGCGCCCGGGAGGGGCGTCAACGGTCGACCGGGAGCACCTGGTCCAGTCCGCTCTCGTTCAGGATCTGCTGGATGGTGTCGTTCAGGGTGCTTGCCGCGTCGATAACGGTCTCCAGGCCGTCGGGCAGCAGGTCCCTCTCTCGGTACCAGTCGCGCAGGTGGTCTTCGGTGACGTGCTTGAGGTACTCGGCATCGGGTTTCGTCGCGTGCCGGAGCACCGTTTCCCTGTAGGGCACGTGGAGGTAGTAGCAACGTGTGACGCCTCGGTGGGCGCGCACCAGGTCCTGGAGCATCGTGCCGTAGCGGTCGGCGTACAGGATGCCCTCCACGACGACGTGGAAGCCGTTGTTCAGGGCGTAGCGGGTAGTCAGGTCGATCAGGCCGATGTTGGCGCCGCCGGGCCGGTCACGTTCGCGCAGCACGATGCGGCGCAGGTTGTCCTGGCCGACGATCGCGAGGTTGCGGCCGAACTTCTCGCGCAGGCCGGCCGCGACGGACGACTTCCCCGAGGCGCTGTTGCCTCGAATCACGATGAGGCGCGTGTCTTCCGTTCCCACCGTGCCCGGCACGCTCTGCGTCACGCGTCGTCTTCCTTAATGCTCAGTTCACCCGGGTCTCATGGAAGTGGTCCCGGTTCATGGCCAGGCGGAAGCGCTGGTGCGCCTCCAGGCGTTCCGCGTCGCCGGCTCCTGGCCACGCTGCACGCGGGCGTCCCCGGACTGCACGGCGTCCAGGGACAGCAGGTCACTGGGCAACGGCAGCGCTGCGGGCGTCGACCACCGGGTGCCGTCCGGTGTCTCCGCGCAGCGCGCCAGGCCCCACGTCAGGTAGAGCTCGGACAGGTCCCGCACGGTCTTGGGCACCGGGTAGCCGGCAGACGTGAGCATGGCGCCGAACGTCTCCCAGCGATGTGCCTCGTTCGCTTCGCGCCTCTCCGGCGTCTCCTCGTAGTCCCATTCCTCGTCGGGCCACGAGAAGGTGTGCGCGCCATCGAGATCGCCGCCGATCATGTCCCAGTGGCCTTCGAAGAGCTCCTGCAGGAGTTCGTCCAGGGAGCCCGTGAAATCAGGCTGACTCGCGGTCCCGATCAGCATCGTCAGCGGGAAGCCCTGGCGAGGCAAGACGTGGTCCCACCCCGAAAGGCGGCGGCCCACGGGAAGCGCTGCCATCCGCGCAGGGCACGGCTTCGAGGCCGAAGTCTGTCTGGGGGCGGGCGCTGCCGCGCAAGGCGTAACCGGCTGTGGCGCGCTGATTGATCAGGCATGCCTACCCCCTTGTTGATCCGGCAGTAGTAATGCCCAGCGGCCTGCACCTCTCACCCTCGCCTCATATAGATGAACGGGCGGCCCACGCTGCGGCCTCGTCGCCGCTTCGGTGTCAGCCGAGACGGCGCGAATACTGTGACGCCGCCCGGCCGGGTGTTCCAGCCGGCCCGCCACCGTCCGGCCCGCCACCGTCCGGCCACGGTTCAGCCGCCACCCGGGGCAACCCGCTCCGGGCGACTGCGACTTCGAGTCGGTCCACTCGTTCGTAGAGGGCGCGACGAGGCGGGGCGCGGTTCCGGACGCAGCCCACGGTGCCCTCCAGCGGTACGGACGGCCGGCCCTCCGCCTCATCCAGGACGACGTCGGCCCCGGCCTCACGGGACAGAACAACCGGAGCACGGCCGGGAGTTGGACCCGGCCGGCAGTTGGTCCCGAGGGACGGTCAAAGGCGTAGGAGCCGACGGGCGTTGCCGGAGGCGATCTTCTGCTTGTCGGTATCCGGGAGGCGGGTCCGTTCGAGGGCTGTGACGGCCGCACCTGTCTTCTCGTAGGGGTAGTCGACGGCGAACAGCACGCTGTCCGCACCGAGCACGTGCACGAGCGCTTCGATCGCGGCCGGGGACAGCACACCGCTGGTCGTGGCGAGCACGTTCGTCCCGAAGTACTCGGACGGCTTGCGCCGCAGCGGGTGCGGCAGGGTGAGGGTCGCGTAGCGCGAGTCGAAGCGGGAGAGCTGGAAGGGGAGGAACTCGCCGGCGTGCCCGAGGATCATCGTCGCCTCCGGATGCCGGTCGAACACCCCGGACATGATCACGCGCATGGCGTGCCCGCCGGTGGCGGCCTGCCAGCTCCACAACGCGCCGTCCAGCTCGGGATGGGCGTCGAGGACGCGCCAGCGGTCCGCGGGCGGCATGCCGGGGTGCAGGTACAGCGGTACACCGAGTTCGCTCAGTGCGGCCCAGACCCGGTCGAACGCGGGGTCGTCGAGGTACCGGCCCTGGATGTGGTCGTTGACGAGCGCTCCCTTGAAGCCGAGGCGTTCGACGGTTCGGCGCAGCTCCGTGACGGCGGCGGCCGGGTCCTGGAGCGGGAGCGCCGCGAAGGCTGCGAACCGGTCAGGGTGGGCGTCGACGATCTCGGCGAGGTGGTCGTTGACGTACCGGGCGTTGTCCACCGCGCGGGCCGGATCGGCTTCCGCTTCGATGCCCGGGACGGTGAGGGAGAGCACCTGTACGGCGATTCCGTTGGCGTCCATGTCGGGCAGCCGCAACCGCGTGACGTCGGGCAGCCGGGCGGCCATGTCCGCGAGGAAGGCCGGTTCGATGTTGTCCGGCATCGGCGACGGCGGCCGCCGGTCCGCCAGACCCGGGATCGCGATGGCCTCCTCGACGGCGACGTACCCGCGCATCAGACGCGTCCCACCGGGACGAGGATCCCCGCTGCACGGGTCGGCCGCTCGGCCTCGTCGAGCATCAGCGCCGCGACGGTGGCGCGGGAGGCGTGCGGCGGCAGGACGGGCTTCGCGTAGTCCTCCAGCGGGATGTTGCGGCGCCCGGTGCTGACGCCGCCGGCCCACAGGTCGGGGGCGTGGAAGACGGTCGCGCCTCCGTCGAGGGCGATCGAGTCCGCGGCGGCCTTCTCCGCCAGCTCCTCGCCGACGAAGGTCTTCATGACCCACTGGTAGATCCCGCCGCCGGCGCCGACGGAGGAGCCGGAACCGAGCGCGCCGAGCCACAGCGTGCGCACCGGGACGTCGGCGAGGACCCTCGCGCCGGCGACGAGCGTTCCCTGGCCATCGCCCTTGCCGATGCCGAGCGCGGAGACCACCACGTCGACGTCCGTCAGGTCCGGGAACGCGGCGGGGGCGGTGACGTCGGCCCGGCGGATCTCGACGGTCGGCTGCCCGGACACCGGGCGGGTCTCCGGTCGGCGAACCAGCGCGACGACCTCGTGCCCGCGCTGAAGGGCTTGCTCGACGACGAGGCGGCCGACCCTGCCGGTCGCCCCGAGTACGGCGATGCGCATGCTTCCTCCCGAGTAACTGAACAGCTGTTGGTTATGTAAGTGAACAAGTGTTGGTAACTGCTGTCAAGACAGGGGGGGTTGGAGGCGAGGGAGTTGGAGGCGGGCGCGCGGCCGGCGGTACAGTGAACGACTGTTGCCGACCGCCGGGAGTACGCCTGTGAGCAGCGAAGGAGCCGTCCCCCGCCGACGGAACCCACGGGGACAGGGGCAGGTCCTCAAGGCCGAACTGGTGGAGGCCGCCGCCCGGCTGCTGGCCACGCTCGAACGGCCCGAGACACTCACCCTCCGGCAGGTCGCCCGCGAGGTCGGCGTCGCCCCCGCGAGCATCTACGCGCACTTCCCGGACCTCGGGGCGCTCATCCAGCACGTGCTGCGGCTGCGCTACGAGGAACTCGCGGCGGTCATGCGCACGGCCGCGGACGGCGCCGAGGGGCCCCTGGCCGACCTGGTCGCCCGGTGCGCCGCCTACGTGCACTGGGGAGTCGATCACCCCGGGCAGTACCGCACGCTCTTCGGCGGCGGGATGCCCGCCGAGCTGGTGCCCACGAACGCACACGGCGCGGGAGAGGAACTGCTCGGATCCGTCGTCGCTTCGCTGGCCGACGCCCGACAGGACCAACCGGAACACCAGGACCGTCGCGGCCCCGAGCAGGAGTGGCAGGCCGGTCTGCTGCTCTGGACCGCCCTGCACGGCCTGGTCGCCCTGTACAACGCGCACGGGAACATGCCCTGGCCCGACCTCACCGACCTCATCGCGCAGACCCTCGCCCTGCACACCGGAAGGCCCGTCGACGCGATCGTGGAGCTCGCCCGGACGGCCGACCGCCCAACGTGAGCGGGTCCGGGTCGCGCAGCAGACATAGAACGCCGGCGGGCGGGACGCCGGCGATGAAGCCGCAACGGCCGAGCAGGTTCAGGTCCCGGTGCTTCCACGGCGAGAGCCGGGCCATGTCCTCGCGGACGTCGTGGCCTTCGGTGCGGAGCTGAGTGACGGCGGCGTCGATGTACGTCGTCGGCCACAACACGATGACGTTGAGGACCAGGCCGAGCGCGCCGAGCTGGTCCTCCATGCCGTCGCGGTACGCCTGGTGAATGGTGCCGCCACCCGCAGCCGGTGCTCGGTTGGCGATCCGCCCGTACTCCGCGAACGCTCAGCCCAGCGGGGTCGGGCGCCCCTCGCGTCCGAACATGCGCAGCAGGTCGTAGGGCAGACCTGGTCGGTAACCAGGGAGCCCGCCACCATCAGCATGTCCGGCCAATGCGTGATCACCTTGTTCAGGTTCACGCGGTTGCGGGCCAGGTCCTCCAGCGCGCCGTACGTTCAGGTGTCGACGCCGGGCATCGTGGCCCGCCAGAACAGAGGCCGCGGACGAGAAGCAGCTGAACAAGACCATCGCCCGCTACGGCCGCGTCGACCCGCTCTGCATCGACGAACTCGGCTGTGCGCCACGAGGCGCTGATGGATCTCCCGGGATGAAAGGCCCGCCACCGGTCCTCGGAGGGACCGGTTGAAGCTGGAGGCAGGCTGAACCCCGGGTTGGGGGTGAGGCCGGAAGCAGCCTCGACAACGTAGGGGCGGACCGACACCGCCAGACGGTTCGTGCCCGCAAGCGAGCCTTTGACGGCCATCGGGTGGGAGGCACCGGAGGAGCCCGCGCCGCGGGCGGTGGAGCCCATCTCCGTCACCGGGCGCCGCAGCTCGTAGGAGGCGGCCCCGGGCCCTTGGCGGTCAGGGTCCGCAGACTCTACCCCGTCTCGGTTGACCCGCCGTTCTCGGTGAGGCCGTACTTGCGCATGTCGGAGAGCGCGCCGGTGTACGAGGCGGTGCGAGCGGTCTGCTGCTTGGACGGAGTCTTCTTGTCGGTGTGCCGAAAGCCCAGGTGCGAGGCGCCGATCCACTGGATCTGATCAGCCGGGGCCACTTTCTTGTTCTTCCGCTTCCCGGCCAACGGCTCTGCTCCCCCGTCACTCGCGACCGGCGTACCAGCGGCCGAGATGGTCCTCGGCGGCATCCCAGAGCGCGGCAGGACCGCCATGCCGGACCACCCACTGGCCGTCCTCCCATGGGAGTGCCGCGAACGATCCGGGTTGGGCGTCGACGATGGCCTCCTCGTCGTGTTGTCCGCTGCGGAGCTTCGGATATCAGCCACGCGTCAGAGGCATGTCAGAGCCGTTCAGCAGCATGCCCGTGTCGTCCGTGCCCGCGAGCGAGCCCAGCTGCCGGTATATCGGCCTCGTCTGTGGCTTGAACATCTGCTGCTCCCAGGACGGGTCGGACCGGTATTCGCAGAGTCGCTCCCGCTCCCATCAACCTCCGTAGTTGGAGATCATCATGAAGAACGAGCCCACTGTCTACATTGCGGCCACAGCCGTGTCCCTGGCCGAGACCGTGTCCGTGAGCGAGGCCATCGCCGAGGGCTTGGTGCCGCCCACGCACCAGGAGCTCGGTTTCGAGCGCATCGCGGTCTCGAACGGTCAGGCCGGCCCGGAAATGGCGGCTCAGGCAGCAAGAACGGCGATCACGCAGTCCGAGCTGGACTCTTCCGACATCGGCCTGGTGCTGCATGCCAGCCACTGGTTCCAGGGCCTGGACCTGTGGCCGTCGGCGGCCTACGTCGCCAACGAGTCGGTGGGCGCGCATCCTTTCGCCATGGACGTCCAGCAGCAGTCGCTGGGCGGGCTCGGTGCCATGCGGCTCGCCTCCGCCTACCTGCACAGCGGCTTCGCCCACGCAGCGCTCGTCACCACCGGCGACCACTACGCCTCGCCGGGCATCGACCGGTGGAACACCCTGGACAACATCATCTTCGGGGACGCCGGCACGGCTGTGGTCCTGTCGACAGAGAGCGGCTTCGCCCGGATCGTCTCCTTCGCCGTCGGAGCGGACAACTCGCTGGAGCGGGTCACCCGTGGCACCACGGACTTCGCGCCTGCCCCCGGGATGCGCCAGCCGGTACCGGTGGCGGAGCGCACGCAGCAGTTCTTCACCCTGCCCGAGGCGCCGACCGCGTGGGGGCAATACGAGAAGGGACTGTTCGCCTGCCACGACCAAGCGCTGAGCGAGGCCGGGGCCTCCCCTAAGGACATCCGCCACGCTGTGGTTCCGTTTCTCCACCGTGGCGGCGGGCTCACCGAGAACTTCGAGATCCTGGGGTACACCGAGGAGCAGTCGCTCTGGAGCTACGGGCGTACCGTCGGCCACCTGGGTGCGGGTGATCAGGCGGCAGGGCTGGCCCACCTGCGGGAGAACGGGAAGCTTGCCTCCGGGGACCTGGTGATGCTGGTGGGTGCGGGGATCGGGTTCAACTTCGCGGCAGCGGTACTGGAAATCATCTGAGTCTCGGACCGGAACGCGAACCGCCACACCCTCTACGGCGCGCGGACGAGTCCGTCCCGGTCAGGTCGCGCGCCGGCCGGCCGAACAGGCGCTGAAGGCCGCCACGGCCGGCGACGTCGGCCTCACCACCGCGCAGACCTCGGCGTTCGGGGGCCGGTGTACCCGTACGCGGAGGCGGGCACACCACCCCCGGCGGGCTGACACGCAGACAGCTCCTCCCGCCGTCGGGCCGCGCTACGTACGCAGGACGGCGAAGAGCGAAGGCCGTACAGGAGCGAGCGGGCCTGGTACGGCGACACCGGGCAAGGATCCAACTCGTGGCCGAGACACCGAGGCGAGCGAGCGGCAGAGCACGGCGACGGCACGTGTACGGCCCAACGCAAGCCCGGCGAAGGGGACCTTGTGCCCCCGCACCCTCTCCCATGAATCCACCCCCAACTGGCCCGACAGCTAGACCAAAAGAAACAGACAATCGAGAGTCAAACGCCCACCTAACCGATCTTCCACAGCCGCGCACCACGGCTGCCGCTGGCGATGGTCTTGCCGTCGGGGCTGAAGGCCACCGAATGCACCGCGCCCGCGCGAGGGCGGAAAGTGGCAGTCATGGTCTCCGTAGTGACCTCCCAGTAGCGAACGGTGGAGTCTTCACTCCCGCTGACCACAAAGTCGCCGTCCGGGCCAAACGCCACGGAGTTCACCGGGCCGGTGTGGCCGCCGAGGGTGGCGAAGTTGGCGTGGGTGGCGACGTCCCAGAGCCGGACATTGTTCCCGGAGCCGGCGGCCAGGGTCTTGCCGCTCGGGCTGAAGACGACCGACGTCGGAGAGCTCAGGATGTTGACCTTGATGGTGGCGGTGCTGCGCTCGGAGGCGACGTCCCACAGCACGAGGCCACCGGAGACGAAGCCCGCGGCGATGGTCTTTCCGTCCGGGCTGAAGGCCACGGACCCCGGGGCGACGTCCTTGGAGCTGGTCAGGTGGGCCCTGAGTTCGCGACCGGACACGTCCCACAGCAGGACGGTGCTCAGCTGGCCCTCGCTGGCCAGGGTCTTGCCGTCCGGGCTGAAGGCCACCGAGGTCACTTCGACCTCCGGGGTGAGGGTGGCGAAGGCGGTGCGGTTGGCGACGTCCCAGAGCCGGACGGTGGAGTCCTTGCCGCCGCTGGCGAGGGTTTTGCCGTCCGGGCTGAAGACGACCGTGTCCACGGCGCCGGTGTGGCCGGTGAAGGTGGCGACGGCGGACTTGCCGGTGATGTCCCACACTCGGACCGCGTTGTCCTGGCAGCCTATGGCGAGACGCTTGCCGTCCGGGCTGTAGGCCAGGGCGTTCACCGCGCCGGTGTACCGGGGAAGGGCCACGGAACCGGCGATGGCGGGGGTGGCGCTGCTGCCCGCCTTCGGCTTGCGCCCGCCGTCGTGGGAGTCGTTGGTGGCCAGCAGCGCGGCGACCGTGGCACCGGTCGCGGTGACGGCGATTCCGACGCCTCCCAGGAGGAGGGAGCGGCGACTTGGCATCCGGGATGCCGGTTCCGCGTGTGGGGTCCCGGGGTCCGGCACCTGTGCCGGTGCGGTCAGGACGGCGGTCCGCGGCATGTCCCGGTCCACGGCCGGCTGCCGTACCGGCACAGCGGTGCCCGTCTGCCACGCCACCGCGCGCAACTGCTCGGCGACCGCCTGGGGGGCGGGGCGTTGCTCCGCGTCCTTGTTCAGCAGAGCCGCGAGGAAGTCGGCGAGCGGCCCGGCATGCGACGGCGGCGGGAGCGGCTGGGTGAGCACGGCCGTGATGATTGAGATCAGCGACGGGCCGTCGAACGGCGGACGGCCCTCGACCGACGCGTAGAGCACGGCTCCGAGCGCCCACACGTCGGTGGCAGTCGTGAGGTGCTCTCCCCGGAGTTGTTCGGGCGACATGTACTGCGGCGTGCCCACCACGCCGTCAGTAGCCGTCAGTTGCGTCGTCGCGTCTACGATCCGGGCGATACCAAAGTCGGTGATGACCGCTCGGTCCCCCACGACGAGGATGTTGTCGGGTTTCAGGTCCCGGTGGATGACCCCGGTGGCGTGCGCATGGGCCAATGCCTCGGCCACCTGTGCGCAGATCGCGAGCGCGGCCTGCCACTCCAAGCGCCCCGCACGGCGGAGCATCGTGCCCAGAGACGTCCCGGGCAGGAACTCCATCACGATCCAGGGCACTTCTCCGTCCTCGACTACGTCGTGCACGGTGACGATGCCCGCGTGCCGCAGCCGGGCCGCCGCCCGCGCCTCACTGATGGCCCGCTGGATCAGCGTCTGACGCGCGGAGTCGGTGAGCTCCGCCGGAAGCAGAACCTCCTTCACCGCGACCTCGCGATCGAGGAGTTGGTCGTGTGCCCGCCACACCCGGCCCATACCGCCCTGACCGACAAGTTCAGCCAACCGGTAACGATTGCCTACCAGCATTCCCACCTGTTTTGGCATGTCCCACAAACTACCAAGCTCAGCAGGCACGACGGCCGCACTTGAAGACCTCGACAGCGTCAGGATCTCGGCGCGCAGAGGGAAGTTGGGGTACCTGCGGGCGGTGCGCCTGCTGGTCGTCCTGGCGCACCGGATGCACCGCGTTGGCATCGTCCTGTTCGGCGTAGCAGTCCTTGCGGGCGCGGGTGGCGTCGGCCGCCTTGGTGAACGCGTCCTTCAGGCGGCACAGCCGCTCGGCAGTGAGATCGAGGGCTTCCACGTCTGTCCGAGACTCTCTCAAGGCCCGCAGCGCCGTCAGGCCGATCGCCTCCTGGCGTCCGGTCTCCGGCTCCTGATCGTCTTGCTCGGATTCGACGGCCGGGGGCGCGAGCAACTGCTCGGGCATCGCCGCCTGCTGATGCCGGGCGACGTCGTACGCCCGGCCCCGCACAGCGGTGGCGGTGGTGGCGCGCAGTTCCTCCCGCACCGCCGGGCAGGCGAGGACAGCTCGCTCGTACCGCAACGGGATGCGGGGTGCCTCCCGCTCCCCCGCGTCCTGGCCCGGGGGCCGGAGTGCAGCCGACTCGCCGGGATCGGCCGGGGGCCGCCGGTCCAGGTCGGGTGCGGGGGTGGGTGGGCGTCGCCGGCCGGGGAGGTCGGACAAGGCCCACCGGGCGATGTAGAGGCGGTAGCCGGACTCCAGGCCGCGCACGGTCTTCGGCTCGCCGCGACGGCGGCGCGCGGCCCCAGCCGAGCCGCAGACTCGACGACCGCACCGCATCTGCAGGCTGGTTGTTCTGAAAAGCGGCGCGGTTCGGGGTATTTCGGCGTGAAATGCACTTATTGTGCAAAATGGCCGGTCTGTCTGGACGGGTTGCCGCCGGCATTGAGGAAAGGTCCCGATGAACCACAGAATCCGCCTGGCCGCGGCGGGGGCGTTCGCCCTCATGCTGGCCGCAGTCCCCGCCGCCGGCGCGGCGGCCCCGGGCGCTGTCGCCCACCGGGCCGTGCCCGTACCCGGACCCGACAGCACCGTCGTCACCGTACGCACCGGCGGCGACCGGGCGGCGACCGACGTGCCCGCGCCGCTCGCCGGGGTGCGCCTCGCGCTCTTCGCGGAGCCGGACGCGACACAGCCGGTCGACGCCGACTGGGCCCGGTGCACCTCGGACGCCGACGGCGACTGCTCGTTCGTCGTCCCGGACACCGGCGCGGACGGGGACAACAACGGCCGGGTCCTGACGGTTGGCCAGACCGGCGCGCCGGCCGGCTGGTACATGAACCCGGTGCTGCGCACCGGACCGGGCAGCGGGTCGAACTCCGTGGCCTCGCCGTACCGGTTCCGCACCCCGGCGCTCCAGGGCGGGGCCACCTACCGGTCCACCCGGGAGTTCATGTACAGCACCGACAACGGTCTGCCGACCCGCTCGGGCGGGGTGTGGCAGACCTCGCGCGACAACCCGCCGCTGCCGTCCTCCTGCGGCCTGGACGTGGCCCTGGTGCTCGACCTGTCCGCGTCGGTCGGCAGCCAGCTGCCCGCGCTCAAGGCCGCCGCCGACGCGTTCACCGACGCGCTGACCGGCACGCCCTCACGGCTGGCCCTGTTCTCCTTCGACCAGGAGTCGCCGTCCACGAGCGTCGGCGTGAACCACCCCGAGCTCCAGTCGGTCTCGACGCCGGCCGGGGCCGCCGCGTTCAAGAGCGGTTACGCGGACTGGACGCTGGGCCGCGGCACGAACTGGGACCGCGCGCTGTGGGCGGTGGCCCGGGCGCCGGAGCACTACGACGCCGCGGTGGTGCTCACCGACGGCAACCCGACGCGTTTCGGCAGCCTGCACGGCGACGGCACCAACACCCACTTCATCGATGTCGAGAACGGCATCTTCTCGGCCAACTCGGTGAAGGCGAAGGACACCCGGGTGATCGCGCTCGGTGTCGGCAAGGGGGTCGAGGGCGTCTCCGGCCTCAACCTGCGGGCCATCTCCGGGCCCACCGAGTTCAACGGCGGCAACACCACCACGGCCGACTACTTCCAGACCGCGGACTACGGCCAGGCCGGCCAGGAGCTGCGCGCCCTCGCCCTCGGCCACTGCACCGGCACCGTCAACGTGATCAAGCAGGTCGTGCCGCCGGGCACCACCGGCGAGGACGTGACCGGCGCCGAACCGGCCGGGCCCGGCTGGACCTTCGGCGCGTCCACCACCACCCCGGGCGTCACCGGCCTGCCCGCCTCCGAGACCACCGGCGCGGACGGCACCGGCACGGTCACCTTCGCCCCGGGCTTCGGCACCAACGAGCAGGCCGCGGTGACCGTCGGCGAGGCGCAGCACTCCGGCTACGAGCTGGTCACCCAGGGAGGCCGAAACGCGGTCTGCACCGACCTCGACACCGGCGCGGACGTCCCCGTCGAGAACACCGCCACGGCCTCCGGACCGGGCTTCACCGTCGACGTGCCCCGACAGGACGCCGTCAGTTGCACCGTCTACAACCGGGCCGCGGAAGAGGAGGAGCCCGCCGACGTCACCGTGGACAAGGTGTGGGAGGTCGACGGCCACCACTACCCGGACGGCTCCCAGCCGGACGGCCTCAGCGCCGAACTGACCCTCACCGGTCCGGGCGCGACGCCGGCCACCCCGCAGCCCTGGGGCGTCGCCCGGCCCGGATACTCCGTCGGCGACGCGGTGACCGTGGCCGAAGACGTCCGTACCGCGGCCTCCGAGTGCACCGTCGCGCGCTCCGAGGTCACCGGCGTCGACGGCACCACTGTTCATCTTCCGCTGCCCCACACGACCGTCCTGACCGGACCGCACCGGCACCTGACCGTCACCAACACCGTGACGTGCCGGCCGGGCGGTGACCACGGCGGCGAATACGGCAACGTCGGATCCGGTTACGGCAGGCGCCGCTGAAACCGCGCAGACAGCAGCGGCGCACAGGTGCGCGGATACGGCACAAGCCGCCCCGTCGGGGCGGCTTGTGTGCGGTGGGACCCCGGCCCTACAGGTGGGAGACGGTGCCACTCTTGTGCGGTCGGCCGGCCCTACCCATAGGCCTGCTGCCGCCCGGCGCGGTGTCAGCTCATCCGACGGACAGTCACCTGCGACCCGCCGCGTTCCGGGTCTGTCGTTCCGGCGAGACCGAGGCGCCGCTGCCGTCCCGAGTGAGTGATCGTCAGGTCGTCCAGCAGGCCCGCGTTGGCGGCGCGGGTCGGGAAGGAACGCCCGTGCTCACCGCCGAGAAGGACGAACACGGCCTGCGCCACGTCGTGCGCAACGGTCACCACCGGCCCGTACCGTTACGACGGCCGCCGGTCCCGTCGAGGTCACTGTGCCGCGTGTGAACGACAAGCGGGTCGATACTCAGACAGGCGAGCGCAAGAGGTTCTCGTCGAAGATCCTGCCGCCGTGGTGCCGGAAGTCCCCGAAGATGAGCGAGGTCCTCCCCCGCTCTATCTGCACGGATTGTCCAGCGGTGACTTCGTGCCCGCGATGGAGCAGTTCCTCGGCTCCTCGGCCGGCCTGGCGGGTGGCGGAGGTGACCGGCGAGGTCGACGAACTCCTCGCGTTCTACGACTTCCGCCCCGCCCTGAGTCCACCTCAGGACGAGCCCATCGAGTCGACCTTCAGCTCGGTCGAACTTCGGACCAAGGTCACCACCGGGGCGGGCAGTCCCGCCGCAGCGCTGGCGATGGTGTTCAAGCTCGTCGAGTCCGTCCGGCAACGCCGGCGTACCATCACCGCACCCCAGCTCGTCGCCATCGTCCGCGCCGGAGCCCGCTTCGAACGCGGCCGGCTCGTCGAACGGCTCCAGGAGGCAGCATGACGGCTGATGACCACACGGGGTTCGACCCCGCGACCACCCTCGATCAGATCAATGTCGCGACCGAGCATCTCCTCGACACGGCGGCCCGGTTCACTGACACCGATGTGCGTGCGCCTTCCCTGTTGCCGGCCTGGTCACGCGGGCACGTGCTGACTCACCTGGCCCGTAATGCCGACGGCGGCCGGAACCTGCTGATCTGGGCCCGGACCGGAGTGGAGACGCCGGAGTATCCGAGCCTGGCCGCCCGGGACGAACAGATCGAGGCGGGGGCGGGCCGCAGTGCCGTCGAACTCGTGGCTGACCTGCGTAGTGCCGCCGTCCGGTTCGCCACGGAGTACCGCAAGATGCCGCCCGAGGCGTGGAACCAGGTGGTTCGCTGGACTCGGGGCCAGGAACGAGCCGCCGTGCGTGCTGCCGACTCCCGGTTGTGCGAGGTGCTGATTCATCACGTCGACCTGAACGCCGGCTACGCGTACGCCCAGTGGCCAACCGGCTTCGTCCAGGACATGCTCGGCCGGGTAACGGCGTCCTTCAGCACTCGCGACGACGCCCCTGCGATGCGGCTGCACCCTACCGACACAGACATCAGCTACGACATCGGCAGCGCCCGTCGGGCGCCGATCATCCACGGCCCGCAGACCACACTCCTGGCCTGGCTGATGGGACGAGCCGAAGGCGCTGACCTTGCCGTCACCGGAGCTTCGGAGCTACCCAGGCCACCGTTCCTCTACTGATCGACAGCCTTGGGCCGCTGTCGCGTTGGCGGCTCCGCGAACGAGCGCCCACCGGGCCGCCCGTCGCGTGAAACTGGCCATGAACAACTATTACGCGGCGATCGTCTCCTCGGCCATCGTCGCGATTCCTCGTCGTGGGGTTCGTCGAACTTCACGACCTGAAGAAGCGGTCCAGAGAGCAAGTACTCGCCGACGAGTCACAGAACCTCCCCCGAAGCTGCAGACCACGATCGCTGTGCGCGAGGAGCGCAGAACCATGGGCGCCACCTTCGTGTTCCAGTGGTGGGTGTCGACCGAGTGGACCTTCCTCTGCGGGGTGCTGATCAGCGCACTGGGACTGACTCTTCTGTGGGCCGCGATCGACCGTCATGGCTCATCGGCGCCGTAATGAAGGGTGCAGCAGAGTCTCGCGCCGACAGCGAGTTCGAAACGTTCTACCGTCAGATCAAGGAGTACGAACGAAGGCGGGACACCGAGGCAGGGTGAGCGTCGGGCGCTGAGTACGCCGAGGTCCCAACGCGGAGCTGTCCAAGAAACATAACAACTGAACAGGTGCGTCGGCGTGCAACCAGCCGCGGCGCCGGACCGGCTCTGGGTCGTCCTCCGGATCCGGCGGTACGGCGGCCCGTAGACGGGCGGCTTCGACGGCGGCTTCCTCGCGGGCGACACGGCCTCCTCCGGCACGGCGACCGTGTTGGCGGCCTTCGCCTCGGTGGTGTCCGCGAACACGAACGCCACCGGTGCAGCCGCTTCTCATGGGCGGCGTGCTGGATCACGTCCGGCCGGAAGGGCCAGGTCCACGGTGCGCTTGCCCGTGTCCCGCGGCGGCAGCCGGTCCCACTCCCCATACCCGCGCAACTGGTGCACCGGCTCGGGCCCGCCTGCGGCCGGACCGGGCTCACCGAGCCGGGCCACCGCCGTACGGCGGTGTCAGGTCGCCAGGCCGTGGCGGTAGGCGTAGATGACGGCCTGGACGCGGTCGCGGAGCTGGAGTTTGCTGAGGATGCGGGAGACGAAGGTCTTGACAGTCTCTGGGCTGATGACGAGGGCCGCGGCGATCTCGCTGTTGGAGAGGCCATCCGCGATGAGCTGGAGGACTTCCAGTTCGCGGGGGGTGAGCGGGATGTCGCCGGGGGCGTGCTCGGCGGGGCGGATGCGGGCGGCGTAGCGGCCGACGAGCCGGCGTGTCACGTCGGGGTCCAGGAGGGCCGCGCCGGTGGCCACGGTCCGGATGCCGTGGAGCAGCCGGTCCGGGGGTGCGTCCTTGAGGAGGAAGCCGCTGGCGCCGGCGCGCAGTGCCTCGTAGACGTATTCGTCCAGGTTGAACGTGGTCACCACGAGGACGGTGACGGGGTGGGGCACCCCGGCGCCGGCCAGCAGACGGGTGGCTTCCAGGCCGTCGAGGACCGGCATGCGGATGTCCATCAGGACGACGTCGGGCCGTACCTTGCGGGCGAGTTCGACTCCGGTTTGCCCGTCTCCGCATTCGCCCGCCACCTCCATGTCGGGCTGGGCGTCGATGATGGTGACCAGGCCGGTGCGGATCAGCATCTGGTCGTCGCAGACCAGGACCCGGATCGGTGCGCTCACGAGGTACCGCCGGCGGGGATGCGCGCCCGTACGGTGAAGCCGCCGTCCGTGCCGCTGCCGGCGCTGAAGTCGCCGCCCAGGACGTCGACGCGTTCACGCAGGCCGGCCAGGCCCCGCCCGCTGCCGACGGCCGCCGCGCTGCATGAACCGGATCCGTCCGTGCTGACCTCGACGGTGATCTCCCTGTCGCTGTGCCGT
The DNA here is from genome assembly GCF_040706415.1 of Streptomyces sp. NPDC048106. Taxonomy (NCBI): domain Bacteria; kingdom Bacillati; phylum Actinomycetota; class Actinomycetes; order Kitasatosporales; family Streptomycetaceae; genus Streptomyces; species Streptomyces sp. NPDC048106. Next base: position 2,967 of record NZ_JBEZND010000055.1, on the reverse strand, counting down.
ATCTGGACGGAAGTCCGGCTGCCATGAGCGTACTTGAGGGCGTTGGTCAGTGCTTCCTGCACCACCCGGTAGGCGACGAGGTCGGCGCTGCCGGTCGATGCCGGGGGTGTGCCCTGCTCGGTGAAGTCCACCGGCTGTCCGGCCCGGCGGGTCTGCTCGACGAGGGTGAGGACCCTGCCGACGGCCGGTGTCCTGGGCTCCTTGGGCTCCATGTGCTCCGCCATACCGGTGCCGGTGCCGTGATCGGGGTTGAGCAGGTCGAGCAGGTGGCGCAGGTCGGTGATGGCGCGACGGCCGGTGTCGCTGACAGCGGTCAGGGACTGCTCGAGCCGCTCGGGTGCGGCAGTCAGGTAGCGGGCGGCCTCGGCCTGGACGACCATTGCGGTCACGTGGTGCGTCACCACGTCGTGCAGTTCGCGGGCGATCCGGGTGCGTTCGGCGGTACGGGTCTGCGCCGCTACGCGCTCGCGGCGTTCGGCCTCCGCGATGCGAGTGGACCGCAGCCATGCCCCGGCGCCCCAGGCCAGGGCCAGCACCAGGTAGAACGTCACGAACTCCTCCGGCGTCTCGCCGCCCGAACCGAGCCGGGAAAGCGCTATCGCCAGCGGCACGTACGCCACGGAGAGAAGGACGGCGGTGGTGCGCCGACGGCGTTCCAGATGGGATCCCGCGCTGATCAGCACGATGGGCAGGGTGGTGCCGGCGGTCGAGTGATAGCCGCGTAGCTGATCGAGCGCGAAGCCGCAGGTCACCAGGGCGAGACAGACGGCCGGCCACCGCCGGCGCACCACCAGCGGAAGGCATTCGAGCCCCAGGGCGGCGACGGCGAGCGCGTCGAACGGGCGGGTCGCAAGGTCCCCGACCTCCGTCCCGTGGCCGCGCAGTCCCGGCAGGAACGAAGCGACCAGGAACAGTACCCCGAGCGGAAGGTCGCGGACGGTGACGTCGAACCGGCGCCACATCCGGCCGACCCCCTGAAGGCTCATCACCGGGTGAGTGTAGCGAGGGCGTTGACGCGCTCGGCGCGCTGCCGGGGAACGATGTGGCCGCGCCGGTGGGCCAGCCACAGGAACGCGACCATCAGCAACGCACCGAACAGCACCGAGTAGACACTGGCCTCCGGGCCGAACTCGCCGCCCGTGATCAGCTTTGTGCCGGACGTCGAGGCGTCCAGGAGCCCGTGCGTGTCTCCGTTGCCCGAGACCTCGGTGCCGAAGATGCCGGACTCCGCGAAGTTCCAGCCGAAGTGCAGGCCGATCGGAAGCCACAGGGAGCGGGTGGCGGCATACGCGGCGGCGAGCATGCCGCCGGCCTCGATCGCGATGGCGACGCCACCCAGCAGGGTGGCGTCCTTGTTGAGCAGATGGACCGCGCCGAACACCGCACCGGACAGCGCCAGCGCGATGTACGTGCCCAGACCTCGCTCCACGAGCCGGAAGAGCAGGCCGCGGAACATCAGTTCCTCCGTGACGGCGGCACCGGCCATGAAGCCGAACAGCGCGACCGCTCCGGTCAGCGAGCCGAAGCCGTGGACCTTGTAGTCCCCGAGGAGGTAGATGTTCGCGATGACGCACCCGAACATCGCGACACCGATGGCCAGGCCCCGCAAGAGCGCCCCCTGCGCTCCCTCCCGGGCAAGCTCCGTGACCGGTCGTCGCTCGGTACGCCCCACGACCCACCGGTAGACGAACACGGAGAGCACGACCGTCAGGCCGGCCAGCAGGAGTGAGAGCCACGGATTGCTCTGCACCGCGGTGACGCTCTGACCGCCGACCGCACCGACCGCGACCACGGCCAGGATCTGCCACACCAGTTTCATGACGACTCCTTCTTCGGTTCCGTTTCCGGTTCCCTGTCCGGTCCACGGCCCGGGCGCCGCGGCTGAACTGAACGCTATGGAAACGGTGGTCGGGAATCGTCACCTCACGGTGGACACCTGCGCGTAGCTCTCACGGGGGACAGGCCCCGCGCCCGGCCCCGAAACCAGAGCGCACGAAGTGCGCGCGGTGCGCTCAGGAGCACCCGTTCCACCCCTCGGGCAGGTCCGTCCTCGTAGACGGCGGCCGGGACCGGCTCAGCGGTTCGGACAACTCGATCCGGCTTACGGCGTTGAGGCGTTGGACGAGCGCGGAGTCTTTTCCCCGCAGGCGGCCCGGAGTCCGGCTCCCACACCGGCTTCTGCCGGCGCAGGACCTTGTCATGGATGATGCAGCCGACCTGCGGGACTCGCCGGCAACGGGTACGCAGTTCCTCCACGTCGGGCAGACGGATTCCGGGAGGGCGTCGGACCGGTCGGCCTGGGCGGCACGGACGCTGTGCGGGTCTGAGGGCCCGTGCCAAAGGTGCGGCGGGCAGTCACGCGGTCACCGTACGGGGATGCCGGACATCAGCCCCGGCAGCAGGTGATCAAGCTGGGTGCTCGGCCGGGCGCGGTAGGGGTGAAGGTGTGCGCGTGAGCAGCGAGCAGCACGACGCCGACGCGTGCGGCCAGGAGCTGGCCCGCATCAGCAAGCACCAGCACGGGGCCACGGCGGCGCGGTTCACGGTCTTCCAGGCCCTGGCCGCCGTCGGGATCGGACACGAGCAGGCCGACGACATCGTGTCGAAGCTGGAGGCCGGGGCGGTGGCCGGGGCGCACACCTGGATCTCCGAGAGCAGCGCCCCGCACGGGTGCTGGGTTCATATACCGAGCGACGCACGACGGGCCGGGGGGTGAGGGGCCGGTCACCGGTCCCTCCGGACGGGAGCCGCAGTGTCCGCTCTGCGCGCCGACGGCTTTGGCGTCCGCGATCGGGGCGTCGCCTGGCTGCGGCCCTTGCGTGATCCCGATGCCGTCGAGACCGGGTGATCGGCTGTGCTGCTTCCGCAGTGAGCTAGGTGTATTGACCCGTGAGGTTGGGGACGCGGCTGGCGGGTGGTTGGCCTTTCAGCGCGGTGTGTCCGCGGTGGTGATTGTAGGTGTGCAGC
>NZ_JBEZND010000054.1:0-58631 GCF_040706415.1 Streptomyces sp. NPDC048106 | reverse complement strand
GATCGGCGTGCCGGACCCCGCGTCTGCGCCAAGATCCGCCGGACACCCCCTAGCCAGGACCTCGGCCCGCCGCGCGGTTCCGCGCGGCGGGCCCGGGTGCGCGCAGCCGCGCGATCAGCCGCGACGCGCCAGCCGGGCACCGGCGGCCCCGGCCGCGAGGGCGGACGCCAGCGCGGCCGTACCCGCCACCAGGAAGCAGATCCCCAGCGGCAGCCGGCCGATCAGCAGCCCCGTCGCCAGCGCTCCCGTCGAAGTCCCCGCGTTCACCCCCATGTTCACCCACGCCCCGGCCTGCGTGCGGGACTCCGAGCGCACCGATTCGTCGGCCGCGAGGTAGGCCGTCGTCAGGGTCGGGGCGAGGAACACGCCGGCCACGACCAGCGCGGCGGTGAGCACCCAGAGGTCGGGGGCCAGACCGGCCGCCGCGACGGCCAGGCCCAGCACCACCGCGAAGCGGAGCAGCCGCGTGCGGGCCGGCACCAGCCACCGCACCGCCCCGTTGGCGAGACCCCCCAGCGCGCTGCCCGCCGACATCGCGCCCAGGACCCAGGGGACCAGGGCGGTGTCGTACGCGTGCGCGGAGGCGTAGGCCATGGTCAGCAGGTCCACCCCGCTGAGGGTGAGCCCGACGCCGAGGGCGACGACGACGGGGGCGAGCAGGCCGGAGACGGTGCCGAGCCGCCCGCCCCGGGTCACCGGCCGCGGGCCCGGCATCACCGGCGAGGCGACGAACACCCCGGTCCCGCCCACGATCAGCACCGCGCTGAGCACGATGCCGGACGCCGGCGGGGCGAACCCGGTCAGGATGCCGACCAGGACGGGCCCGGAGACGAAGAGCAGCTCCTCCGCGACGCCGTCCAGGCTGTAGGCGCGCTGCAACAGGTGCCGGTCGGGGGCGAGTTCGCTCCACAGCGACCGCATCGTCGGCCCCAGCGGCGGCGTACACGCGCCCGCGAGCGCCGCCGCCGTGGCGAGCAGCGCCACCGGCGCGCCGGGGCGCCAGGTCAGGACGGCGAGCAGGGCCAGCAGGACGCCGTAGACGAGCGCCATGGGGCCGAGGGCCCGGCGGGGTCCGTGCCGGTCGATCAGGGCGCCGCGCACCGGCATCAGGAAGACCGACGCGGCGCCGAACAGGGACATCACCGCGCCGGAGACGGCGTAGGAACCGGTGGCACGCGTGACGGACAGCAGCACCGAGATCGACACGGTGCCGTAGGAGAGGCGGGCGGTCAGGGCCGCGACGAAGGTGCGGCGGGCGTGCGGAAGACGCAGGACGGCGGCGTACGAGGGCCGCGCGGGAGCATGCGTGGACATGCGGGGGTTCCTCTGGTGGAGGCGGAAAAGGGCATACCGGGGCACGCGAGCGCCGGAATCGTCATCGGCCTCGCGTGCGGGGTACGCCCTATGCCATGAGGAGGAACATGGCACCCAACTTAGCCGCCCGGTACGGGCGTTGGCCAGGCCGCGTCCGCCCGGCCCGGCTCAGCCCGCCGTGAGCCCCGCCACCAGCTCGTCCGCCGCGCGGTACGGGTCGAGCTCACCGGCGACGATCCGCTCCGCGAGCGCGCCAAGGCGCCGGTCGCCGTGCAGGTCCCCGATGCGCTCGCGCAGGGCGGTGACCGCGATGGTCTCCACCTCGCGGGCCGCGCGGGCGCGCCGGCGTTCGGCGAGGACCCCGTGCTCCTCCATCCAGGCGCGGTGCTTGTCCAGGGCCTCGACCACCTCGTCCACGCCCTCGGCGCGGGACGCGACCGTCTTCACGATCGGCGGCCGCCACTCGCCGGGCTTGCGGGCCTCGCCGAGGCCCAGCATGTGGTTCAGCTCGCGGGCGGTGGCGTCGGCGCCGTCCCGGTCCGCCTTGTTGACGACGTAGACGTCGCCGATCTCCAGGATGCCCGCCTTGGCGGCCTGGATGCCGTCGCCCATGCCCGGGGCCAGCAGCACCACGCTGGTGTCCGCCTGGGCGGCGATCTCCACCTCCGACTGGCCCACGCCCACCGTCTCGACCAGGATCACGTCGCAGCCCGCCGCGTCCAGGACGCGGATCGCCTGCGGGGCGGACCAGGCGAGGCCGCCGAGGTGGCCCCGGGTGGCCATGGAGCGGATGTAGACGCCGGGGTCGGAGGCGTGCTCCGACATGCGCACGCGATCGCCGAGCAGGGCGCCGCCGGAGAAGGGCGAGGACGGGTCGACGGCCAGGACGCCGACCCGCTTGCCCTGCTTGCGGTAGGCCGCGACGAGCGCGGAGGTGGAGGTCGACTTGCCGACGCCGGGCGAGCCGGTCAGGCCCACCACACAGGCGTTGCCGGTCAGCGGGGCCAGCGCCGCCATGACCTCCCTGAGCTGCGGGGACGCCCCCTCCACCAGGGAGATCAGCCGGGCCACGGCCCGCGGCCGGCCGTCCCTGGCCTGGGCCACCAGAGAGGAGACGTCCTGCATCACACAGCTCCGTTCACTTCACCGACCTGACGAAAAGGACTCAGGCCTTCGGTACCCGCACGATCAGCGCGTCGCCCTGGCCGCCGCCACCGCACAGCGCGGCCGCGCCGACGCCGCCGCCCCGGCGCTTGAGCTCCAGCGCCAAGTGGAGCACGAGGCGGGCGCCGGACATGCCGATCGGGTGGCCGAGCGCGATCGCGCCGCCGTTGACGTTCACCTTTTCCGTGGAAACACCGAGGTCCTTCATTGACTGCACGGCGACGGAGGCGAAGGCCTCGTTGATCTCGATGAGGTCGAGGTCGGCGACCTCCTTGCCCTCCTTCTTGAGGGCGTTGAGGATCGCGTTGGACGGCTGGGAGTGCAGCGAGTTGTCCGGGCCCGCGACATTGCCGTGCGCGCCGATCTCGGCGAGCCACTCCAGACCCAGCTCCTCGGCCTTGGCCTTGCTCATCACGACCACGGCGGCGGCGCCGTCGGAGATCGGCGAGGAGGTGCCGGCCGTGATGGTGCCGTCCTTGGCGAAGGACGGGCGCAGCTTGGCCAGGGCCTCCACGGTGGTGTCGGGGCGGATGCCCTCGTCCTTGCTGAACAGGATCGGGTCGCCCTTGCGCTGCGGGATCTCCACGGGGGTGATCTCCGCCTCGAACACGCCGTTCTTCTGCGCGGCGGCGGCCCGCTGGTGGGACAGGGCGCCGAACTCGTCCTGCACCGCGCGGCCGATGCCGAGCCGGGTGTTGTGGCGCTCGGTCGACTCGCCCATGGCGATGTGCTCGAAGGAGTCGGTCAGACCGTCGTGCGCCATCGCGTCGATCATCTCGATGGCGCCGTACTTGTAGCCCTCACGGGACTTGGGCAGCAGGTGCGGCGCGTTGGTCATGGACTCCATGCCGCCCGCCACGACGATGTCGAACTCGCCGGCGCGGATCAGCTGGTCGGCCAGGGCGATGGCGTCGAGCCCGGACAGGCACACCTTGTTGATGGTGAGGGCCGGGACGCTCATCGGGATGCCACCCTTGACGGCGGCCTGGCGGGCCGGGATCTGACCGGCGCCGGCCTGCAGCACCTGGCCCATGATCACGTACTGCACCTGATCGCCGCCGATGCCCGCGCGGTCCAGGGCGGCCTTGATCGCGAGGCCGCCCAGGTCGGCCGCGGAGAAGGACTTGAGGGAGCCCAGCAGTCGTCCCATGGGCGTACGGGCGCCCGCGACGATCACCGAGCTGTTCGTTCCAGAAGACATGAGGGTGCGATCCCCTTCCAGCTACGCAGAGCCGAGGAGTGAACGAGGGTTTACTTCGAATGTACTGAGAGTCACTCAGTGCCGTCATCGTCCTGTCGGTGTGATCGCGCGCACGTTGCGTAACCAACGTCGTGGCGCTCCACTGAAACCATGCTGACGCGAATCGACCACATCGGGATCGCCTGCCACGACCTCGACGCCACCGTCGAGTTCTACCGGGCCACATACGGATTCGAGGTGTTCCACACCGAGGTCAACGAGGAACAGGGCGTGCGCGAGGCCATGCTCAAGATCAACGAGACCTCGGACGGCGGCGCCTCCTACCTCCAGCTCCTGGAGCCGACCCGCGAGGACTCCGCGGTCGGCAAGTGGCTGGCCAAGAACGGCGAGGGTGTGCACCACATCGCCTTCGGCACGGCGGACGTCGACGCCGACTCGCAGGACATCCGGGACAAGGGCGTCCGGGTGCTCTACGACGAGCCGCGGCGCGGTTCCATGGGGTCCAGGATCACCTTCCTCCACCCCAAGGACTGCCACGGAGTCCTCACAGAACTGGTGACTTCGGCCCCGGTTGAGTCCGCCGAGCACTGACCGCCGTACATAAGGGCCGGTAGGGTTGGGGGCGGTCGTCCCTGAACGTCTGGGGGCGGCCGCATGCCGGGGTCCGGGTTTCGGGGGACGTGCGTCGGGGCAGCTGACCGTGCTCCGCCGTTGATCTGACACCATTTCCCCGGGGGCCCCGTTCGGCGGTTGGACGTGGCTCGTTGGAGAAGCTGACCAGGGGACGGATGGGACCGCGCAGTGCGGGGCTACGAGAGCCAGGAGCGAGAGCCGGCGGCTGACGTCGACCACCTCTCTCGGTTCGAGGCCGAGATGAAGCGGCTGAGGACCGAGCGGGAGAAGGCGATCCAGCACGCCGAGGACCTCGGCTACCAGGTCGAGGTGCTGCGCGCCAAGCTGCACGAGGCGCGCCGCACCCTGATGACCCGTCCCGCCTTCGACGGCGGCGACATCGGCTACCAGGCCGAACAGTTGCTCCGCAATGCCCAGATGCAGGCGGAACAGCTCCGGCAGGACGCCGAGCGCGAGCTGAGCCAGGTCCGCGCGCAGACCCAGCGGATCCTCCAGGAGCACGCCGAGCAGGCGGCCCGGCTCCAGGCCGAGCTGCACCAGGAGGCGGTGACCCGGCGCCAGCAGCTCGACCAGGAGCTGGCCGAGCGCAGGGCGACCGTCGAGTCGCACGTCAACGAGAACGTGGCGTGGGCGGAGCAGCTGCGCTCCCGCACCGAGCAGCAGGCCCGCCGGCTGCTGGACGAGTCCCGCGCCGAGGCCGAGCAGGCGATGGCCGCCGCCCGCGCGGAGGCCGAGCGGCTGACCCGCGAGGCCCGGGACCGGCTGCGCGGCGAGGCCGAGGAGGCCCGCGCCGAGGCCGAGCAGATCCTGCGCCGGGCCCGCACCGACGCCGAGCGGCTGCTGAACGCGGCGTCCGCACAGGCGCAGGAGGCCACCGAGCACGCCGAGCGGCTGCGCACCACCACGGCCACCGAGTCGGACACCGCCCGCCGGCAGGCGAGCGAGCTGAGCCGGGCCGCCGAGAAGCGGATCGCCGAGGCGGAGGAGGCGCTGCGCAGGGCGCAGTCCGAGGCCGAGAAGCTGGTCACCGAGGCCGAGGAGGCCGCCGCCAGGACCCTGGCGAGCGCCGAGGCGGCCAACGAGACCCGCACCCGCACCGCCAAGGAGCAGGTGGCGCGGCTGGTCGGGGAGGCCACCAAGGAGGCGGAGACCACCCGCTCGGAGGCCGAGCAGCTGGTGGCGGACGCCCGCGCCGAGGCGGAGAAGATCGTCGCCGAGGCCGCCGAGAAGGCGCGTACGGCCACCGCCGAGGAGACCGCGACCCAGCTGTCCAAGGCGGCCAGGACCGCCGAGGAGGTCCTCAACAAGGCGTCGGAGGACGCCCAGCGGACCACCAGGGAGGCCGCCGAGAAGGCCGAGCGGATCCGCAAGGAGGCCGAGGCCGAGGCGGACCGGCTGCGCGCCGAGGCGCACGACATCGCCGAGCAGCTCAAGGGCGCGGCGAAGGACGACACCGAGGAGTACCGCGCCAAGACGGTCGAGCTCCAGGAGGAGGCCCGCCGGCTGCGCGGCGAGGCCGAGCAGCTGCGTTCCGACGCGGTGGCCGAGGGCGAGTCGATCCGCGCGGAGGCCCGCCGGGAGTCGGTCACCCAGATCGAGGAGGCGGCCAGGTCCGCCGAGGAGCTGCTGGCCAAGGCCAAGGCGGACGCCGACGAGCTGCGGCAGAAGGCGACCGCCGACAGCGAGAAGGTCCGCACCGAGGCCATCGAGCGCGCCACGGCGCTGCGCCGGCAGGCCGAGGAGACTCTGGAGCGCGCCCGCGCGGAGGCCGAGCGGCTGCGCGCCGAGGCCGACGAGCAGGCCGGGTCCGTCCGGGCGGACGCCGAGAAGGCGGCCCGGGAGCTGCGCGAGGAGACCGACAAGGCGGTCGAGGCGCGGCGCGCGGAGGCCGCCGAGGAACTGACCCGGCTGGGTGACGAGGCGCAGGAGCGGCTGACGTCGGCCGAGCAGGCGCTGACCGAGGCCCGCGAGGAGGCCGCGCGGATCCGCAAGGAGGCCGCCGAGGAGGCCGAGCGGCTGCGCGCCGAGGCCGCCGAGCGGATCCGGGCGCTCCAGGAGCAGGCCGAGGCCGAGGCGGAACGGCTGCGCACCGAGGCGGCGTCCGACGCGGCCGCGTCCCGCGCCGAGGGCGAGAGCGTCGCCGTACGGCTGCGCGGCGAGGCCGCGGCCGAGGCGGAGCGGCTGAAGACCGAGGCGCAGGAGAGTGCCGACCGGGTGCGCGCGGAGGCGCAGGCCGCCGCCGAGCGGCTGGCCGCCGAGGCGTCCGAGACGCTGGCCGCCGCCCAGGAGGAGGCCGCCCGGCGCCGCCGCGAGGCCGAGGAACTGCTGGGCGCGGCCCGCGAGGAGGCCGACGAGGAGCGCCGGCGGGCCCGCGAGCAGAGCGAGGAGCTGCTGGCCTCGGCGCGCAAGCGGGTCGAGGACGCGGGGGCCGAGGCGGTCCGCCTGGTCGAGGACGCCGAGCGGCGCGCCGGTGAGATGGTGTCCGCCGCCGAGCAGCACGCGCAGCAGGTGCGGGACTCCGTGGCCGGGCTGCACGAGCAGGCGCAGGAGGAGATCGCCGGGCTGCGTTCGGCCGCCGAGCACGCGGCGGAGCGCACGAAGCGGGAGGCCGAGGAGGAGGCCGAGCGGCTGCGGGCCGACGCGCACGCCGAGCGGGAGCGGGCGAGCGCGGACGCGGGGCGGCTGCGGCAGGAGGCGCAGGAGGAGTCCGAGACGGCCCGGTCGCTGGCCGAGCGCACCCTCGCGGAGGCGACGGCGGAGGCCGAGCGGCTGCGTTCGGACGCGGGCGAGTACGCGCAGCGGGTGCGCACCGAGGCGTCCGACGCGCTGGCGGAGGCCGACCAGGCGGCGGCGCGGACCCGGGCGGACGCCCGCGAGGACGCCAACCGCATCCGGTCGGACGCGGCGACGCAGGCGGACACGCTCATCACGGAGGCGCGCAAGGAGGCCGAGCTTCTCCAGACGGAGACGATCGCGGAGGCGGAGCGGCTCCAGACGGAGTCCGTGGCGGAGGCCGAGCGGGTGCGCGCCGAGGCGCGGACGGCCGCCGATCGGCTGGTCGGCGAGGCCACCACGGAGGCGGAGCGGCTGCGGGCCGAGGCCGCCGAGACCGTGGGCTCCGCGCAGGCGCACGCCGAGCGGACGCGGGCCGAGGCCGAGCGGGTCAAGGCGGACGCGGAGGCGGAGGCCGAGCGGCTCGTCGGTACGGCGCGCGAGGAGGCCGAGCGGACCCTGGACGAGGCCCGCAAGGACGCCAACAAGCGGCGTTCGGAGGCGGCCGAGCAGGTCGACAGGCTCATCGGCGAGACCACGGCCGAGGCCGACAAGCTGCTCACCGAGGCACAGCAGCAGGCGCTGAAGACCACGGCGGACGCCGAGGCACAGGCCGACACCATGGTGGGCGCCGCCCGCAGCGAGGCCGAGCGGATCGTCTCCGAGTCGACCATCGAGGGCAACTCCCTGGTGGAGAAGGCCCGGACCGACGCGGACGAGCTGCTGGTGGGCGCGCGCCGGGACGCGACCGCGATCCGGGAGCGGGCGGAGGAGCTGCGCGAGCGGGTCACCGCGGAGATCGAGGAGCTGCACACGCGGGCCCGCCGCGAGGCCGCCGAGACGATGAAGTCCACCGGTGACCGCTGCGACGCGCTCATCAAGGCCGCCGAGGAGCAGCTGGAGAAGGCCCAGGCGAAGGCGAAGGAGATCCTCTCGGACGCCGACTCCGAGGCGGGCAAGGTGCGCATCGCGGCCGTCAAGAAGGCGGAGGGCCTGCTGAAGGAGGCCGAGCAGAAGAAGGCGCGGCTGGTCAAGGAGGCCGAGGAGCTCAAGGCGGAGGCGATCCGGGAGGCGCGGCACTCGGTCGAGGAGGGCAAGCGCGAGCTGGAGGTCCTGGTGCGCAGGCGCGAGGACATCAACGCCGAGATCTCCCGCGTCCAGGACGTGCTGGACGCGCTGGAGTCCTTCGAGGCGCCGGGCGCCGGCAAGGACGGCTCGGTCAAGGCGAGCGCGACGGTCGGCGCCCCCCGTTCGGGTGGCAAGTCCTCGGACGGCTAGCATTCGAGGGGTGTTTCGGTGTCGACTGAGGGCTTTGCCCTGCTTGTTGGCAAGCCCTCTGGCGGTCAGCCACTCAAAAGAGGTGTCATTCTCCAGATCAAACACGTATCCGCTCGATGACACACCGCTTCGGCGCCTAGGATTCCCCCTATCACCTCACCGGTCTCAGTTGACAGGAACCCCATGAGCGACACTTCCCCCTACGGCTTCGAGCTTGTGCGGCGTGGGTACGACCGCGCTCAGGTGGACGAACGCATCTCCAACCTCGTCTCCCAACGTGACCAGGCCAACGCCCGCATCACCGCCCTGGAAAAGCGCATCGAGGAGCTGCACCTCGAAACGCAGAACGCCCAGACACAGGTCAGCGACGCCGAGCCGTCGTACGCGGGTCTCGGCGCCCGGGTCGAGAAGATCCTGCGCCTGGCCGAGGAAGAGGCCAAGGAGCTTCGTGAGGAGGCCCGCCGCGCGGCCGAGCAGCACCGCGAGCTGGCCGAGTCGGCCGCCCAGCAGGTCCGCAACGACGCCGAGTCCTACGCCTCCGAGCGCAAGGCCAAGGCGGAGGACGAGGGCGCCCGGATCGTCGAGAAGGCCCAGGGCGAGGCCTCTCAGCTTCGTGCCGACGCGCAGAAGGACGCGCAGTCCAAGCGGGAGGAGGCGGACGCCCTCTTCGAGGAGACCCGCGCCAAGGCCGCGCAGGCCGCCGCCGACTTCGAGACCAACCTGGCCAAGCGCCGCGAGCAGTCCGAGCGCGACCTGGCCTCGCGTCAGCAGAAGGCGGAGAAGCGGCTGGCGGAGATCGAGCACCGCGCCGAGCAGCTCCGCCTGGAGGCCGAGAAGCTGCGCACCGACGCCGAGCGCCGCGCCCGCCAGACGGTGGAGACCGCCCAGCGCCAGGCCGAGGACATCGTGGCCGACGCCAACGCCAAGGCGGACCGCATCCGTTCCGAGTCCGAGCGCGAGCTGGCGGCCCTCACCAACCGCCGCGACAGCATCAACGCCCAGCTGACCAACGTGCGCGAGATGCTGGCCACGCTGACCGGCGCCGCGGTGGCCGCCGCCGGCACGACGGGCGAGGACGAGCCGGTCTCCCGTGGGGTTCCGGCGCAGCAGTCCCGGTAGGCGCGATCGCCCCGCGTCCCCACAGGGCGCGCCTGTGAGCCCCCTGCTCCAAGTGGCAGGGGGCTTTGTCCCGTTCTAGCGTGGCCGCATGATCGAGCTGGACGGGCTGACCAAGCGGTACGGCGAGAAGACGGCCGTCGACGGTCTGACGTGCACCGTGCGGCCGGGCATCGTGACCGGGTTCCTCGGGCCCAACGGCGCCGGGAAGTCCACGACCATGCGGATGATCCTCGGGCTCGACCATCCCACCGCCGGTGAGGTGCGGATCGACGGCGGACCCTACGACCGGCTGACGGATCCGCTGACGTACATCGGCGCCCTGCTGGACGCCAAGGCCATGCACGGCGGGCGCAGCGCCTACAACCATCTGCTGTGTCTCGCGCAGAGCAACGGCATTCCGCGGCGCCGGGTGGGCGAGGTGCTGGAGACGGTGGGGCTGGTGGCCGTCGCGCGGCAGAAGGCCAAGGGGTTCTCGTACGGCATGGCGCAGCGGCTGGGGATCGCGGCAGCGCTGCTCGGGGATCCGCGGATCCTGATGTTCGACGAGCCGGTGAACGGGCTCGACCCCGAGGGCATCCACTGGATCCGGAACCTGATGAAATCGCTGGCCGCGCAGGGGCGGACGGTGTTCGTCTCCAGCCATCTGATGAGCGAGATGGCGCAGACCGCCGACCACCTCGTCGTGATCGGGCAGGGCCGGCTGCTCGCGGACACCTCCATGGCGGACTTCATCCGGCAGCACGCGCGCAGCTACGTCCGCGTCCGCTCGCCCCAGCGGGAACGGCTCCTCGACGCGCTGCACGAGGCCGGGATCACCGCGGTCTCGGCGGCGGACGGGGCGCTGGAGGCGGAGGGCGACAAGGCCGGGCGGATCGGGGAGCTGGCCGCGCGGCACGGGATCGTGCTGCACGAGCTGAGCCCCCGGCAGGCCTCCCTGGAGGAGGCGTTCATGCGGCTGACGGCGGGGTCGGTGGAGTACCACGCGCAGACGGAGGCCGTCCCCAGAAGCTGGGGCTCCGACTGGCCAGGGGGTACGCCATGACGAGCGCCCAGGATGAACGGGGCGCCCGGACCGATCCGACCCGGCGGACCGCCCAGGTCCTGCGCTCCGAGTGGACGAAGATCCGGTCGGTGTCGTCCACGGGCTGGACCCTCTCGGTCGCCGTCGTGGTCACCATCGGCATCGGCATGCTCATCTCCGCGCTGACCCGGAACGAGTACGACTCGATGCCGCTCCGGGAGCGGCTGACCTTCGACCCGACCTTCATCAGCTTCGCCGGCATGACCCTCGGCCAGCTCGCCATGATCGTGTTCGGGGTGCTGGTCGTCACCAACGAGTACAGCACCGGCATGATCCGGGTCTCCCTGGCCGCCGTGCCGCGCCGCGGCACCTTCCTGTTCGGCAAGATCGCGGTGGCGGGCGTGCTCGCCCTGGTCGTCGGGATGGTCACGAGCTTCGCCACGTTCTTCCTCGGGCAGGCCATGCTCGGCCCCTACCGCGCCGGACTCGGCGACCCCGGGGTGCTGCGCGCGGTGGTGGGCGGCGGGCTGTACCTGACCCTGATCTCGGTGTTCTCCATGGGGGTCGCCGGCATGCTGCGCTCACCGCTGCTGTCGCTCGGCATCCTGATGCCGTTCTTCTTCCTGATCTCCAACATCCTCGCCGCCGTCGACGCCACCCGGAAGGTCGGCCGGTTCCTGCCCGACCAGGCCGGCAGCCGGATCATGCAGGCGGTGCCGCGCGCCGACGACGTCCCCTACGGGCCCTGGGGCGGGCTCGGGATCATGGCACTGTGGGTGATCGCGGCGCTCGCGGGCGGATACGCGGTGCTCAGGCACCGGGACGCGCAGTAGCGCCCGCGACCCACGCGGCGCATTGCCCAAGCTTTACCTTTCTTTGGGCGGAACCGTCAGCGCCCCGATATCCTCCTAACCCTTACGGGGGCGGGTCCCCGCTGTCCTGAACCTTCCGATGGGTGCGGAGCATGATCGAGGCTGTAGGCCTGACGAAGCGGTACGGCGACAAGACCGCCGTGTACAACCTTTCCTTCCAGGTGCGACCGGGAGCCGTGACCGGCTTCCTCGGGCCCAACGGCTCGGGCAAGTCCACCACCATGCGGGTGATCCTCGGACTGGACAACCCCACGTCCGGCCAGGTGACCATCGGCGGCCACCCCTACCGGGGGCTGCCCAACGCTCCCCGCCAGGTCGGCGCGCTGCTCGACGCCAAGGCCGTGCACGGCGGCCGCTCCGCCCGCAACCATCTGCTCAGCCTCGCCCAGTTGTCGGGCATCCCGGCCCGCCGCGTGGACGAGGTGCTGGGCGTGGTCGGCCTCCAGGAGGTCGCCAGGAAGCGCTCCAGGGGCTTCTCGCTCGGCATGGGCCAGCGCCTCGGCATCGCCGCCGCGCTGCTCGGCGACCCCCAGGTGCTGCTCTTCGACGAGCCGGTCAACGGCCTCGACCCCGAGGGCATCCTCTGGGTGCGCAACCTGATGAAGGCGCTGGCGGCGGAGGGCCGTACGGTCTTCGTCTCCTCCCACCTGATGAGCGAGATGGCGCTGACCGCCGACCACCTCATCGTGATCGGGCGCGGCCAGTTGCTCGCCGACATGAGCGTGAAGGACTTCATCTCCGCCAACTCCGCCGACTTCGCGCGGGTGCGCACCCCGGACACCGAGCCGCAGCTGCGCGAGAAGCTCGGGGCCGCGCTCACCGGGGCGGGCGGCCATGTGCTGCCGGAGCAGGACGGCGCGCTGCGCGTGACCGGGCTGCCGCTGCCCCGCATCAGCGACCTCGCGCACGAGGCGGGCGTCCGGCTGTGGGAGCTGTCGCCGCACCAGGCCTCGCTGGAGGAGGCGTACATGCGGATGACCCAGGGCGCGGTGGACTACCGCTCCACCACCGACCAGAAGGCGGGCCTCCAGCAGCCGCTGCCGCCCGGTGCCGAGCCGCCCGTGCCGGTCCCCGGCCAGGGCCAGCCCGGCTGGTACGCCCCGCCGCCGCCCCAGCAGGGCGGGCAGCCCTTCGCCATGCCGGCGGGCGGCCCCGGCGCACCCGCGGGACCGTACGGCGGCGCCCCGGCGGGCGCGTACGGCGCTCCGGGCGCCCCCGCGGGCCCCGGCGCCGCGAACCCGTACGCCCAGCCGGCACCCCAGGCCCCACAGGCTCCGGCCCCGCAGGCCCAGCCCCCGGCCCCCGCCGCCGCCCCCGTTTCGTCCCCCGCCTCCTCCCCCGCCGCCGACCCGACCCAGCCCGAGGACGCCCGATGAGCACCCACCAGCCCCCGATGCCGCAGGCCCCCGCCGCGCCCGACTGGCAGGCGGCGCCCGGCGGCTCGTACCCCGGCTACACCTCGCCGATCCCCGTCGTGCGCACCCACCTCGGGCACGCGGTGGCCTCGGAGTGGACGAAGATCAGGTCGGTCCGCTCGACCATGTGGACGCTCAGCGTCTTCGTGTTCCTCGTCGTGGGCATCGGCCTGCTGACCGGAGCGCTGGTGTCGTCCAACGCCAGTGAGTCCTCGCTGAGCGGCACCAACCCGCTCTCCCTGGGCTTCTTCGGGCTGCTCGTCGGCAACATGTGCGTCATCACGCTCGGCGTGCTGACCACGGCCTCCGAGTACGGCACCGGCATGATCCGTACGACGATGACGGCGTGCCCGAGCCGGGGCCGGGTGCTGGCCGCCAAGGCGATCGTGTTCTTCCTGGTCGCCTTCGTGGTGACGCTGGTGTCGGTCACGTTCGTGGCCGTGCTCCAGACGTCCATGCTCTCCGGCTCCGGCGCTCAGTCGCCCTCCGGCGGGGACTGGTTCCGGGCCACCGTCGGCGTGAGCCTCTACATCGCGCTGCTCGGCCTGCTCGCGCTGTTCGTCGGCTCGGTGATCCGGCACTCCGCGGGCGGCATCACCATCATGATCGGCCTGGTGCTCGCCCCGCTGGTGCTCGCGCTGTTCATGGCCACGGACTCGCTGCACCCGGTGCGCGACTTCCTGTTCGAGTACAGCTTCCCGAGCCAGCTCAGCGTCCTCTACGACAACACGCTCAGCGGCTCCGGGCCCACCGGCTGGGACCCGCTGTGGATCATCGTGGGACTGGCCGCGGCGGCCGGCGCGGGCGCGTACGCGCTGCTGCGCGTCCGGGACGTGTAGCCGGGCCCCCGGAACCTCAGAACTTCGGCGCGTTACGAGACCGCTGCACCCGCGTGGTGCGGCGGTCTCGCGCGTTCCAGCACGCCTTGTGCCAGTGGCGGCGGTCGTCCACGCCCGCGTGTTCCGGCCAGGCCACCACGTGCGGCACCGCGGAGGGGATCATCTGGTCGCAGCCGGGGCAGCGGTAGGTCTTGCCCTCGGCGCTCGCGCCCGCGACATGGCGCACGCTCCACTCCTCGCCCTGCCAGTCCTCCGTGGACTGGAAGCCCCCGTACCGCCCGCTGCGGTCGTCCTCGGCGCTGCCACCGGACGAGTCGGCGGCCTTCGGTCGGTTGCGGCGCGGGGACACGGGACACCTCTCGGGGCTCGGCGGCACTCTTGGACTGCGCCCAGCGTACGCGCCGCCGGGTGGGGTACGCGAAGGCCGCCAACCGGCGCAAGTCCCCCTCCTGAACGGCTGATTCTCCAGACAATCGGCAAATTACCTCGCCGGGCCGTGTCCTGGGCACGTGTCAGACGGTTATGCCGGTGTGGGGGAGCTCCGGGTCGGAGCCGAGAAAGCGGGAAACGCGATGTACGTAGGAACCTTTGTGGTGGGCGCCCAGTTCCCGGGCCAGGCCCAGGGGGAGGCCCTGCACCGGGCGGTCCGCTCGGCGGAGGTCGCCGAGGAGGCCGGTCTCGACTCCGTGTGGCTGGCCGAGCACCACTTCGTGCCGTACGGCACCTGCCCCTCGGCCGTCACCCTGGCCGCCCTGCTGCTCGGCCGCACCCGCCGCATCCGGGTGGGCACCGCGGTCAGCGTACTGCCCACCGCCCATCCGGTCGCCCTCGGCGAGCAGGCCGCGCTGCTGCACCTGACGAGCGGCGGCCGGTTCACCCTCGGGGTGGGCCGCGGCGGTCCCTGGGTTGACCTTGAGGTGTTCGGCACCGGCCTCGACGCGTACGAGAACGGGTTCCCCGAGTCACTCGATCTGCTGCTGCGCTGGCTGCGCGAGCCCGCGGTGGGCGCCCGCGGCGAGCGGTTCGCGTTCCGCGAGGTACCCGTCGTACCCCGTCCCGCGGAGGCCCTGACGGACTCCCCGGGCCCGGAGGTCGTCGTCGCGTGCACCTCGCCGAAGACCGTACGGCTCGCCGCGGAGCGCGGGCTGCCGATGCTGCTCGGCATGCACTCGGGCGACGAGGAGAAGGCCGAGATGGTCGCCCTGTGGCAGCGCTGCGCCCGCGCGGCCGGCCGGCCGCCGGCGGAGATCGCGGCGGCGGCCCATGTCGCGGCCGGGGTCTGCCAGCTCGCCGACCGCCGCGAGGACGCGGCGGAGACCTTGCTCAAGGCGATGCCGGGTTGGCTGAAACAGGGTCTCGACGCGCATGTCACGGTCGACGGGCGCCGGCGCGCGATGCGCGATCCGTACGGCTACACCGAGATGCTCTGCGGGCTGCACCCCGTGGGCACCCCGCGGCTCGCCGGCGACCGGCTCGCGGCCACCGCCGAGCGGACGGGCATCTCCCGCTTCGCCCTGCTGGTCGAGGGCTCAGGCGACCTCGCGGCGACGGAGGAGACCCTGCGGCGCCTGGGCGCCGAGGTACTGCCGCAGCTTCGCTGACAGAAGCCGACAGACAGACCGAGGCACAGACTCACAGACTCACAGACGGACTCACAGAAACACAGACATAGGCGGACGGACACGCACAAGACAACTGGCAAGCCTCCTGGGGGCTTGCCGCCCCAGCACCGAATGCACCTCCCGCGGGTGGAGCGGCAAGCAGGCGACGCGCCGCCCCGGACGCACCGGGGCCACGGGTCAGCAGTCCCGAAGCTCCGGCGACTGGTTCAGCAGCTGGGCCCGCACGGAGGTGAAGCGGGTCAGCGTCTCGTCCACCGAGGCGTCCAGCGGGAACACCGCGACCCGGTGGCAGTTCTGGAAGGCCAGCCGCACGCCGAAGTGCCGTTGCAGCGCGCCGCGGATGGCGTCACTCGCGAGGGCACGCAGCAGCTGGCCACGCGCCTGCTCGTCCGGCGGGGGCGTCTGGTTGTCGGCGAAGGGACCGCCGTCCACCTTCAGCTGGGCCACCAGGGAGCTGATCATCTCCCACGCGTAGGGCAGGGAGGTCCGGACGCAGTCGACGAAGTCTGCTTCGTCGACCTCGCCTCGCTCGGCCGCGTCGAGTAGGGCCGGTGAGACGTCGAGCGACATGGGTTCTCCTCTCGCACCCCCGACGAGCAGGGGTTGCCGGACGGATAAAGGGAGTTCACGCCGACAAACACGCTGAGTACATGGACCGCGACCTCCCGTTCCCTACGGTAGGCAACCGTCGGTGACCACACCACCAGAATGCGTATATGGAACGGTCGGGTTACCCCCACAATCGGCCAAGGATGAACAAGAGTTTCCAGGGACAAAGCAGTGACAAGTGGGGCGATCCACAGGGAGCGGGGCGGGCGAATCGCGAACGGCGGCGGGTGTCGAGTAGCGTTGCCGACCATGCGTCTCGTCATTGCCCGGTGCTCGGTCGACTACGCCGGCCGGCTCACCGCCCACCTCCCCTCGGCGCCGCGCCTGATCCTGGTCAAGGCGGACGGCAGCGTCTCCATCCACGCCGATGACCGGGCCTACAAGCCCCTCAACTGGATGTCGCCGCCCTGCACGCTGAAGGAGGGCACGGGCGAGGACGAGGGGGTGTGGACCGTCGTCAACAAGGCGGGCGAGAAACTGATCATCACGATGGAGGAGATCCTCCACGACTCCTCGCACGAACTCGGCGTGGACCCCGGTCTGATCAAGGACGGCGTCGAAGCGCACCTCCAGGAACTGCTCGCCGACCGCATCGAGACGCTCGGCGAGGGGTACACGCTGATCCGGCGCGAGTACATGACGGCCATCGGCCCGGTGGACATCCTGTGCCGTGACGCCTCCGGCCAGACGGTCGCGATCGAGATCAAGCGCCGGGGCGAGATCGACGGCGTGGAGCAGCTGACCCGCTATCTCGACCTGCTCAACCGCGACCCCCACCTCGCCCCCGTCCGGGGCGTCTTCGCCGCCCAGGAGATCAAGCCCCAGGCCCGCGTCCTCGCCACCGACCGCGACATCGCGTGCCACATCCTCGACTACGACGCCCTGCGGGGCATCGAGGACGACAAACTGCGGCTGTTCTGAGGGCCGGCGCGACGACCGGCGGCGCCGGACCGGCCTCGGACCGGTCCGGCGCCGCCGTTTCTACAGAGGGCTCGGCACCGCCGGATCCGTGTCGGCCGGGGACGCCGTCTCCGTCGCCTCCGTGCTCTGTACCGCCGTCGCCAGGTCCGAGGACTGGGACGAGCCGGTCGAGGGGTCCGTCTCCGTGGGCGTCGGCGTGGTGGGCGTCGGCTTCGTCGGGGAGGGGGAGGACGGGGACGGGCTCGGCGTGGCCGGCCTCGTCGGCCTGGCCGGCCCCGTCGGCGGGGCCGGCGTCGTCCTGGTCGGCGTCGGGGACGCGCCCCCGGTTCCCGTGCCCGTACCCGACGTGCCGCTCGTGCCGCTGGTGCCGGCCGAAGGGCTCGCCGACGCCGGCACCGGGGCGTTCGGCTCGGTGTACGTGCCCCCCGGGGCCGGGGTCGAGGAACTCCCCGCCGGCTGCTGCGGGGGCGCGCCCGTGTCCTGCGCCGGGTCCGCGGTCGTGTCACCCGCGTCCTGGCTCGCGGAGGGGTTGACGTCGGCCCGTCCGGCCGGGTTCTTGTCGTCGGTGTCGTGCGACGTCATGCCCAGCGTCACCACCGTGCCGAGCACCGCCGCGAGCACCGCGCCGGAACCCGCGGCCACCAGGTTGCGGCGGGCGAGACGCCGTATGCCGAGG
Organism: Streptomyces sp. NPDC048106; assembly: GCF_040706415.1. Taxonomy (NCBI): domain Bacteria; kingdom Bacillati; phylum Actinomycetota; class Actinomycetes; order Kitasatosporales; family Streptomycetaceae; genus Streptomyces; species Streptomyces sp. NPDC048106. The sequence continues at coordinate 41,175 of NZ_JBEZND010000054.1, read as the reverse complement.
CCCTTCGCGGAGGGCGCGGCGACGATCTGGGGGGTGACCAGGGTGTTCCGCACCGGCGGTGCCGACAGGACCGGCTCCCCCGCGACCACCGGCACTCCCGGCAGCTCCCCCGCCCGGTCCGCGACCAGCGCCAGCGCCCGGCGGCCCGCGACGGTGCCCCGCTTGTCGGCGAGCGCGCCGCGCAGCCCGATCGACGCCTCCAGCTCCGCGCGGGCCCGGTCCAGCCGTCCCCCGCACAGCGCCAGGATCCCCAACTCATGGTGGAAATAGGCTTGTTCGGGCACCTCGCCGGACTGCAGCGCGGCCTGCGCACCGTAGCGCAGGGCCCGTTCCCAGGCGCTCCAGCGCAGCGCGGCGGCGAACGCGGGCGCGGCCGTGCGGGCGAGCCGTACCGCCTGACCGTCGTCGCCCTCGACCGGCCGCACCACGGCCGCGAGCGCCGCGAGCACCGCGTCGGCCTCCGCGCTCACCCGCTCCGGGGTGACGGAGGGATGCCCGGCCCACCAGGCGTAGTGCTCCGCGGCGGTGCGGGCCCGCTCCGGCGCGTCGTCGCCGTAGCCCGCGGCCTCAAGCTGGGTGCGCACACCCGCCGCGAGCCGGTACCGGGAGCCCGCCGGGGAGACCAGCCCGCAGCTCGCCAACTCCCCCAGGGCGGCGTCGGCGTGCGTGTCGCCGACCAGCGCGGGCAGATGCGCCTGGTGCGGGACCTCGCCCCCGAGGGCGACCGCGAAGCGCAGCGTGGCGCGGGCGGACGCGCTGAGCCGGGAGGCGAGCAGCGGCGCGGGCGCGGCGGCCTCGCCGAGCGAGGGCAGCGGAGCGCTGTCGTCCGCGAACTCCTCCAACGTGTTCACGACGGGCCGGACGTCCTCGAAGACGCCGTACTCGTCCACCGCCCCGGTCTCGGCCCGCAGTTGGTCCCGCTGCCGCAGCAACGCGCCCGCCTGGACGAACCGCAGCGGCAGCCCCTCGGACTCGAACCACAGGTCGCCCGCCCAGTTGGCCTCCTCCTCGGTGAGCACCCGCCCGGCCGCGCGCTCCAGGACGTCCACCCCGCCGGCCCGGTCGAGCCCGCCGAGGACGACCTCCTCGACGTCGGCGTCCGCGGACGGCGCGGGCACGTCCGGGGTGGCGGAGACCAGGAAGGCGCACTCGGGCGTCGCGTCGAGCAGCTCCTCCAGCTCGGCGCCGCCGAACTCGATGTCGTCCACCACGACGACCGCGCCGATCGCCGCGAGCGGCGCCCGCAGTTCGAGCCGCTCGGGGCGGTGGCCGGGGGCGTCGTAGACGGTGTGGAAGAGCTCGTACAGCAGGTCCTCGGCGGTGCGGTGGAGGCCGTCGAGGCGGACCACGCCGTCGGGCGCGAGGTCGTCGCAGTCGTCGGCGACCAGGTCGAGCAGGGCGGTACGGCCGGACCCGCCGGGCCCGGTGAGCCGCACGGTGCGGCCGCGCGCGAGCAGCCGGACCAGCCGCTCCCGCACGTCCTGACGCTCCAGCAGGGGCAGCGGCTGCTGGGCGGGGCCCGGCGGCACCGGGGGCCTGGCCGCGCGCTCGGCCTCGGCGCGCTCGTCGGCGCCGCGCTTGCGGGGGCTGCCCGGGCGCTCGGCCGGCGGGCAGGGCTCGATCTCGCTGCCGTCCACGGGGTTGACGGTCAGCAGCAGATCGCCGGAGACGAGGTGTGCCGTGCGGGCGGGCGCGGGCACGCTCGGGCCGAAGTCGGCGGTGAGGGGGTCCCGGAGCGGGCGTCGGCCGCCCGTGTGTCCGTACTCCTCGGGTCCCGGGCTGATCGGGTCCATGGGTTCAAGCCCCCCATAAGCGTCGTGTGCTCGTGTTACGGCCCCCTCCCGGCCTGCCGCACACCGCACTGTCGCTCCGGTCCGGACCCGCTCGGTCGAGGGCTGCGCGTCAGGCGGGCGACCGAACCCTAAACCTTCGCCAGTATCCACGACAGGGCGGGGTGCCCCGCGGCCCGAGACGTCACGGTCCGACGCGGATTGCCCCTCCGGCCCTGCCTGATCCCATGAACGGCGGCTCACACCCGCGGCAGCGACTCCACCCCGATACCGCCCTCGATCGCGAGGATGCGGTGCAGCCGGGTGGCCACCAACAGGCGCTGCATCTGCGGCGGTACGCCGCGCAGCACCAGGCGGCGACCGCAGCGGCCGGCCCGCCGGTGGGCACCCATGATCACTCCGAGCCCGGTGGCGTCCCAGGAGTCCAGTTCGGACAGGTCGAGCACGAGGTCGCCGGCGCCGTCGTCGACGGCCGAGTGCAGGGCCGTACGGGCGTCCGCCGCGCTGCGGACGTCGAGGCGCCCCCCGACGACCAGCTCGGCGTGGTCGCCCCTGATGTACATATGCGCTCCCCGTTGAGTGCGGTTGTGGCCTACTCCGTATCGATGGTGTGCACCGTCTGACTGAATGCGTGGCGGTGCGGTTGCTGCTTGTAAGCGAACCGATACCGAATTCACCCCTGAGGGTGATGCTCCGGGGGTGAATTCGGTGCCGGGACGCCGCCGGGCGCCGGTCAGTACGTGTAGAAGCCCTGCCCGCTCTTGCGGCCGATGTCACCGGCATCCACCATCCGGCGCATCAGCTCCGGCGGGGCGAACTTCTCGTCCTGGGACTCGGTGTAGATGTTCCCGGTGGCGTGCAGCAGGATGTCCACGCCGGTCAGGTCGGTGGTGGCGAGCGGGCCCATGGCGTGCCCGAAGCCCAGCTTGCAGGCGAGGTCGATGTCCTCGGCGGTCGCCACGCCCGACTCGTAGAGCTTGACGGCCTCCACGACGAGCGCGGAGATGAGGCGGGTGGTGACGAACCCGGCGACGTCGCGGTTGACGACGATGCAGGTCTTGCCGACGGACTCGGCGAACTCCCGCGCGGTGGCGAGGGCTTCGTCGCTCGTCTTGTAACCGCGGACCAGCTCGACCAGCTTCATCATCGGCACCGGCGAGAAGAAGTGCACGCCGACGACCCGCTCGGGACGCTCGGTGACCGCCGCGATCTTGGTGATCGGGATGGCGGAGGTGTTGGAGGCGAGCACGGTCTCCGGGCGCACGATCTTGTCGAGCGTGCGGAAGATCTCGTGCTTGACCTCCAGCTTCTCGAACACGGCCTCCACGACGATGTCCGCGTCCGCGGCGGCGTCCAGGTCGGTGGTCGGGGTGATGCGCCCCAGCGCGGCCTCGGCGTCGGCCGCGTCCAGTTTGCCCTTGCTCACGAACTTGTCGTACGACGCCTTGATGCCGTCGGTACCGCGTCCCAGCGCCTCGTCGGTGACATCGCGAAGGACGACCTCCCAGCCCGCCTGTGCGGCGACCTGAGCGATACCGGACCCCATGAGACCGGCCCCGACGACGGCGAGCTTCCCTGCCACTCCGACTCCCTCTTCCCGCTGTTACCCGCTGTGGACATGTGTGCCTTCGGCGGACGATAGCGCTCCGAAGCGGCCGTGTGACCAGTAAGTAACGCGCGTCACGTCTCATTTGACGGACGTCACATCGGTTCGACTCGCCGGGCGGCCGGGCGGCGCCCGAACACCGATCGACACGTTGCGTGTTCGGACCGATACATATCAGCCACCGGCCGCGGCCGCCATCGCGAGGGGCGCCACCGGTGCGCCGCAGGCGGCCTGACCCCTCGTCAGTACCGCGCCGCCGGAACGGCACGCTCCAGGTGACGAAAAGCCCCCGGCGCCGCCCTGTCGGGACGGCGCCGGGGGTGTGTGGACTGCCCGCTGGGTCTCAGCGGCCGGTGTGCCGCTTCTTGTGGTTGTCGTCGCAGCCGTACTTGCAGGGCTTCTCGGGCTTCTGCTTCTTGTTGACGGTGATGCCGGCCTGAGCCGGTTCGCTCACGACCTGGTTGCCGTCCGCGTCGGTGCCGTGCGCTCGGGCCACGTTGGTGATGACGCACTCCTTGCCGCCGTCACGGCCGTAGCCGTCGCCACCCTTGCCGCTCTTGCCGCTCTCCTTGCACTTGTCGAGGGAGGCGTCGGTGATGGTGAACGTGCCGTGGCAGGTGGTGGAGGCGCCGGGCGCGAGCGTGGTCTCGTCACAGGTGACGCCGGAGACCAGGTCGTCGCTCACCTTCACGTCGTGCAGGGTGGTGGTGCCGGTGTTGGTGACCGTGTAGGCGTACTCCACCTTCGAGCCCACCTTGAACGGGCCCTGGGAGACCACCCGCTTGTGCAGGGTGAGGTGCGACTCCCCGAGGGGGACGGTGACGCTGGCCGCGACGGGCTCGCTGACGGTCTCCTGCCCCTGCGGGTCGGTGCCGTGCGCCCGCGCGACGTTGACGATGACGCACTCGGTGGTGTCGCCGCTGTTCCGGCACGCGTCGATGTCCGCCTGGGTGATCGTGTACGAGCCGTGGCAGGTCGTGGACGCGCCGGGGGCCAGCGAGGTCTCGGCACACGCGACGTCGGTGACCCGGTCGTCAGTCACCCGCACGTCGTGCAGGGTGGTGTTGCCGGTGTTGCGGACGGTGTAGGCGTACTCGACGCGCGATCCGACCCGGAACGGGCCCTCGGAGACCACGCGCTTGTCCAGCTCCAGCCGGGGCTCCGCGATCGGCACGGTGACGCTGGCCCGGGCGGGGTCGCTGACGATCTCCCGGCCCTGCGGGTCGCGCCCGCCCGCCTGCGCCACATTGGTGATGACGCACTCCGTGGTAAACCCGCCCGCCCGGCAGGCGTCGATGTCCGCCTGGGTGATCGTGTACGAGCCGTGGCAGAGCGTGGACCCGTTGGGGACAAGCGTGGTCTGGGCACAGATGACGTCACGGGCGTGGTCGTCCAGGACCATCACGTCGTGCAGGTCGGTGGTGCCGGTGTCGGTGACGGTGTACGTGTAGTCGACCCTCGACCCGACCTCGTACGGGCCGGTCGATGTCACCCGCTTCGTCAGGGTGATGTGGGGCCTCCCGACGGGCAGGGTCGCCTCGGTCTCCGGAGAGGTGATCGTCTGATCGTCCGTCGTGCCCGTCGCCGTGGCGGTGTTGGTCACCGAGCCTTCCGTGCCGTCGGCCTCGGTGATGGTGTAGGTGCCGGTGCAGGTGGTGGTGTCGCCGGGCTCCTCCGCCGGGGCGAGCGTGGTCGCCTCGCAGCTGATGCCGGTGACGCGGTTGTCATGCACCGTGACGTTGTTCAGTCGCGTCCCGCCGGTGTTGCGGACGGTGTAGCGGTAGGTGACCGTCTGCCCGACGGAGTAGGGACCGGGCGTCTGCACCTGCTTGTCGACCTCGATGGCGGGTGGCCGCTGGATCGGCACGTTCTCCGAGGACGGCGGCGAGGTGACCGTCTCGCCGTCCGAACTGCCCGTCGTGATCGCCGTGTTGGCGATGACGCCGGCGGCCGCGTCGGCGGCGGTCACGGTGTAGGTGGCGGTGCAGGTGATGGTCTGCCCGACCGCGAGGTTCGTCGTGGGGCAGGACACCGGGCCGATCTTCGGGTCGTTGACGGTGAGACCGGTGATGTCCGTCGTGCCCGAGTTGGTCACCACGAAGTCGTACGGCACCTGCGAGCCGGGCGCCAGGTCGCCGGGCAGCGGCTGCCTGACCTGCTTGACCAGGTTCAGCCGGGGAAGCGGCGCGGCGCTGTTGACGACCACGTTGCGGATGAGGTGGACGTCGGTGTTCGCTCCGGTCGAGGAGGCGAAGCCGAACTTGAAGGTGGACGGCATGGGCTGCGGCGCGGGCGCGGACAGCACCTGGTGCGGGCCGGTGCCGTCGTTGAAGTCGACGGACACGGTGACCACCGGGTTGGGCGCCGGGGAGATGTGCACGTTCACCCGGCGGCGGTCAGGCTCCAGCAGTTGTTCGGCCTCCTGCGGGGTGACCCCCGGCGGCAGCTCGGTCGTCGGGCCCTGGAGTTGTCCCGGAAGGGTCGACGGGTAGGGCCCGGTGCTGGTGAAGTTGTTGGTCGTGGCGGTCATGAAGCAGTAACCGATGTCGCCGTTGCCCGGTCCGCGCAGGGTGATGACGTTGGGTGCCGGCGGCGGCCAGGACTCCATGGACGGCGAGCGGACCGCGCAGCCGTTGCCGCGGCCCTCCCCGTCCCCGAAGTAGTTGCCGTACACGTCGAGGCCGACGCCCAGATAGCCGTGGTCGACGCCGGGGTGGAAGGGCAGGGCCGGGTTGTTGTTCTCGCGGAGCTGGGCGTAGCCGAGGCTGCCGCCGAAGGCGCCCGGGTGGGTCAGCGAGGCGGCACCGTCGACCAGGAAGAAGGAGATCCCGTCCGCGGGACGGGCCGGGGTGGTACTGCCGTACTGGTACTGGTCGAACGTGGCGTCCAGGCCCTGCCCCGCCGGGATGGCGTGGTTGTACAGCACGGCCGAACTCTGGAAGTGGGCGGCGTCGGTCAGCCGCAGGAAGCCGTGCGGCGCCGCGTTGTTCGGCGGGACCGGTCCGACCGTGTCCGCCGCGCAGCCGCCCAGTGGGTGATTCCCCGACGGCGGCGGCGCGGGCGCGGTCGGCGCACCGGTGAGGCAGGATGCCCCCACGCCCGTGAACTCCGGGGCCGTGGCCTGCGAGAACGTCTCGTTGACCAGGGCGAGCCGACAGCCCGGGGCTGCGGCTGGGCACTGGCCCTGGCACCGGGAGCGGCACTGGCACTGCCGCCCAGCGCCAGGGGCACTCCCGCGCCAACGACGAGGGCCAGCGTCGCCGCGGCGAGTCGTGAAGCGCGCCCGCGCGGCACGGGCCGACCGGGCGACGAAGCGGATCGTTTTCTCCTCATGAACCGCATCAGTAGCAGTCATTTGGCGCACATCTCCGGTTGACAAACTGTCATATGCCTCCAATGGCCGCCGCAACCGACTCCTCTGCCGTAGCCCGGCCAGGACCGGCCGAGACCTGGGACTGTCCGCGCGCCGGGCGCTGGGATCCACCTCCTTCCTCACCCGTCCGACTGAATGCGCCCTAAGTGAGCGCGCGCATACTCTGTGCACTCCTCCTGACCGTCGGCTTCGCCGGGGTGGCCGTGACGGCGGGCACACAAGTGTTCCGGACGGCCGGGGCGAAACTACGCTGAGAACATGGTCAATCTGACGCGCATCTACACCCGGACCGGCGACAAGGGCACCACGAGCCTCGGCGACATGAGCCGGGTGCCCAAGACGGACCTCCGGATCTCCGCGTACGCGGACTCCAACGAGGCCAACGCGGTGATCGGCACCGCGATCGCCCTGGGCGGCCTGGACGAGGAGGTCGTCAGGGTCCTCACCCGCGTGCAGAACGACCTGTTCGACGTGGGCGCGGACCTGTCGACCCCGGTGACGGAGAACCCCGAGTACCCCCCGCTGCGGGTCGAGCAGTTCTACGTCGACCGGCTGGAGGCGGACTGCGACCGCTTCAACGAGCAGTTGGAGAAGCTGCGCTCCTTCATCCTGCCCGGCGGCACCCCGGGCGCGGCCCTGCTCCACCAGGCCTGCACGGTGGTCCGCCGCGCCGAGCGCTCCACCTGGACGGCGCTGGAGGCCCACGGCGACCTCATGAACCCCCTCACCGCCACCTACCTCAACCGCCTTTCCGACCTCCTGTTCATCCTGGCCCGCATCGCCAACAAGGCCACCGGCGACGTGCTGTGGGTGCCGGGCGGCGAGCGCTGAGCAGCGTCTCAGCGGGGCCTGCGGCGGCCCGCTAGCCCGCCGACTTCACCGTCAGGTCGCCGTTGGTCGTCGACAGGTCCAGGCGGTACCGGCCCGCCGGGTCGTCCGAGAAGGCCAGCTTCTTGTCGCCGTTGGTGTTGTCCGCCGATATCCGGTACTTGGCGGGCGGCACCGTGACCGTGAGGCTTCCGCTGGAGGTGCGGGCCTTGATGTCCTGCGGGGTGGCGGCCTGGATCGTCACCCCGCCGTTCGACGTCTTGGCGTCGACGCCGCCCTTGGCGTTCTTCACGGTGACTCCGCCGTTGGACGTGCGCAGCTTCACCGCGCCCGACGCGTCGCGCACCGCTATCCCGCCGTTGCTGGTGTGCACGTCGACCGCGCCGACGCCGTCCAGCGTGAGGCCGCCGTTGGACGTGCCGCCCGTCACGGGGAGACCGGCGGGGACCTTGACGTCGTAGTCGACGCCGCAGTTGTGGCCGCAGCCGGCGAGGGTCAGGACGCCGTCGTCCACCCGGAAGGACGTGCCGCTCGGCTTGTCGCCGTGGTAGTTCACCTTGCGGTGCACGGAGATCGTGGACACGTCCGCCGATGCCTCCACCTTCATTCCGCCGTTTCCGCTGTCGAGGCGGATCGACGTCACCTTCTGGGACACCTTGGCGTCGTCCTCGAAGGTCTTCTGGTCGAGGACCGAGCACGCGGACAGCCCGCCGACGGTGAGCGCGGCCAGAGCCAGGGCAGCAAGAGAACGCACGCGTCGCATGAAGGGTCCCCCGTATACAGCGCATCGAATTCGTTGATCAGTCACAGCGATCGTACGCAGCCCGCCGCCTGGTCTTCGCTGGGGAAAACCCCCCAAAACCCCGGGGGTAAGCAGGAGTTGGATTGGTCCAGACCTATTGACCCGTGGTCCAGACCTTTCTACCCTCGCAGCACCGTGGGCATGAAGGCTCAGTCATGCCCCTGTCACCCCCACCTACCGAGGGAGGCGCGGAATGCGCTTCAGACACAAGGTCGCGGCAGGGCTCGCGACCCTGGTACTCCCCCTGGCCACGCTGGTCGGTCTCGCGAGTCCCGCGCCCGCCGCCCAGGCGGCCGGCGGCGTCACCGCGAGCTTCACGAAGTCCAGCGACTGGGGCACCGGCTTCGGTGGCCAGTGGACCATCAAGAACACCGGGTCGGCCGGCATCAGTTCCTGGACCGTCGAGTGGGACTTCCCCTCCGGCACGTCCGTCACCTCCGCCTGGGACGCCGACGTCACCAGCTCCGGCAACCACTGGACGGCCAAGAACAAGTCCTACAACGGCACCCTCGCCCCCGGCGCCTCCGTCAGCTTCGGCTTCAACGGCGCCGGCCCCGGCAGCCCGAGCAACTGCACCATCAACGGCGGCAGTTGCGACGGCACGTCGGTCCCGGGCGACACCGCCCCGAGCGCGCCCGGCACCCCGACCGCCTCCGGCGTCACCGACACCTCGGTGAAGCTCTCCTGGAGCGCGGCCACCGACGACAAGGGCGTCACGAACTACGACGTGCTGCGTGACGGCAAGACCGTCGCCACCGTGACCGGAACGTCGTACACCGACACCGGGCTCACCGCCGGCACCGACTACTCCTACTCCGTGCAGGCCCGCGACACCGCCGGCCAGACCGGCCCGGTCAGCGGCGCGGTCGCCGTGCACACCACTGGCGGCGGCTCCACCACTCCCCCGCCCACCAGCGGCAAGGTCAAGCTCGGCTACTTCACCGACTGGGGCATCTACGCCCGCAACTACAACGTGAAGAACCTGGTGACCTCCGGCTCCGCCGCCAAGATCACCCACATCAACTACGCCTTCGGCAACATCACCGGCGGCAAGTGCGCCATCGGCGACTCCTACGCCGACTACGACAAGGCGTTCACCGCCGACCTGGCGGTCAACGGCACGGCCGACACCTGGGACCAGCCGCTGCGCGGCAACTTCAACCAGCTCCGTGAGCTGAAGGCCAAGTACCCGAACCTCAAGGTCATCTGGTCCTTCGGCGGCTGGACCTGGTCCGGCGGCTTCGCCGACGCGGCCAAGGACCCGGCCGGCTTCGCCCAGTCCTGCTACGACCTCGTCAACGACCCGCGCTGGGCCGACGTGTTCGACGGCATCGACATCGACTGGGAGTACCCCAACAACTGCGGTCTGACCTGTGACACCAGCGGGCCCGAGGCCTTCAAGAACGTGATGGCCGCGCTGCGCGCCAAGTTCGGCAGCGGCAAGCTGGTCACGGCCGCGGTCTCCGCCGACGGCTCGACCGGCGGCAAGATCGACTCCGCCGACTACTCCGGCGCCGCGCAGTACGTCGACTGGTACAACGTGATGACGTACGACTTCTTCGGCGCCTGGGACGCGCAGGGCCCCACCGCCCCGCACTCCCCGCTCACCTCGTACAGCGGCCTGCCGAAGGCCGGCTTCACCACCGCCGACGCGATCGCCAAGTACAAGTCGGCCGGCGTGCCCGCCTCCAAGCTGCTCATCGGCATCGGCTTCTACGGCCGCGGCTGGACCGGCGTCACCCAGGACACTCCGGGCGGCACCGCCACGGGACCGGCGACCGGCACGTACGAGCAGGGCATCGAGGACTACAAGGTCCTCAAGACGTCCTGCCCGGTCACCGGCACCGTCGCGGGCACCGCGTACGCGCACTGCGGCAGCAACTGGTGGTCGTACGACACCCCGTCGACCATCGCCGGGAAGATGAGCTGGGCCAAGACCCAGGGCCTGGGCGGCGCGTTCTTCTGGGAGTTCAGCGGCGACACCAGCAACGGCGAACTGGTGAACGCCATCAGCAGCAACCTGTGAGACCGCGATAAGTCCTAAGCGACGTTGACGCGCTGACCGGGCGGGGCTGCCTCCAGCCACGCGAGGAAACCGGTCAGCGCGTCTTCGCTCATGGCGAGTTCGAGGCGCGTGCCCCGGTGGACGCAGGCGAGGACCACCGCGTCGGACAGCAACGCCAGTTCCTCCTCGCCCTCGGGCAGCCGGCGCCCGGCCACCTCGATCTGGGCGCGTTCCAGGACGCGGCGGGGGCGGACGGCGTAGGAGAAGACCCGGTACCACTCGATGCGGTCGCCGTTGTAGCGGGCCACGCCGTAGCTCCAGCCCTTGCCGCCCGTATCGGGTTTGTCGGCCACGTCCCAGCGCAGGGAGCAGTCGAAGGTCCCGCCCGAGCGCTGGATCAGCCGGCGGCGCAGCCCGAACAGAAACAGCCCGACCACCACGAGCGCGACCACGATCCCGCACACAGTCAGAGCGAGGACCATCGGCACCGACCTCCTCGTCTCCTAGGTAGGGGAACTGCTTCTACTACTGAGTAATGAAACGGAAAAATCACCTACATCTGCCTCAGCCGCGACCGGCACCGGATTGCTCCGGGCCGGCCGCGGCTGAGTGATGTCAACGTACCGCGCGGCTGGTTCAGCGCGCGGCCGCCGCACGAAGTCGGACGTCCGCGCGACGCTCGGCGGCGGCGTCGCCCTCCGCCTTCGCGCGCTCGAGTTCCCGCTCCGTGCGCTGGACATCGATCTCGTCCGACAGTTCGGCGATCTCGGCCAGCAGGGACAGCTTGTCGTCCGCGAACGAGACGAAACCGCCGTGCACCGCGGCGACGACCGTTCCGCCATCACTCGTACGGATGGTCACCGGGCCCGACTCCAGCACACCGAGCAGCGGCTGGTGACCGGGCATGACGCCGATGTCGCCGGAGGTGGTGCGCGCGACGACCAGGGTGGCCTCGCCGGACCAGACCTGGCGGTCCGCGGCGACCAGCTCGACGTGCAGCTCAGCAGCCAAGGGTGGCTCCTCGGGTCACCACCCGGCAGGGGTGCCGGGTGTTGGGGTCAATTCTAGGGGGCGTTGCGGAGGGGGCGGGACGTGCCCGCCCCCTCAGCCGAGCACGAGGCTCAGGAGACGCCGAGCTCCTTGGCGTTGGCCTTGAGGTCCTCAAGGCCACCGCACATGAAGAACGCCTGCTCCGGGAAGTGGTCGTACTCGCCGTCGCAGATCGCGTTGAACGCGGCGATCGACTCGTCCAGCGGCACGTCCGAACCGTCCACGCCGGTGAACTGCTTGGCGACGTGGGTGTTCTGGGACAGGAAGCGCTCCACGCGACGGGCACGGTGGACGACGAGCTTGTCCTCCTCGCCGAGCTCGTCGATACCGAGGATCGCGATGATGTCCTGCAGGTCCTTGTACTTCTGCAGGATGTTCTTCACGCGCATGGCCGCGTTGTAGTGGTCCGCGGCGATGTACCGCGGGTCCAGGATCCGGGACGTGGAGTCCAGCGGGTCCACGGCCGGGTAGATGCCCTTCTCCGAGATCGGACGGGAGAGAACCGTCGTCGCGTCGAGGTGGGCGAAGGTGGTGGCCGGGGCCGGGTCGGTCAGGTCGTCCGCGGGGACGTAGATCGCCTGCATCGAGGTGATCGAGTGACCGCGGGTCGACGTGATGCGCTCCTGGAGGAGACCCATCTCGTCGGCCAGGTTCGGCTGGTAACCCACCGCGGACGGCATACGGCCGAGCAGGGTGGAGACCTCGGAACCGGCCTGCGTGAAGCGGAAGATGTTGTCGATGAAGAACAGCACGTCCTGCTTCTGGACGTCACGGAAGTACTCGGCCATGGTCAGGCCGGCCAGCGCGACGCGCAGACGGGTGCCCGGGGGCTCGTCCATCTGACCGAAGACGAGGGCGGTCTTGTCGATGACGCCCGAGTCGGTCATCTCCTCGATGAGGTCGTTGCCCTCACGGGTGCGCTCGCCGACACCGGCGAACACGGAGACACCGTCGTGGTTGTTGGCGACACGGTAGATCATCTCCTGGATGAGCACCGTCTTGCCGACGCCGGCGCCGCCGAACAGGCCGATCTTGCCGCCCTTGACGTACGGGGTGAGCAGGTCGATGACCTTGACGCCCGTCTCGAACATCTCGGTCTTGGACTCGAGTTCGTCGAAGTTCGGGGCCTTGCGGTGGATCGGCCAGCGCTCGCCGTCGTACTGCTCGTCGACGTTCAGCACCTCACCGAGGGTGTTGAACACCTTGCCCTTGGTGAAGTCGCCGACCGGCACCGAGATCGGCGCGCCGGTGTCGACGACCGGGGCCTGGCGGACCAGGCCGTCGGTCGGCTGCATGGAGATGGTGCGGACCAGACCGTCACCCAGGTGCTGGGCGACCTCCAGGGTCAGCGTCTTCTTCTCGCCGGCGTTGGCCGGGTCGGCCACCTCGACGTGCAGCGCCTGGTAGATGTCCGGCATCGCGTCGACGGGGAACTCCACGTCGACGACCGGGCCGATGACCCGGGCGACGCGGCCCGTAGCCGTCGCGGTCTCAACAGTGGTGGTCATTTATCGGTCACTCCCCGCGGTCGCGTCGGCCAGGGCGCTCGCGCCACCGACGATCTCGCTGATTTCCTGGGTGATTTCGGCCTGGCGGGCCGCGTTGGCAAGGCGGGACAGCGTGTTGATCAGCTCGCCCGCGTTGTCGGTGGCCGACTTCATCGCGCGCCGCGTGGCGGCGTGCTTGGAAGCGGCCGACTGAAGCAGCGCGTTGTAAATTCGGCTCTCCACGTAGCGCGGCAGCAGGGCGTCGAGGACGTCCTCCGCCGAGGGCTCGAAGTCGTAGAGCGGCAGGATCTCGCCCTCGGACTTCGTCTCCTCGGCGACCTCGTCGAGGCGCAGCGGAAGCAGCCGTGCGTCGAGCGCGGTCTGCGTCATCATCGACACGAACTCGGTGTAGACGATGTGGAGTTCATCCACGCCGCCGTCGGCCGTGTCCGTCTCGATGGCCTCGATCAGGGGCGCCGCCACCTTCTTGGCGTCGGCGTACGTGGGCTCGTCGGTGAAGCCCGTCCACGACTCCGCGACCTTGCGCTCGCGGAAGTTGTAGTGGGCGACACCGCGCCGGCCGACGATGTACGTGTCGACCTGCTTGCCCTCGCGCTCCAGGCGCTCGGTCAGCTGCTCCGCCGCCTTGATGGCGTTGGAGTTGAAGGCGCCGGCCAGACCGCGGTCGCTCGTGAGGAGCAGGACCGCGGCACGGGTCGGGTTCTCCGCCTCCGTGGTGAGCGGGTGCTTGGTGTTCGAACCCGTACCGACCGCCGTGACCGCGCGCGTCAGCTCGGTCGCGTACGGCGTGGAGGCCGCCACCTTGCGCTGCGCCTTGACGACGCGCGAGGCGGCGATCATCTCCATCGCCTTGGTGATCTTCTTGGTCGCGCTGACGGATCGGATGCGACGCTTGTAGACCCGGAGCTGGGCTCCCATGAGTCAGGTCCCTTCCTTACGTCACTTGGCGGCAGCGGCAGGAGTGTCCTCGCCGAGCAGCTTGCCGTCCGAGGTCTCGAACTGCTTCTTGAACTCGGCCACCGCGTCGTCGATCGCCTGGATCGTGTCGTTGGACATCTTGGCGCCCTCCTTGATGGAGGTCATCAGGCCCTGGTGCTTGCGGTGCAGGAAGTCCAGCAGCTCCCGCTCGAAGCGGCGCACGTCCACGACCGGGACATCGTCCATACGACCGTTGGTGCCGGCCCACACGGAGACGACCTGGTCCTCGGTGGCCATCGGCTGGTACTGGTCCTGCTTCAGCAGCTCGACCATGCGCTGACCGCGCTCAAGCTGGGCCTTGGAGGCCGCGTCCAGGTCGGAACCGAAGGCGGCGAACGCCTCCAGCTCGCGGAACTGGGCGAGGTCCACGCGCAGCCGGCCGGAGACCTGGCGCATCGCCTTGTGCTGGGCGGAGCCACCGACTCGGGAGACCGAGATACCGACGTTCAGCGCGGGACGCTGACCGGCGTTGAACAGGTCCGACTCCAGGAAGCACTGGCCGTCGGTGATGGAGATGACGTTGGTCGGGATGAACGCCGAGACGTCGTTGGCCTTGGTCTCGACGATCGGCAGACCGGTCATCGAACCGGCACCCATGTCGTCGGAGAGCTTGGCGCAGCGCTCCAGCAGACGCGAGTGCAGGTAGAAGACGTCACCCGGGTAGGCCTCACGGCCCGGCGGGCGGCGCAGCAGCAGGGACACGGCGCGGTAGGCGTCGGCCTGCTTCGAGAGGTCGTCGAAGATGATGAGGACGTGCTTGCCCTCGTACATCCACTGCTGGCCGATGGCCGAACCGGTGTACGGCGCAAGGTACTTGAAGCCGGCCGGGTCGGACGCCGGGGCGGCGACGATGGTCGTATACTCCAGCGCGCCGTTCTCCTCCAGCGAGCGGCGCACGCCCGCGATGGTGGAGCCCTTCTGGCCGATGGCGACGTAGATGCAGCGGACCTGCTTCTTCGGGTCGCCGGTGCGCCAGTTGTCGCGCTGGTTGATGATGGTGTCGACGGCCAGGGCGGTCTTGCCGGTCTGGCGGTCGCCGATGATCAGCTGACGCTGACCACGGCCGATCGGGGTCATCGCGTCGACGGCCTTGTAGCCGGTCTCCATCGGCTCGTGCACCGACTTGCGCTGCATGACCGTGGGGGCCTGCAGCTCAAGGGCGCGGCGGCCGGACGTCTCGATCTCGCCGAGGCCGTCGATCGGGTTGCCGAGCGGGTCGACAACACGGCCGAGGTAGCCCTCGCCGACCGCGACGGAGAGCACCTCGCCGGTACGCGTGACCGGCTGACCCTCCTCGACGCCACTGAACTCGCCGAGGACGATGGCACCGATCTCGCGCTCCTCGAGGTTGAGGGCGAGGCCGAGGGTGCCGTCCTCGAACTTCAGCAGTTCGTTGGCCATGGCCGAGGGAAGACCCTCGATCTTCGCGATGCCGTCGCCGGCAAGGGTGACCGTACCGACCTCCTCGCGCGAGGCCGCGTCCGGCTTGTACGACTGGACGAAGTTCTCCAGCGCGTCCCGGATCTCCTCCGGCCGGATCGTGAGCTCCGCCATCTGGGTTCCCTGCTCTCCTTGTTGGGCCCGAAGTTTCACTTTGGGGGGATGGGGACTCCCCCCAACAGGAGGTGAATCCTCTGCACGGCCCAACCAGGGCCGTATGTACGTACTGCTATTTCTCGGTATGTCGAGGTGCTGCGTCGCTGTCGCGTCGCCGCTAGCTCGCCATGCGGCGGGCGGCCTCGTCCAGCCGGTCCGCGAGCGAACCGTTGATGACCTCGTCACCGACCTGTACCCGCATACCGCCGACGACGTCGGGGTCCACGTCCAGGTTGAGGTGGATCCGGCGGCCGTAGAGCTTGCCGAGGGCGGCGCCGAGGCGCTGCTTCTGGGTGTCGCTCAGCGGTACCGCCGAGGTGACGACGGCGACCAGGCGGTCCCGGCGCTCCGCGGCGAGCTTGGACAGGGACTCCAGTCCCGCTTCCAGGCTACGACCACGCGGCGCGGCCACGAGGCGCACGACCAGACGCTCGGTGACGGGCTTGGCCCGTCCGCCCAGCAGCCGCTGAAGCAGCTCGGTCTTGGCCCCGGCGCCCGCGGTGCGGTCGGTCAGGGCGGCGCGCAGCTCGGTGCTGGACGAGACGATCCGGCCGAACCGGAACAGCTCGTCCTCGACCTCGTCGAGGTTGCCACGCTTCTCCGCGGCGGTGAGGTCGGCGATGTCCGCCAGCTGCTCCAGCGCGTCCACCAGGTCGCGGGGCTGCGACCAGCGGGCGCGGGCCATCCCGGCCACCAGGTCGGCGGTCGGGCCGCTGACCTGGGTGCCGAGCAGGCTCTGGACCAGCCCGGCCTTGGCCTCTCCGGACTTCGCCGGGTCGGTGAGGACCCGGCGCAGGCCGGCCTCGCGGTCGAGCAGCGCGGTGACGGCCGCCAGCTCGTCGGCGAGCGTGCCCGCGTCCACGGACGTGGCGTCCGTCAGCGCGTCGAGACGCTCCCGTGCGGCTGCCAGGGCCTCGCGGCTCGCTCCGTTCATCGCGCGGCCTCGGCCTTCTCCTCGAGCTCGTCGAGGAAGCGGTCGATCACACGGCTCTGCCGGGCGTGGTCCTCAAGGGACTCGCCGACGAGCTTGCCGGCCAGGTCGGTGGCGAGCTTGCCGACGTCCTGGCGCAGCGTGGACGCGGCGGCCTTGCGGTCGGCCTCGATCTGGGCGTGACCGGCGGCGACGATCTCCTCGCGCTGCCGCTGGCCCTCGGCCCGCATCTCGGCGATGAGGGTGGCGCCCTGCTCCTGCGCTTCCTGGCGCAGCCGCGCGGCCTCGTGCCGGGCCTCGGCGAGCTGGGCCTTGTACTGCTCAAGGACGCTCTGGGCCTCGGTCTGCGCGGCCTCGGCCTTTTCGATACCGCCCTCGATGGCCTCGCGGCGCTCTTCCAGAACCTTGTTGATGTTCGGGAGGAGCTTCTTGGCGAGGAAGCCGAAGACGATGACGAAGGCGATCAGGCCGATGACGAGCTCCGGCCACGGCGGAACGAGGGGATTCTCCGTCTCCGCCGCAAACTGAACCCAAGACTGGGTCATCTCAGTGCCTTTCGTCGATTAGGGCTATCGCTGACGTTCGTCTTACTTGTAGACGAACGGCATGACGAGACCGATCAGGGCCAGCGCCTCACAGAACGCGAAGCCGAGGATCTGGTTGGCGCGGATCAGGCCCGCAGCCTCGGGCTGGCGCGCGAGGGCCTGCGTGCCGTTACCGAAGATGATGCCGACGCCGACGCCGGGGCCGATGGCGGCCAGGCCGTAACCGACGGAGCTGAGCGAACCAGTGACAGCGGCAAGGGTCTGGGACATGCCAGTTCTTCCTTTTCTTTACGGACCGGTGGGGGTTGGCCACCGGACGACCGGGGGTTTCGGGGCGAGGTGGCTCAGTGGTGCTCGGCGAGCGCGCCCTGAATGTAGGAGCAGGTCAGCAGGACGAAGACGTACGCCTGGACGGCCTGGATGAAGAGCTCGAAGGCGGTCATGACGATCGTCATCACGAACGAGACACCGGAGTAGGCGATGCCGATGCCGTTCAGCATGTACCAGCTGGCGATCGTGAAGAGCACGAGCAGCGTGTGACCGGCGAACATGTTCGCGAACAGTCGGACGGCGTGCGTGAAGGGACGGACCAGCAGGTTCGAGAAGAACTCGATCGTCATGGCCAGCGGCAGCACCGGGCCGAGCGACTTGTCGTAGCCCGTGAAGTTCTTGAAGGCCCCGACGAATCCGTGCCGCTTGAAAGTGAGGGAGACCCAGACGATGTAGACGATCGCGGCCAGGACGATCGGGTAGGCGATGATCGCCGTAACCGGGAACTGGGCGACCGGGATGATCGACCAGAGGTTCATCATCCAGACGAAGAAGAAGAGAGAGACGACCAGCGGGACGTACTTCTCGCCTTCCTTCTTGCCGATGGTCTCGTAGACGACACCGCGGCGCACGAAGTCGTAGCCGGTCTCGGCGACCATCTGGAGCTTGCCCGGGATGACCTTGGCCTTGCCGAAGGCGGCCCAGAAGAAGCCCACGATGATGATGGAGCCGAGCAGGGCCAGCAGCATCGGCTTGTTGAAGTAGAGGCCGTTCGTGTCCCCCCAGAGGGGCTCGAAGAGGAACGAGTGCAGGCCGGGAGCAACGGTGTCGAAACCGCACCCGCTGAACAGGTGACAGCTCGTGTCGAAAGCGAGCGTCTGCGTCGGATCAGCACTCACCGCGGGCTCCTTCATCGTGGCGCATAGGTACGGCAACCTCGTTGTGTCGGCGCGGCGTGCGGCCGCGGGTCGGCACGGGACTGGTGTTACGGATGTGGGGGCGGCTGGGGGGCATCTCGCCTCGCGATAGAACAGGCGTCAGCTCAGATGCCCGCGCCCGCGATGCCGCAGTTGGCATCGGACGATAGCAGCATGCCTGCTGCGCCTTTATCCCGGCCCTACCTCTCACGACGAGCGCCCTGTCTTTTCGGGCTTGTCACCCGAGGACGAGGCGTCCGGATCGACGTAGAGGACCTTGGCCTTCATGTGCGCACGCGTCTGGGCGACGATCCACGCGAGGGTGGCGACCACGAGCGTGATGGCGAAGGCACGCGGGTTGAAGAGCGTGGTGTTCTTGAACGCGGCGACGAAGATGACCATCAGCAGCAGCTGAGCCGCGTAGAGCATCAGGCCCATCATCTGGAACAGCTGCGGAAATGACTTGGCGGTGCGCTGGAGCACGTAGAGACCGAGCCCCATGAAGAGGACCACGATCACCGTCGCGACGACAGCCCCGATCGCTCCCTTGCCGCCCGCGACCACACCACTGACGACGGCGGCAAGCGCGCCGACGACAGCCGTGGGTACGGCGGCCTGGGTCAGGATCCGGACGTCAGAAGACGGCATGGCGGCAACTCCGCTTTCACAGGGGGCAGGTGTCGTCATGGACGAGCGTAGTCCCGGGCTGAGTGAACGAGACCTCACACCAATGGACCGTCGCACTACGGTCCTTCGGTTCTATCCGGGGTTCTCGTGAACCGTATCACAAACTATTTGATGAGGTCTTTACCTGGTAGGTGTGCTTGCTGTCACACATGAGAGTGACTCTGCACGTCTGATCAAAAATCGAGCCGCTTTGTCTGGTATTGGGGATCTTTGCTCCCCCACGACTTGGCAATGCTCTCGTCAGATTCTTACCTTGACCGTCTCAGGAACGGTCAGGAAAACGCCTATGGGGGCCGATTGCGGTCGCCCCGTTGACGCCGGACACACCGGCCGTGACGGGAGCGCGCCCCTCGGCGTCCGGCTCGTCCGCGGCGTCCTCCGCGACGCCCTCCACCGCGCGTTCCGCTTCCGCCGCCGCGCGCCGGCGCCGGTACCGGGGCGGCACGAAGCGCTGGGCCCACACCGGCACCCGCGGCGTGAAGCGCGGCAGGAGCAGCAGGACCAGGCCCACCGCGCTGAGGAAGACGACGCCGAGCACGATCCACATGGACGCCGAGTTGACCGAGTAGGCCAGCGCGCCGAAGGCGATCAGCGCCGACCAGAAGTACATGATCAGCACCGCGCGGCTATGCGAGTGGCCGATCTCCAGCAGCCGGTGGTGCAGATGCCCGCGGTCCGCGGCGAACGGCGACTGGCCCCGCCAGGTGCGGCGCACGATCGCCAGCACCAGGTCGGCGGCGGGGATCGCGATGATCGTCAGCGGCATCAGCAGCGGGATGTAGACCGGCACCATCTGGTGGACGGTGGCGCGCTCGGATCCGGAGAACAGGTTCATCACGTCCGGGTCCACCTGGCCCGTGATCGAGATGGCGCCCGCGGCCAGCACCAGGCCGATCAGCATGGATCCCGAGTCGCCCATGAAGATGCGGGCCGGGTGCATGTTGTGCGGCAGGAAGCCCAGGCACATGCCCATCAGGATCGACGCGAACAGGGTGGCGGGGGCGGCGGCCTCGATGCCGTACGACACCCAGACGCGGTACGCGTACAGGAAGAACGCGACCGTCGCGATGCACACCATGCCGGCCGCGAGCCCGTCCAGGCCGTCCACGAAGTTCACCGCGTTGATCGTGATGACGACGAGCGCCACGGTCAGCAGCGTGCCCTGCCACTGGGTCAGCGCCACGTTGCCGACGCCGGGGATGGGCAGCCAGAGGATCGTCAGACCCTGCATCACCATGACGCCCGCGGCGATCATCTGGCCGCCGAGCTTGATCAGGGCGTCGATCTCGAACTTGTCGTCCAGGACGCCGATCAGCCAGATCAGGGCGGCGCCGGAGAGCAGCGCCCTCGGCTCGTTGGACTTCTCGAACACCCAGTTCAGGCTGGTCAGATGGTCGGCGGCCAGCAGGCCCGCGCACAGTCCGAAGAACATCGCGATCCCGCCGAGGCGCGGAGTGGGTTCCCGGTGCACGTCCCGGGCCCGGATCTCCGGCATCGCCCCCGCCACGATCGCGAACTTCCGCACCGGCCCTGTCAGCAGGTACGTCACCGCGGCCGTGATGCAGAGCGTCAGCAGGTATTCACGCACGGGCTTCCCCACAGGTCTCGCTGGCCATCACAGCGTCACAGCCTAGCGGCGGGCGTATATGGATGGGGACTGACGGGTAGCCATGATGGTTGCACATCCCGCTGTGACCGACGCTGTGCCGATGCCGTGCCCTGTGCCGCGGCTACCCCGGATCAGCCCGGATACGGCGGGAACGCCCTGGTCAGCTCGCCCACCTCCGCCCGCGCCCCGGCCGGTTCCGTGTGCCCGCGCGCCACCGCGGCGAGCAGCTTCGCGATCCGCGCCATCTCCGGCTCGCCCATGCCCTGGGTGGTCACCGCGGCCGTGCCCAGGCGCAGGCCCCGGCCGTCGCCGCCCGGCAGCGCGCAGCAGTCCAGGACGATCCCGGCGGCGGCGAGCCGGCCGCGGGCGGTGCGGCCGTCCACGCCGAGCGGCGCCACGTCCGCGGTGATCAGATGGGTGTCCGTGCCGCCGGTGACGACGGAGAGCCCCTGTTCGGCGAGGTGGCCGGCCAGGGTGCGGGCATTGGCGACCACCTGGTGGGCGTACGCCGCGAACGCCGGGGTGGCGGCCTCGCCGAACGCGACGGCCTTGGCGGCGATGGTGTGCATCTGCGCCCCGCCCTGGGTGAACGGGAACACCGCCCGGTCCACCCGCTCCGCCAGCTCGCTCCCGCACAGGAGCATGCCGCCGCGGGGGCCGCGCAGCACCTTGTGTGTCGTCGCGCACACGATGTCGGCGTAGGGCACCGGGTTCGGGGCGGCGCCGCCCGCGACGAGGCCGATGGGGTGTGCGGCGTCCGCGATCAGATAGGCGCCGACCTCGTCGGCGACCTCGCGGAAGAAGGCGTAGTCGATGTGCCGGGGGTAGGCGATGGAGCCGCACACGATCGCCTTCGGGCGGTGGTTGCGGGCCAGGTGGCGCACCTGGTCGTGGTCGATCAGCCCGGTCTCCGCGTCGACGCCGTAGCCGACGAAGTCGAACCAGCGCCCGGAGAAGTTCGCCGGGGAGCCGTGGGTGAGGTGACCGCCGTAGGGCAGGCCGAGGGCGAGGACGGTGTCACCGGGGCGCAGCAGCGCGGCGTACGCCGCGAGGACGGCCGAGGAGCCCGAGTGTGCCTGGACGTTCGCGTGCTGGGCGCCGAACAGCGCGCTCGCCCGTTCCACCGCGAGCCGCTCGGCCATGTCCACGAGTTCGCAGCCGCCGTGATGGCGGGCGCCGGGATAGCCCTCGGCGTACTTGTTCGCCAGCGGCGACCCGAGGGCGGCGAGCACGGCGCGGGACGTGAAGTTCTCCGCCGCGATCAGCTGGAGCGACGTCGCCTGCCGCCGCAGTTCCCCCAGCAGGATCTCGGCCAGCTCCGGATCCTGCTCCCGCAGGACATCGGCCTCGTACGGGGTGATGACCGACATGACGGACTCCGGGCGGTCGACGGTGACGTATCCCCAATGTAGGCCGGGGTCCGGTGCGGTGCGCGGCACCGTGGCGCCCGTGGTGCCGTATGAGCCGCGCCGGCGCCGTCACATCCGCGCGGGCACACCCGTGAGCGCCGTGACGACAGGGTCCAGCGCGTCCCTTATCTCGTCGCCGATGGAGCGGAAGAACGTCAGGGGCGCGCCGTAGGGGTCGTAGACCTCGTCCGCCTCCGCCGTGGGGGCCAGGAGCCAGCCGCGCAGCGCGGCGGCCGCCCGGACCAGGGCGCGGGCGCGCATCACGAGGCCGTCCTCCAGCGGCGGCAGCGTCGCGGGGTCGATCGCGCGGACCAGGCGCGTGAACTCCTTGAGGGTGAACGTGCGCAGGCCCGCCGAATGGCCCATGGAGATGACCTGGGCGCGGTGGTCGCGGGTCGCGGTCAGGACCAGGTCGGCCCGGATGACGTGCTCGTCCAGCAGCTCCCGGCCCATGAAGCCGGCCGCGTCGGCGCCGAAGTCGGCCAGCACGGCCTCCGCGTTGGCCTCCATGGGCGCGCCCTCGTGGCCCCAGGTGCCCGCGCTCTCCACGATCAGCCCGCCGCCGAGCACACCGAGGCGCTCGGCGACGAAATGCCGGGTCAGCCGCTCGGTGATGGGCGAGCGGCACACGTTGCCGGTACTGACGTGGAGGATGCGGAAGGTGTCACGCGGAAACCCGAAGGTGGTCGTCTCCTCCGCGAGGCGCTCCCCGATGCCTATGCCACGCCCCGCTTCAGGGGCCGTCAATTCGCCACCTCAAGGTCGGGTACGACCTTGCGCAGCTCGTCCGCGGAGAGGGCGCCCTCGCGCAGCAGCACCGGCACGTCGCGGGAGACGTCCACGATGGACGAGGGCACGTTGCCCGGGGTCGGGCCGCCGTCGAGGTAGACGGAGACGGAGTCGCCGAGCATGTCCTGCGCGGCGTCGCAGGTCTCCGGCGACAGATGCCCGGTGAGGTTGGCGGAGGAGACCGCCATCGGGCCGACCTCCGTGAGCAGCTCGATGGCGACCGGGTGCAGCGGCATGCGCACGGCGACCGTGCCCCGGGTGTCGCCCAGGTCCCACTGGAGGGACGGCTGGTGCTTGGCGACCAGCGTCAGGGCGCCCGGCCAGAACGCGTCGACCAGTTCCCAGGCCAGCTCGGAGAAGTTCGTGACCAGGCCGTGCAGGGTGTTCGGGGAGCCGATGAGCACGGGGGTGGGCATGTTGCGGCCCCGGCCCTTGGCGGCGAGCAGATCGGCGACGGCCTCGGAGGAGAACGCGTCGGCGCCGATGCCGTAGACCGTGTCGGTCGGCAGCACCACCAGCTCGCCCCGGCGGACGGCGGACGCGGCTTCGCGCAGACCGGTCACGCGGTCGGTCGCGTCGTTGGTGTCGTATCGCCGTGCCATCTAACGGGCCTCCTCGTACACAAACTGCGGGGTTGAAGTCTCGGTGCTGCTCACGGCAGCGCCTTGCGGGCGGTGGCGAACCGCGGCCGGTTGTTGAGGTCGGGGTGATCGGCCGCGTCGGCCCAGCCCCGCTCCTCGGTGAAGATCCACGGCACCTGGCCGCCCTGGGTGTCGGCGTGCTCGATGACGACGACCCCGCCGGGCCGCAGCAGCCGGTGCGCGGTGCGCTCGATGCCGCGGATCAGGTCGAGGCCGTCCTCCCCCGAGAACAACGCCAGCTCGGGGTCGTAGTCGCGGGCCTCGGGGGCGACGTACTCCCATTCGGTGAGCGGGATGTACGGCGGGTTGGAGACGACCAGGTCGACCTGGCCGTCCAGGTCGGGGAACGCGGTCAGGGCGTCGCCCTGGCGCAGGTCGACCCTGGACCCCTCCACGTTCTTGCGGGTCCAGCGCAGCGCGTCCTCCGACAGCTCCACGGCGTGCACCCTGGAGCGCGGCACCTCCTGGGCGAGGGCGAGCGCGATGGCCCCGGAGCCGGTGCACAGGTCGACGATGCAGGGCTCGACCACGTCCATGGCGCGCACCGCGTCTATGGCCCAGCCGACCACCGACTCGGTCTCCGGCCGGGGCACGAAGACGCCGGGCCCGACCTGGAGTTCCAGGTAGCGGAAGTAGGCCCGCCCGGTGATGTGCTGGAGCGGCTCGCGCTGCTCACGCCGGGCGATGACCTCCCAGTACCGGGCGTCGAAGTCCGCGTCCTTCACGGAGTGCAGTTCGCCCCGCTTGACGCCGTGCACGAACGCGGCGAGCTCCTCCGCGTCGGTGCGCGGCGAGGGCACGCCGGCGTCGGCCAGCCGCTGGGTGGCCTGGGCCACCTCTGCGAGCAGCAGGTTCACGCAAGTCCTCCGGAAGTCTGCGAACACACGTCGTATGGGCCTAAGGGCGGCGTCGCCTCACGCGGCCGCGAGCTTCGCCGCGGAGTCGGCGTCGACACAGGCCTGGATGACCGCGTCGAGGTCGCCGTCCAGGACCTGGTCCAGGTTGTACGCCTTGAAGCCGACGCGGTGGTCGGAAATGCGGTTCTCCGGGAAGTTGTACGTACGGATCTTCTCGGAGCGGTCGACGGTGCGGACCTGGCTGCGGCGGGCGTCCGCGGCCTCCCGCTCCGCCTCCTCCTGGGCCGCGGCGAGCAACCTGGAGCGCAGGATACGCAGGGCCTGCTCCTTGTTCTGGAGCTGGCTCTTCTCGTTCTGGCAGGAGGCGACGACGCCGGTGGGCAGGTGGGTGATGCGCACCGCGGAGTCCGTGGTGTTGACGGACTGGCCGCCGGGTCCGGAGGACCGGTAGACGTCGATGCGGAGGTCGTTCGGGTTGATCTCCACGTCCACCTCCTCGGCCTCGGGGGTGACGAGGACACCGGCGGCGGAGGTGTGGATGCGGCCCTGGGACTCAGTGGCCGGCACCCGCTGCACGCGGTGCACACCGCCCTCGTACTTCAGCCGCGCCCACACGCCCTGGCCGGGCTCGGTCTGCCCGCGGGTCTTCACCGCGACCTGGACGTCCTTGTAGCCGCCCAGCTCGGACTCGGTGGCGTCGATGATCTCGGTCTTCCAGCCGACGCGCTCCGCGTAGCGCAGGTACATGCGCAGCAGGTCGCCGGCGAACAGCGCCGACTCGTCGCCGCCCGCGCCCGCCTTGATCTCCAGGATGACGTCCTTGTCGTCACTCGGGTCGCGCGGGACCAGCAGGAGGCGCAGCTTCTCGGTCAGCTCCTCGCGCTGCTGCTCCAGCTCCTTGACCTCGGCGGCGAAGTCGGGGTCGTCGGCGGCCAGTTCGCGCGCGGTCCCGATGTCGTCGCCGGCCTGCCTCCAGGAGCGGTACGTGCCGACGATCGGGGTCAGCTCGGCATAGCGCTTGTTCAGCTTGCGCGCGTTCGCCTGGTCGGCGTGGACCGACGGGTCGGCGAGCTTCGTCTCGAGGTCGGCGTGCTCGGTGACGAGTTCCTCGACTGCCTCGAACATCTTTCGGCTCCTGTACTGCGGTGAAGGGAAGGGGCGGGCGACCAAAAACGCCGGTCCCGGACGCACGCCCTCGCGGACGTACGGCCGTGGACCGGCGAATGGGGGCTCGCTACTTCTTGGAGCCGGCGGCAGCCTTGCCGAAGCGGGCCTCGAAGCGGGCCACACGGCCACCGGTGTCGAGGATCTTCTGCTTGCCCGTGTAGAACGGGTGGCACTCGGAGCAGACCTCGGCCCGGATGGTGCCGGACTCGATGGTGCTGCGGGTGGTGAACGACGCGCCACAGGTGCAGCTGACCTGCGTCTCGACGTACTCGGGGTGGATGTCGCGCTTCAAGGTTTCTCCTAGTGTTCGGGAGGGCGCCGGGTCGCCTCCGCGGGCTGCGGGAGCGTGAACCGGGGCCGACGTACCAGTCTGCCAGGACTGGTGCCATCCCCCCAAACCGGGGGTACGGTCGTTCTATTCCCAGGGGTGCGAGAGGGTCCCCGCGCCTCCCTCAGCCGCTCACCACACCGCCGGCCTCGCCGGTGGCCGTCCCCTTCGTGGCCGCCGCCGGGATCGGGCGGTCGTTCTTCAGCGCGTCCCACACCAGCTGGGCCTTCGCCTTCTCCAGCAGGACCCGGTTCGGGTCGGCCGGGTCGTACCGCACGGGCATGGTGACCATCGTCATGCGCGTGGCGTCGATGCCCTTGAGGCCGTCGGCGAAGTCGATGAGGGAGTTGACCGAGCCGAGGTCGGAGTCGGTGGTGACGGTCTTGGTGGCAGTGTCGGCGAGGTCGTACAGCTTCTTGGGGTCGCTGAGCACGCCGACGTTCCTGACCTGGCCGAGCAGCGCCTTGACGAAGGCCTGCTGGAGCTGGATGCGGCCGAGGTCGGAGCCGTCGCCGACGCCGTGCCGGGTGCGGACCAGGCCGAGGGCCTGCTGCCCGTCGAGGGTGTGCGTGCCGGGCTTGAGGTCCAGGTGGCTCTGCGGGTCGGCGATGGCCCTGGTCGTGGTGACCGGGACGCCGCCGAGGTCGTCGACGAGCTTCTGGAAGCCCGCGAAGTCGACCTCCAGGTAGTGGTCCATGCGGATGCCGGTGAGGGACTCGACGGACTTCACGGCGCAGGCCGCGCCGCCGGTGGAGTACGCCTCGTTGAACATCACGCCGGTCGCCGCCGGGTGCGTGGTGCCCTTGGCGTCGGTGCAGGCGGGGCGGTCCACGAGGGTGTCCCGGGGCACGGAGACCACGCCGGCCTTCTTGTGGCCCTCGTAGACGTGCACGATCATCGCGGTGTCGGAGCGGGCGCTGCCGTCGTCCGTGCCGCCGCCGAGCTTCTTGTTGGAGCCGGCGCGGGTGTCCGAGCCGAGGACCAGGATGTTCTCGGAGCCGTTGTCGACCTTCGTGGGCCGGTCGCCGCCCAGGACCTGGTTGATGTCGATGCTGTGCAGGTTGCCGTTGAGCTTGAGGTACAGGTAACCGGCTCCGGCGCCGCCGAGCACCAGCACGCCCGCGGCCGTCCAGGCCGTCGCCAGCAGGGCCTTGCGGCCGACGCTGCGGGGCTTGCGGCGCCGGCCCTTGCCCCGTCGGCCGGGCTCCTGGGGGCCGGGCTGGGGTATCGCGGGTTCCGGCATGCTCTCGGCGGACACGGCACTCCTAGGGCTCGTCGATCGGTTACCCCCTGCGGTCAGGGTCAGGCGCGGTCATCACCGCTCCATCGTCCCTCCGTGCGGCAGGACGGAGAAACTCGGGACAGCGTTGCACAACGCAGAGTGCCCACCGCGTGCGGCGATGGGCACTCTGCGTAGTCGGCACATCCGGGGATGCGGCGCTCACCTGGTGGTTTGACACTGGTTGTCGTATGTTCCCGACCGGTCACGGAGCGTGCCCCTTGTGGCAAAGGTCTCGTGTCGGGAGCATTTCCGGTGCTCTGTACGACGAAGAGGCCGCCCCCTGGGGGACGGCCTCTGTCAGCGGGTACCGGGGACTCAGTCGCCGTTACCGGGGGTCGGCGTCGTCTTCTGGATCTGCATCAGGAACTCGACGTTCGACTTGGTCTGCTTCATCTTGTCCAGCAGCAGCTCGATCGCCTGCTGCTGGTCCAGGGCGTGCAGCACCCGGCGCAGCTTCCAGACGATGCCCAGCTCCTCGGCGCCCAGCAGGATCTCTTCCTTACGGGTGCCGGACGCGTCCACGTCCACCGCCGGGAAGATGCGCTTGTCGGCGAGCTTCCGGTCGAGCTTGAGCTCCATGTTGCCGGTGCCCTTGAACTCCTCGAAGATCACCTCGTCCATGCGGGAGCCGGTGTCCACGAGCGCCGTCGCCAGGATGGTGAGCGAGCCGCCGTCCTCGATGTTGCGCGCGGCACCGAAGAACCGCTTCGGCGGGTACAGCGCGGTCGAGTCGACACCACCGGACAGGATGCGGCCGGAGGCGGGCGCCGCGAGGTTGTAGGCGCGGCCCAGACGCGTGATGGAGTCCAGCAGCACGACCACGTCGTGACCCAGCTCCACGAGGCGCTTGGCGCGCTCGATGGCCAGCTCGGCGACCGTGGTGTGGTCCTCGGCCGGGCGGTCGAAGGTCGAGGAGATGACCTCGCCCTTGACCGACCGCTGCATGTCGGTGACCTCCTCCGGACGCTCGTCGACGAGGACGACCATCAGGTGGCACTCGGGGTTGTTGTGCGTGATCGCGTTGGCGATCGCCTGCATGATCATGGTCTTGCCGGTCTTCGGCGGGGCCACGATCAGACCGCGCTGGCCCTTGCCGATCGGCGAGACGAGGTCGATGATGCGGGTCGTCAGCACGCCCGGGTCCGTCTCCAGGCGGAGGCGGTCCTGCGGGTACAGCGGCGTCAGCTTGTTGAACTCCGGGCGGCCGCGGCCGTGTTCGGGCGCCATGCCGTTGACGGAGTCGAGGCGCACGAGCGCGTTGAACTTCTCGCGGCGCTCGCCCTCCTTCGGCTGGCGGACCGCACCGGTGACGTGGTCACCCTTGCGCAGACCGTTCTTGCGGACCTGGGCGAGGGAGACGTACACGTCGTTCGGACCCGGCAGGTAGCCGGAGGTCCGGATGAAGGCGTAGTTGTCGAGGATGTCCAGGATGCCCGCGACGGGGATCAGGACGTCGTCCTCGGCGACCTGCGGCTCGGCGATCTCGTCACGGCCACGACGGCCCCGGCGGTCGCGGTAACGGCCGCGCCGGCCACGACGGCCGCCCTCGAAGTCGTCGTCGTCCTGCTGCCGGTCCTGGCGACCGCCCTGCTGGCCCTGCTGCTGACGCTGCTGGCCGCCCTGCTGGTCGTCGCCCTTGCCACGGCGGTCGCGGTCACGGTCACGGTCACGGTCGCGCTCGCGGCCCCGCTCACGGCGGTCGCGGCGGCCGCGGCCCTCGCCGTCACCGGCGTCGCTCTTCGCGGACTCGCCCTGCTGCGCCTCGGCCTTGGCCTCGCCCTTCGCGTCGGCGCGGGTCTCGGTCTTCGCCTCGGCGGCGGCCGTCTCGGCACCGCTCGCGGCGGGGCTGCCGGCCTCGGCGGTGGCACGGCGGCGACGGCGCTCGGTCGGCGCGTCCTCTCCGCGCTCGGCCTCGCTCCCGCGGCCGGTGCCCCCGGCAGGCTGCCCGGGGATCTCGATCTGCTGCTGCGCCTTGTCGGCGGACGCCTCGGACTTGGCCGCCTTCTGCGCGCCGTCGGCGCTCTCGCCGGTGCGGGCCTTGGAGGTGGCCCGGCGCTTCGGCTTGGTCTCGGCGGCTGCCTCGGCCTTGGAAGCGCCGCCCTGGGCCTGCGCCTCCTTGATGACCTCGATCAGCTGGCTCTTGCGCATCCGCGCGGTGCCCCTGATGCCGAGGCCCGAGGCGACCTGTTGCAGCTCGGCCAGCACCATGCCCTCAAGGCCGGTACCCCGGCGCCGCCGGGAGCCGGCACCGGTGGCAGGCGCGGAGGCGTCCGTGGCGGGCGCGGCAGCGGTCTCCTCGACACGTGCGCCCATCAGATCGGTGGTGTCGCTCACGAAGGGTCCTTCCCTGGAGCGGACGTCGGCCTGTCTGGCTCGGCGACCGGTTGTGCTGTCCGGCTACGGTCCTGTCTTCGGTGAACCGTGCCGGGGCGGTGGTCCGCCAACGCGGCGGAAGAAATGTGCGGTGATGGCGCTTCCGCGAGCCGTGGCACCCGGTGTCACGTGGCGTGGTCGCACCTGTTCCGGAGCATGCCCTGCGGCCGGCTCAGTGCTCGCATACGTCGTACTGCCCAGGTACGGCGTGAGGAACACGGAGTGGCGTGGGAGGCTCCCGGAAGAATGTCTGTCCCGGACGGGGACGAGTGGCACCTCGCCATGGTGAGGTCGGGTGCAGACTTGAGATTAACACTACCGGATCCAACAAACATTCCCCCTCTCCAAATCCGGCAACCGTGTGTCAGGTCGCAAGCGGCAGCACGCTCGCTCCCTGCATGTCCAGGTCCAGCCGGTTGGCGGCCCAGCCCTCACCCGCGAGGTGGGAGACCTTGTCGGCGGTGCCGGCGTCGGTCAGGGCCATGACGGTGGGTCCGGCGCCGGAGATGACGGCCGGGATCCCGTCCGCCCGCAGCCTTTCCACCAGCGCGGCGCTCTCCGGCATGGCCGGGGCGCGGTACTCCTGGTGCAGGCGGTCCTCGGTGGCGGGCAGCAGCAGTTCGGGGCGCCGGGTGAGTGCCTCGACGAGCAGGGCGGCACGGCCCGCGTTGGCGGCGGCGTCGACATGCGGCACGGTGCGCGGCAGCAGTCCGCGGGCGGTTTCCGTCAGTACCGGCTTTCCGGGTACGAAAACCACCGGAACGATGGAATCGTCGGGGTCCATTCTGATTGCGCGGGCCGTGCCGGATTCCATCCAGGAAAGGGTGAATCCGCCGAGCAGACAGGCGGCCACGTTGTCCGGGTGGCCCTCGATCTCGGTGGCCAGCGCCAGCAGGGCCGCGTCGTCCAGCCGGGCCTCGCCGCCTATGGTCACGGCGCGGGCGGCCACGATGCCGGCGCAGATGGCGGCGGAGGAGGAGCCGAGGCCCCGGCCGTGCGGGATGCGGTTGGCGCAGACGATCTCCAGCCCGCGGGGCTGGCCGCCCAGCAGGTCGAAGGCGGTGCGCAGGGAGCGGACGAGGAGGTGACGCTCGTCGCGCGGCAGGGTCTCGCTGCCCTCGCCCGCGATGTCGATGTGCAGCCCGGAGTCGGCCACCCGGACGACGACGTCGTCGTAGAGCCCCAGCGCGAGGCCCAGGGCGTCGAAGCCCGGACCGAGATTGGCGCTGGTGGCGGGGGTGCGCACCCGGACGGCGGCGGCTCGGAAGGCTGGACCGGCCATCGCTCGAAGACTCTCCTTGAGCTGCGTGACTGTCAAAGACACTCGATACGTACGTGGAGACCCTCGGCCGCGCAGACGGCGCGGCGTTGCCCCTATGCGCAGTGCATATGCAACAAGCGGGTTCGGTACAGCGTATCGAAGGAAGGTTCAGTAGCGACATAGGGCGCACAGGAGGCGCACGATGCGTGTCGTAAGCCCCTTGTGCACCCTGTCAGGGAAAACCCGGTGTGTCCGGTGCCTCGGGCGGGGCCGAGGCACCGGACACACCGGGGTCAGGCGAGGCCGAGGCGCTCGGCCGCGGTGGCCGCGTCGACCGGGACGGTGACCGGCTGGGGGGCGCCGGCGACGGCCCAGTCGGGGTCCTTCAGGCCGTTGCCGGTGACGGTGCACACGATGCGCTGGCCCGGGTCGACCTTGCCCTGCTCGGCGGCCTTGAGCAGACCGGCGACGGAGGCGGCGGAGGCGGGCTCCACGAAGACACCCTCCTGCGCGGCCAACAGCCGGTAGGCGCGCAGGATTTCACGGTCCGTCACCTCGTCGATGGCGCCGCCGGACTCGTCCCGGGCCGCCAGGGCGTACTGCCAGGAGGCCGGGTTGCCGATCCGGATGGCGGTGGCGATGGTCGACGGGTCCTTGACGATCTCGCCGCGCACGATCGGGGCGCTGCCGGAGGCCTGGAACCCCCACATCCGGGGCTTGCGGGTGGCGACGCCGTCGGCGGCGTACTCCTTGTAGCCCTTCCAGTAGGCGGTGATGTTGCCCGCGTTGCCGACCGGCAGGACGTGGATGTCGGGCGCGTCGCCGAGCATGTCCACGATCTCGAAGGCGGCCGTCTTCTGGCCCTCGATGCGTACCGGGTTGACCGAATTGACCAGCGCCACCGGGTAGTTCTCGCTCAGCGAGCGGGCGAGGGTGAGGCAGTCGTCGAAGTTGCCGTCGACCTGGAGGATCTTCGCGCCGTGCACCAGGGCCTGGCCCATCTTGCCGAGCGCGATCTTGCCCTGCGGCACCAGTACGGCCGAGACCATGCCGGCCCGTACGGCGTACGCCGCGGCGGAGGCGGAGGTGTTGCCGGTGGACGCGCAGATGACGGCCTTGGCCCCCTCCTCCTTCGCCTTGGAGATGGCCATCGTCATGCCGCGGTCCTTGAAGGACCCCGTCGGGTTCGCGCCCTCCACCTTGAGGTGGACCTCGCAGCCGGTGCGCTCGGAGAGCACCTGCGCGGGCACGAGGGGCGTGCCACCCTCACGGAGCGTCACGATCGGCGTGCTGTCGGAAACCGGCAGCCGGTCCCGGTACTCCTCGATGATTCCGCGCCACTGGTGGGTCATTGCTGCTTACTCTCCTTCAACCCGCATGATGCTGGCGACACCCCGCACGGTGTCGAGCTTGCGCAGTGCCTCGACGGTGCCGGACAGGGCGGCGTCGAGGGCCCGGTGGGTGACGACGACGAGGGAGGCCTCGCCGTCCTTGCCCTGCTGCCGGACGGTGTCGATGGAGACCCCGTGCTCGGCGAAGACGGTGGCGACCTGGGCGAGGACACCCGGTTTGTCGGCCACGTCCAGGCTGATGTGGTACCGCGTGACGACGTCGCCCATCGGGGAGACGGGCAGCGCCGCGTAGGCCGACTCGCCGGGGCCGGTGGTGCCGTTGAGCTTGTTGCGGCAGACGGCGACGAGGTCGCCGAGAACGGCGGAGGCGGTCGGGGAGCCGCCGGCGCCGGGGCCGTAGAACATCAGCTGCCCGGCGGCGTCGCTCTCCACGAAGACGGCGTTGTACGCGCCGCGCACGGAGGCGAGGGGGTGGCTCAGCGGGATCATGGCGGGGTGCACGCGCGCGGTGACGGACGCCCCGTCCCGTGCCCGCTCGCAGATGGCGAGCAGCTTGATGGTGCAGCCCATCTCCTTGGCCGAGCGGAAGTCGGCCGCGGTGACCTCCGACATCCCCTCGCGGTGGACGTCGTCCAGGCGCACCCGCGTGTGGAAGGCGATGCCGGCGAGGATGGCGGCCTTGGCGGCGGCGTCGAAGCCCTCCACGTCGGCGGTCGGGTCGGCCTCGGCGTACCCGAGCGCGGTGGCCTCGTCCAGGGCCTCCTGGTAGCCGGCGCCCGTGGAGTCCATCTTGTCGAGGATGAAGTTGGTGGTGCCGTTGACGATGCCGAGGACCCGGTTGACCTTGTCGCCGGCCAGGGACTCGCGCAGCGGGCGGATCAGCGGGATGGCACCGGCGACGGCGGCCTCGTAGTAGAGGTCCCGCCCGTGCTCCTCGGCGGCGGCGTGCAGGGCGGCCCCGTCCTGGGCGAGCAGGGCCTTGTTCGCGGAGACGACGGAGGCGCCGTGCTCGAACGCGGCCGTGATGAGGGAGCGCGCGGGCTCGATCCCGCCGATCACCTCGACGACGACGTCGATGTCGCCGCGTTTGACGAGCGCGGTGGCGTCGGTGGTGACGAGGGCCGGGTCGATGCCCTCGCGCACCTTGGAGGGCCGCCGCACGGCGACGCCCGCGAGTTCGACGGGCGCTCCGATCCTGGCGGCGAGGTCGTCGGCGTGCGTCGTCATGATGCGCGCCACCTCTGAGCCGACAACCCCACAGCCCAGCAGCGCCACCTTCAGCGGACGCGTACGCATCATCCGACCTCGTTTCCTCTTACCGTCTACGGTTGGACCAGTCTCACTCACCGGACGGGAGTTTCTACCCTTCGTCCGGATCCTGAGACGTTTATTTCATTTGCGCGGGGAGGGAAGACCGCAGATCTTCCGTCCCCTCATCATCCGACGTCGAGACGCAGGAGGTCCTCCTCCGTCTCCCGCCGGACGATCACCCGGGCCTCGCCGTCCTTCACCGCGACGACGGGCGGCCGGAGCACGTGGTTGTAGTTGCTGGCCATCGACCGGCAGTACGCCCCCGTGGCCGGTACGGCGATCAGGTCGCCCGGCGCGAGGTCGGCGGGCAGGAACGCGTCCTTGACCACGATGTCCCCGCTCTCGCAGTGCTTGCCGACGATCCGCACGAGCATGGGCTCGGCGTCGCTGGCCCGCGAGACGAGGGCGACGCTGTACTCGGCGTCGTACAGCGCGGTCCGGATGTTGTCGGACATGCCGCCGTCGACGGAGACGTACGTGCGCAGCCCCTCCAGCGGCTTCACGGTGCCGACCTCGTAGAGCGTGAAGGCGGTGGGACCGACGACGGCGCGCCCCGGCTCGACCGAGATGCGGGGCGTGCGCAGCCGCGCGGCCTCGCACTCACGGCTGACGATCTCACCGAGCGCCTTGGCGATCTCGTGCGGCTCACGCGGGTCGTCGTCGCTGGTGTAGGCGATGCCGAGGCCGCCGCCGAGGTCGATCTCGGGCAGTTCGACGCCATGCTCGTCCCGGATGTCCTTGAGCAGCCCGACGACCCGGTGGGCGGCGACCTCGAACCCGGACATGTCGAAGATCTGCGACCCGATGTGGGAGTGGATCCCGATCACTTCGAGCCCGTCGAGCTGAAGCGCCCGCCGCACCGCCTCGGCGGCCTGCCCCCCGGCGAGCGGGATGCCGAACTTCTGGTCCTCGTGCGCGGTGGCGATGAACTCGTGGGTGTGCGCCTCGACGCCGACGGTGATCCGGATCTGCACCTTCTGCCGCTTGCCCAGGGACTGGGCGATGTGGGCGACCCGCACGATCTCCTGGAAGGAGTCGAGCACGATCCGCCCGACGCCGGCCTCCACGGCGCGGGTGATCTCCGCGACGGACTTGTTGTTCCCGTGGAAGGCGATGCGCGCGGGATCCATCCCGGCGGACAGCGCGGTGGCCAGCTCGCCGCCGGAGCAGACGTCGAGATTCAGCCCTTCTTCCGCGAGCCACCGCACGACGGCACGCGAGAGGAAGGCCTTTCCGGCGTAGAACACGTCGGCGTCGGTCCCGAAGGCGGTGCGCCAGGCGCGCGCCCGCGCCCGGAAGTCGGCCTCGTCCATGACGTACGCGGGCGTGCCGAACTCCTCGGCGAGCCGGGTCACGGGGACCCCGCCGACGGTGACGACCCCGTCCTCGCCGCGGCCGACGGTCTGCGCCCAGACCTTGTGGTCGAGCACGTTGAGGTCGGTGGGCGGCGCGGAGTAGTGCCCCTCGGGCAGCACATCGGCGTGACGGGGCCCGGCGGGGTGGGCGGAACGGCTCATGACGGTGGCTCTCAGACTCTCTGTCTCACTCCGGGGGACATCCGCTCTCGGTTCCCTCAGAGATGTTCGGGTGCGTCGATGCCGAGCAGGGACAGGCCGCCGGCCAGCACCGTCCCGGCCGCTTCGGCAAGCGCGAGCCGGGCCCGGTGGGCGGCCGAGGGTTTCTCCTCGCCGATCGGAAGCACACAGGTCAGAAAGGGCAGCACGGCATCCGCGACGGTGACGAGATGCCGGGCAAGCCGGTCCGGGGCACGGTGGGTGGCGGCCGCGGTGAGGATGCGGGGGTAGTCGGCGAGGGGGGTTTGGAGGGGGTGTGGGGAGTCCTGGGTTCGGCGGACCGCGTGGGCGGCGGGGGGCGTCGGCGCGGGGGTGAGGTGCCTCGACGCGGGGGTGAGGGGGCCGGGCTCGGCGAGAGACTTCGGCGCGGCGGCGAGAGGGCCGGGCTCGGCGGGGGGCGTCGACTCGGCGTCGAGGGGGCCGGGCTCGGCGAGAAGCTTCGGCTGGAGGTCGAGAGGGCCGGGCTCGGCGGCGAAGCCCAGGAGTGCGGCGTTGCGGCCGAGGGCCCGGACGCGGGCGTGGGCGTACCGCACCCGGAACAGCGGATTGCTCTCCCGCTGGACGAGATGGTCGGCGGTGATGCGGGGCCGGTCGTGCGGGGCGGGGTGGAGCAGCGCCCAGCGGGCGGCGTCCGGCCCGAGCGGCGCGGGGTCCTCGGGAGCGGGCACGGGCCGCAGATCGACGGGTTCACCGTGCTCTACGGTGGCCCGCCCGCCCTGAGTGGCGACGATCCGTACGACGGCGTCGGCGACGACCTCGGCCCGCACCTCGTACGGCACCCGCAACGCCACGACCTGCCCGGCGAGGGCATCACCATGCCCGTACCTGCCACCGCGTCCACGGATGTCCGTCACGAGCGCCTGAAGCGGATCGACCCGCCGATCGAGCCGGAAGTTGAGGAACCCGGGCCCGGTGACGACGACGTCCCGGACGCCGTCCGCCGCGATGAGCCGGGACCGCAGGATCCCGGCGACCGTGAGCGGCGGCTTCCCGGCCGCGCGGGCGAGCTGGAGCGCGACGTTGGTCGCGTACTCCCCGCACCCCCCGGCCCCCGGCTCGCTCACCACGACCCGCTCGGGCACCGCCACACTCAGCTCCCCCTCGTCCACGGCACAACGCACGGCGTGCAGCACGGTGCGGGAGAGCTCGGCGGGGGTCACGGGACAAGGGTAGGGGAGGAGGGGGGTGGGAAGGCGAGCCGGTTTCCCTGGTGAGACGGGGACCTCGGCCATCCGGGCTCACCGGGGCACGCCCCGCCCGGCTGTGGCCGCCGACACCGCTGGCCCCTCAGACCCACGCCGGCCGCTCACCCGATGGAAACGCCGTCGGCCACCCCATCCGCAAGCCCGTCATCGTCATCATCCCCACCACCATCTCCGCCCCCACCCCCACCCCCACCCCCACCATCTCCCCCTCCTTCTCCACCTTCTCCCCCGTCCCCCTCTCCCCCACGCCCGGTCCGGCCCTGGATCAACTGCTTGACGAGGCGCACGAGTTCGGCAGGTTCGAAAGGCTTGGAGAGGAAGGCGTCCACACCGACGTCGAGGCCGGTCTCGACCTCGTACTGGGTGCAGGCGCTGATGATGGCGAGGGGCAGATGGTTCGTCCGGGGATCGGCACGGAGCCGGGCGGCGGTGCGCAGCCCGTCCAGCCGCGGCATGACGACGTCGAGCGTCACGAGATCGGGCCGCACTTGGTGCACCACGTCCAGACACTCGGCACCATCGGCCGCGGTCACGACCTCAAGCCCTTCCAGCTCAAGGTTGACCCTGATCAGCTGCCGGATGACCTTGTTGTCATCGACAACAAGCACCCGACCCGACGCGCCCGACACAACTCGAGAGTAGGTCCGCCCGAGCCACCGCGTCCGGGTTTTCCCCACTTCCACCCCCTACAGGGGACCCCTCCCCGCAAACGGGTTCCTGATCACCCCACCGGACCTGCTAGTGTTCTACCCGTCGCCAAGAGCACAGCGCTCCACACGACACGCCCCCGTAGCTCAGGGGATAGAGCAACGGCCTCCGGAGCCGTGTGCGCAGGTTCGAATCCTGCCGGGGGCACCCAACATGAGGTGCCCAAAGACCCCGTCACCAGCGGAAACGCTGAGGCCGGGGTCTTCGCGTATATGCAGGCGTGTGCGGTCCGGAGTGGCCGTATGTCGAGGTCTGTGGACGAGGCGTGGACGGGATCTTGGTGCGCCTCCCAGGTGAGCCAGCACATGTGAGGCGAGCAGCCGTCACCCGGCATCCGGCCATTGCTCAGGGAACCGGGGTGGCTCCGAGCCAGCCTGCCGTTCGACTCGTCGCGCGTTCTCACCGCGGAGCGAGGTCAACCACGGCCAGAGATCCGGGATCGGCTGTGCCGAGCACGCCAACCGATGCTCGACTCGGCACCGCTGATACGGGTCTGGCGGACAGACTCCGTAGACGGCCACTCGCCCGTCTGACAGCTCGATCCACCGATGCTCCGCCGGCACCGTGTGGGCCAACGGGTTCATGTCCGGCTCCAGCAACACCCAGTCCTGCTCAAGCGTCGCCACTCGGTCTTGCAAAAGGCCACAGTACGGACAGCGCGACCGCCCGCTGCGCAGCCGGCGTGGCTCCTCCTCCGAATGCCCCATACGGTGAGAGTCGACAGCCCTGCGGCATATTCGTAGAGATGAATTGGACGGAACCTCTGAGCCGTCCGATCGTCAGTGATACAAAAAGCGACGCGGCAGGTGCACTCAGCATCTACCGGCCGCCGACATACGGCTGATATACGGCAATGCCCTCCGCTCGTGTAAGCGGAAAGCATCGGCGTGCTTGCTTGGTCATTCGTATTCGCGCAACAGATCCTCAATCGTGCGGTTGGCGATCTCCTGCCGTCCGTCGATGCACTTGGCGTAACGGCTCAGCAGCACCTCAACACTGTTGCCCGCGCGTTCGGCCACTTCGGTCGGGTCCACCCCGGAGTTGAGCCACGTCGACAGCGCCGAGTGCCGCAGATCGTACGGACGCGCGGCAAGCGGGGAGGCAACCGCGGCCGGCGGAAGCGCCAGCACACGGGCCTCCTGCCAGACGCGGTAGTACGTCGAAGAGCCGACCACTCCCCCGCGCTCATTGGTGAACAGCCGCCCGTCCTCGGCGGTGCCGAAGATATCGAGATGCTGCCGAAGGATGGCGACGAGCTGGGGCGGGATCGGTACGAGCCGGACCTCCTCCGCCGGCCGGTTCTTCAGGCCCCGGTCGTCGTGGGTCTCGCCAGAATCCGTCCACGGCTTGCCGACACTGGGGCGCGTCCTGTTCAGGAGGACCGTCCCCCAGCCAACCTCGGGCAGCTTCACGTCCGCGGCGGTACTCAGGTTGAACTCGTGGAGTCCGGTGCCCGTGACAGTTCTTGATCGTCGCGGTACGACGTCGTCATGCGGTACGCGCATGGGGGCGGGCTGACGCCCAAGGAGCAGGAAAAGCGGGAGCGGGTGCGTCTTGAGGCGGCCGAGCGGTTCGCTCGCGGCGAGAAGACCGAGGCCGTCGCGAGGCAGCTTCGGGTGACGTCGCGGTCGGTGCGACGTTGGCGGAGGGAGTGGAAGGAGGGCGGTGCGGACGCCCTGCGCTCGAAGGGGCCGGTCTCGGTGGAGAGGCTGAGCACTGCGCAGTGGGAGCGGCTGGAGCGGGAGTTGGAGCGCGACCCGCTCGCGCACGGCTGGGACGACGGGTTCCAGGGGTGGACGCTGAAGCGGGTCGGGCTGCTGATCGGGCGGATGTTCCACGTCGGGTACACGATCCAGGGCGTGTGGAAGCTGTTGCGGCGGCACGGCTGGTCCGCGCAGGTGCCCCTGCGGCGGGCGATCGAACGCGACGACGAGGCGATCGAAGTGTGGAAGGCCGAGGTGTGGCCGCAGGTAGAAGGACTGCGACGGACCTGGGCGCTCACATCTGCTTCGAGGACGAGGCAGGCCAGGGGCTGAGGCCGTCGAAGGGACACACCTGGGCGCCGCGCGGAGCCCGGCCGGTGGTGCGGGTGCGCGGCCGCAACCGGGGACGGGTCAACATCGCCGGCGTGGTCTGCTACCACGCCGGACACCGCTCCCGGTTCTTCTTCAAGCTGCACATCCGGCACGGGCGCCGGGGCGAGCCGAAGGCGTTCTCCTGGCGCCGGTACCGCGATCTGATCGTCATGACTCACATCCAGCTCGGCACCCCGGTGGTGTGGTGCTGGGACAACCTGAACATGCACCTGGTGAAGGAGCCGGCCGACTTCGCCGAGGAGCACAAGCACTGTTTACAGATCTTCCAGATGCCCTCCTGCGCACCGGAGCTGAATCCGGCCGAGGGGATCTGGTCGCTCCTCAAGCGGCACCTGGCCGACTTCGCCGCCGCCGACCTCACGCACCTCACCCGCGTGATCAAGCGGAAGCTGAAGAAGATCCAGTACCGGCCCCACCTGGTCGACGGCTGTCTGCCACCCACCGGTCTGACCATGGACGACGACGCGGTCAGACCGCAGGACTCCACGAGTTCAACCTGAGTAGCCTCCTCCCCTCCTGGACCGAGCCGAGACGACACCCCTGGCTCTTCGGACATGTGCCCCTAACCGACGGTGGAGCCAAACGACTGCACAGCGTCTGAAGTGCTGTCAGCGCCTTCTCATACAATAGGAAGATCATCAGGAAGCACGGTGGAGGAGTCGGCAATGGGGGGGCAGTTGCGTGTGGGACAGGTGTATCGCTACGCCACCGGGAAAGATCCCAACCCTGCAGTGCTGGAGGGATACCCCAACTTCCATCATGTAACTCACTCACCGAAGCTCCCGCGGGCCTTGCTCGAGGCCGGCATCAACGGCATGGCGAAGGTGCGCACGCCGGATGGGGAGAGGCGGCCGGTCATTCTCATCCGGTCAAGCCCCTGGAAGGCAGGTACCGAGCAGACGCCTTGGCACGACGTGTTCGACATGGACAACGGGCACGTCCGCTACTTCGGCGACCACAAGGTCACCACTACCGTCGAGCCCGGAAAGACCAACGGAAACGCTGCCCTGCTTGATGCCTTCACTGGGCACCAGGGACATACTCCGGAGGAACGAGCCAGCGCCGTCCCTTTGCTGCTGTTCCGCGCGGTCTCGCGTAACGGCAAGGTCAAGGGGCACGTCGAGTTCTGCGGGCTCGGCATCATCGAGCGGGCCGAGCGTCTGGTCCAGTGGGGCGGCAGCGAGCACACAACGTTCACGAACTACGTTTACGACATAGCCCTCATCGACCTCACCCACGAGGACGACAAGGTCTCGTGGGGATGGATCGGCTCCCGCAGGGACAAGTCCGTGACCGACA
Source organism: Streptomyces sp. NPDC048106 (assembly GCF_040706415.1). Classification (NCBI taxonomy): domain Bacteria; kingdom Bacillati; phylum Actinomycetota; class Actinomycetes; order Kitasatosporales; family Streptomycetaceae; genus Streptomyces; species Streptomyces sp. NPDC048106. The sequence continues at coordinate 1,028 of NZ_JBEZND010000054.1, read as the reverse complement.
CGGCGGCGCTCGAACTCGCTCCGCGGGCTTGGCGTGAGTGGGTCAAACACGGGAACTCAGCGCTGCCGAGGCTTCGCCGGCGGGTTGCCCGCGCCAAGGTGACCAAGGTGCCCGAACAGCGACCCGAGCCGAGCACCACCGAGGCCAAGGACCTGGAGCTGATCTACAAGTACTTCGACGGACGCAAGCACGACTTCGAGGCTGTCGCCGCTGCGGTCGCAGCCCGTGTACTGCGCGGTGCTGGCAACAGCTACGTCGAAGGGTGGCTGACGCGGCGGTCCGGAGACGGAGGAGCGGACTTTGTCGGTCGGCTCGACATCGGCAGTGGACTGGCTGGCACTAGTCTCGTCGTCCTCGGACAGGCGAAGTGCGTCAAGCTCGACAGCCTCGTGACCGCCGAGCAGATCGCTCGCGTCGTCGCTCGGCTTAGACGCGGCTGGATCGGCGTGTATGTCACCACTGGGGCCTACTCTGTTCCCGCGCAGACCGAGATGGTCGAGGACCAATACCCGATCGTGCTGATCAATGGATTGGATCTGGCTCGGGAACTCAGGAGCATGGCCCGGGACGATCACGGAGGAGACCTCGAAGCCTGTATCGAGCACATACTGACCGTGCGCGAGACCGCGGTCAAGAACCGGCGCCCTGAAGAAATTCTATTGGAGTAACGCCCAGGCGCTTACGCCTAGTTGAATGAACGGCTGCTGTGGATGAGAAGCATTGCCGTACGCTGACAAGTGGAAACTCAGGCTGCCCAGGCACCCGAGTATGCGAGCCTGGCCCGGATGCCATCTGTCGTGGGGACTGGTGTTCTCCTCCGTCAGCGGGCCCGGCCCGGTGATGTCCCGGGCCGACGGATAATCCCAGGGAAAAGTTTGCAGCCTATCGGCTTCCGAAAAGGTGAATCGGTGGAGCTCTTCACCGGTCTCGGAGACTAAGGGCTGTCCCGTAAATGATCTTTGATGTGCCGGGTGACCTGGTGGTTTCTGCGTCACCCGGCAAGGACGAGGTTGTGCAGGCGGGAGATG
>NZ_JBEZND010000053.1:0-65807 GCF_040706415.1 Streptomyces sp. NPDC048106 | reverse complement strand
AGCACCTGCTGGCCACCTGGACCGGCACTTGCCCCACCTGCCGACAACCCACCCCATGGCAGCCCTACGACACGACCTAACAAAGCACTACTAGGGCCCACAGGTCCCGGCGCGGCGGCCCGCCGGGCCGCGCCCCGGCCGTCTCCTCCTCGGCCAGTCGCCGCAGGAGCGCGCGGAACTCCGGGTCCTGGGACAGCTCCGCCAGCTCCACCCACGCCCGCACCTGTTCCGTGCCGGCGTCGTCGGGCAGTTCCGGCGTCATCGTCCGGCCGGCCGCCGCGAGGCGCGGGTCGGCGCCGCCGCCGAACACCGCGTCGAGGAACTCGTCGGTAAGTCGGCGGCGTTGCCGTTCGGAGAGCCTGGCCAGCTGGTGCATGAGGTCCAACTCCTCGGGGTTCGGGTGGCGTTCGGCGACCGCCGTCAGCACCGCGCGGCGCAGGCGCAGGGTGCGGATCTGCACCGAGAGGGCCTCGGCATGGGCCCTGGCCACCTCGGGGAGGGGGACCTCGCGGTCGACGACCCTGCGGACCGTCGGCAGATCGATCCCCAGGTCGCGCAGGGTGCGCACCAGCTCCAGGCGGGCCACGGCGGCGGTGTCGTACAGCCGGTAGCCCGCGGGGCTGCGGCCGGCCGGCGTCACGATGCCGCGGTCCGAGTAGAACCGGATGGTCTTGACCGTCAGACCGGTGCGCCGGGCCAGTTCCCCGATCGAGCAGAGCGTGGTGCCGCCCATGCGCCCACCCTCTCGTCTCCCCCTGCGGGAGACTCAAGCGGTCCGCCGGAGCAACCTCGTTGTGGGATAAATGAGTTGATGGGCACCTTCCGGTACGCTCGGCGGCATGAGTGCTGACGATCTCCCCAAGCTCGCCCTCGCCTTCCCCGGCCCGGAGCGCGACAGCGGGGTCGAGGCCATCATCAGCGGCCGCAAGACCGCCATGACGGCGCTGGTCGAGATCCTGGAGCAGATAGGGCAGCCCGTCCCGGAGGTCGGCCAGCGGTACGCGGTGCTCGACTCGGACGACCGTACGGCCGTGGTGATCGAGCTGACCGAGGCCCGGGTGATCCCGTTCCGCGAGGTGGACGACCGGTTCGCGCTGGACGAGGGCCGTGGTTACGCGAACGCCGAGGAGTGGGCCCGTGCCCACCGGGACTTCTTCCGCGGTGAGCAGGTGACCGAACTGCTCGGCTACACCCCGGTCGTGGACGACGACGCCCTGATCGTGGCCGAACGCTTCCGGGTGGTCGGCCCCGAGGACTGACGCGGTCCCCGCCGGGCGACGCCCGGCGGGGACCGCTTCGGCGCGGCCGCTACGCGCCCTGCGCCTTCGTCAGATGCCGTATCGACTCCTCCAGCGCCCCCTCCAGCTCCACCAGCCGGGGCATCGGGATCTCGCCCATGGTGGCGATGCGGAAGTGGGTCTCCGACAGGCGGCCCTGACCTGCGTAGATGACGTAACCGCGCCGCTTCAGCTCGTCGTGCAGCGCGGGGTAGGCGATGCCGTGGGGCAGCCCCAGCGCCGTGACCGAGTTCGCGCGATGCGGCTCCGCGATCAGCACCGGCAGCCCGAGCCGGGCGAACCCGGCGCGCACCACGGCCGCCCGCTCCCGGTACAGGCGCACGCGCGCCTCGTACCCGCCGGCGGCCTCGTACTCGGTGATGGCCTCGTCCAGCGCGTAGCACGTCTGGACCGCCGGGGTGAACGGGATGTCCCCGGCGCGCTGGGCCCTGAGCTGGGCGGCGGGGTCCAGGTAGACGCTGCGCCGGGGCACCGCGGCGACCCGGTCGGTGCCCTTGGCGGTGGACAGCAGCAGGAAGGAGACGCCGGGGATGCCGTGCAGCCCCTTGTTCGCCGTCCCGCAGATGACGTCGGCGTGCGCCTCGGCGAGGTCCGGTGACTCGATGGCGGTCGAGCTGATCGCGTCGACCAGGAAGACCGCTTCGTGCTCACGCACGATCGCGCCGATCTCCGCGATCGGGTTGAGCAGTCCGGTGGTCGTCTCGTGATGGACGCAGGCGACGGCGTCGATGCGGTCGTCCGATCTCAGCCGGTCCGCGATGGCGCCCGGGTCGACCGGGCTGGCCCAGGGAGCGTCCACCACGACCGTCTCGATGCCGTGGGCCTCCGCCATGGACAGCAGCCGGGCGCCGTACACCCCGTTGTTGACCACCAGCAGTCTGCGCCCGGCCCGGACCGAGCCGATCACGGCCGTCTCCATGGCCGCCGTGCCGGAGCCCGTGATCAGCACCGTCTCGTGGGTGTCCGCCACCCCGAGGCACCGGGCCACCGACGCGCGCAGCCGGGCGAGGAGGGCGGCGAACTCCGGCTCGCGGTGGCACAGATCGCCCCGGAGCATGGCCTCGCGCACCGCCGGGGAGGTGCCCGCGGGGCCGGGGTTGAGCAGGACGAGGTCGCTCGTCGCGGCGAGGTCACTCATCGTCGCCCCAGTAGACCGGTGCCGGGATCGCGCCCTGGAGGCCGTTGATCATCAGGTGGCCGTCGCCCTTGATGCCGTAGCGGCGGATCGCGCCCACGAACTCGCCGTCCAGGACGTAGGAGCCGTAGACCACGGGCACGTTGAGTTCGTGCAGGTCACCGGCCTCGTCCTGGAAGGTGAGAGGCTTCGGGGTCGCCGTCATCAGCTCCTGCACGACCCAGGGGCGCTCGGCGGTGGCCGCCTGTTCGATCAGGGCGGACCAGTCGGCGGCGGTGAGTTCGCGGCCGATGAGGACGTCCCGGCCCTTCTCCCCCAGCGCGGGCTTGATCACCAGCCGGTGCTGGTTGCGCAGGGACCAGTCGAGCAGGTCGACGCGCTCGCCGCGCCAGAGGGTGTGGCGCTCGGTGAGCCGCCTGGTCCAGGGCACCGCCTCGGCCAGGGCGGAGGCGAGGGAGGGCGGCAGCTCGCCGGTGAAGTCCTCGTCGGACAGCATGGCGAGCGTCGCCTTCGTGGCGAGGATCTCGCCCCACAGTCCGGTGATCGACGTGAGGGCCCCGTCGCGGGCGGCGGCGGAGATCCGGTTCAGCTCCGCCATCTGGTGCGGGTTCTCCACGTCCGGCAGGAAGTAGCGGTGGACCAGCCCGATGCGCCGGCCCTGGTGCCAGGCGGCGCCCCGGGCGATCTCGATGTCCTCCATGTGCACGGAGCGCGCGGTCAGTCCGTGCCGTGCCAGCTCCAGCACCAGGGAGCGGTAGTGCCAGTTGTCGAAGTGGTCGTCGCCGGCCGCCTCGTCGGCGTAGTAGGTGAGGGCGATCAGGCCGTCCTCGTGGGTCATGCGCCGGCGCACGATGTCCGCGAACCGGCCCATGAGGTAACGGGGTTCGCCGCAGGCGCCGAACTCCGGCCGGAGCACGTCCGCCTGATGGGCGCGCAGCAGCATGTCGTTGAGCGGGAACAGGCCCGCGAGGGAGCCCGCGTTGACGTCGACGATGACGCAGCGCTCGGGGCCCGTGCCGTCGGTGCTGCCGAGGATCATGTCGGGGCGGCCGATGAGGTGCCAGTCCCGCGCGGGCAACGACTCCCACATGGGGACGAGTTGCTCGGGCAGGCCCAGGGCCTTGGCCATCCGCCCGGCGTCACCGTCGTAACGGTCGATGAAGGCTTCCACGCCGCGCCGGAAGGTCCCCCAGGTGCGGGACATCTGCCCGTACGTCGCCGTGGGCAGCCGGGCGGCCGACAGGGCGAACCGGAAGGGCACCGGCACGGCGTCCAACTCGGCGGTAATGGAAGCGAGTTCTTCCGCGCTGAGCGCGCGGGGCGCGACGAGTCCGGTCACCGTGCCGCCTTCGCGAGGAAGGTGCGGGCCCTCTGGAGGAACTCCTCGGGCCGCTCCATGGTGATCATGTGGCCCTGGTCCGCCACGTACTCGGCGCTCGCCCCGGGGATGTCGCGCGCGAGGCGCTCACCGATCTCGATGGCGTCCGGCTGGTCCATGCCGCCGATCAGCACCAGCGTGGGCACCTGGATGGAGCCGAGCCGCTCGGCCGCGTTGGGCACGAGTTCGAGTTCGTCGGGCTCGTGGCCCTCCTCCGCGACCGTCCTGCGCCGGCGGTCGTAGCCCATGGCGGCGGAGACCCGCAGCCGCGCGATCAGCGCGGGGTCCATGTCCGCGAGGGTCCGCTTGGGCCCGGCGACCCAGCTGCCGAGGCTGATGTCGAGGGCCTTGTCGTAGTCGCCGGCCCAGATGAACTCCTCCTCGGCCATCCGGTTCGTGTTCACCTCGTCGGTCCACACGTGCTCCCGGCTGACCGGCGCGGCGAGCAGCAGGGAGAGGACCCTGGCGGGGTACAGCACCGCGAACTCGACGGCTATCCGGCCGCCGAAGGAGGGGCCGATGATGTGGGCGCGCTCGATGCCCAGGTGGTCGAGGAGGGCGGCGAGATCGTCGGCCGACTGGTAGGGCTCGTCCGGGTATCCGGAGCGGCCGAAGCCCCGGAAGTCGTAGCGGACCACGGTGTAGTCCTCGGCCAGTGCCTCGAACTGGCCGTCCCAGATGGTGGTGTTGCCGTTGCCGGTGTGCAGCAGGACCACGGCTTCGCCGGAGCCCGCGCGTTCGTAGTAGAGCTCCGTGCCGTTGACGGGCGCGAAGCCGGTCTCGTGGTGCGTCATGTTCTCTCCTCGTGCTGGCTCAGCCGCGGGCGGCGGTCAGCGCGCCGGTCAGCGGGGTGGAAGGCAGGGCCACGGTCTCGCTGTAGCCGGCGGTGCGGATCTCCACCAGGAGGTCCTCCTGGGTCATGGAGCTGCCGCCGTTGACCGCGGTGACCAGGTCGGACATCGCGTTGACGATGGGCAGTTCGGAGTCGGCGGCGAAGGTGGTGGCGATCACCCAGCCGCCGGGCCGCAGCACGCGGCGCACGGCCTCCAGCGCCTTCGGGATCGCGTCGGGGGACATGAAGCTCAGCGGCAGCCAGGCCAGGTCGTACACCGCGTCGTCGGCGAGGTCGGTGACATCGCCGTGGCGCAGCTCGACCCGGTCGGCGCAGCCGGCCTCGTCGATCACGGTGCGGGCGAGGCCGAGCACCCGTTCCATGCGGTCCACGCCGACGACCCGGGCGCGCGGCCAGCGTTCGGCGAGGCGCGCGGCGAGCTGGCCGGTGCCCACGCCGACGTCGAGGAACGCGGCGTCCGTGCGGTCGGCGATGTCGGTGAGGCCGAGGACGGGGGCGGCCTCGTCGACGATCCAGTCCGCGACCTGGCGCGAGCCGCGCCCCTGGGCGAGCAGGACCTCGTCGGGCATGTCGCCCCAGCCCTTGGTGGGGCCCTCGGCGAACGCCGCGGCCTGGGCGAGCTGGCTGGTCAGCGCGGCGGCGAACTCCGGATCGTGGGAGCCGACCGGCAGCCCGGACAGGGTGAGCGCCCGCTCCACCGCCGCGCGTTGCTGCGGGGTGAGGTCGTCGCGGCCCTGCGCGGCGTAGGCGGCGACGGCCCAGGCCGCGTCGACCAGTCTGCTGAGTTCGAACTGCATCTGTGCACCGAGCATGATGCTGCCTCCTTGGCATCAAACAGAGTCGAGCCGGGTGACACCGAGCCGGGCGGGTCGGGCCGCGTCAGACCGTGGTCTCGGCCGGCTCGTTCTCCACGGCGCCGGGCCGGGAGGAGAAGGTCGATCCGCCGCGCACCAGCAGCGGCAGCGGGGCGGCGACCAGCACGATGAAGGCGCTGACGATGAGCATGTCGCGCGTGCCGATGCTGGCCGCGACGAGACCGGCCGCCGCGTAGCCGAGGGGCATCAGACCCTGGCTGCCGAGCCAGTCCAGGGCCATGACCCGGCCGAGGACGCGGTCGGGGACGTCCTGCTGGAGGGCGGTCATCCACAGGATGGAGAAGACGGTGACGCCGACGCCGGCGATCGCCCAGCAGATGAGGACGCCGACCAGCGGCAGCACCGCCAGGGAGCCCACGGAGCCGAAGATGGTGAAGATGCCGCAGACCGCGACGGTTCCCGGGCGGCGGGTGCGGATCCTGCCGCCGACCACCGAGCCGATGATCGAGCCGACGCCGAGGGCGGCGAACGCCCCGCCGTAGGCGGCGGATCCGCCGAGGCTCTTCTCGGCGACGATCGGGGCGGCCAGGAAGGCGGGGGCCACGCAGAACGTCATGACGACGGTCGCCATGCCGATGGAGGCGCCCACCCAGGGCCGGGAGCGGATCTCCCGGATGCCCTCGTTGAAGTCGCGCAGGCCGCGCCGGAAGATGCCGCCGGGCTCCTCGTCCCCGGGGGACTCGTCGCGCGCGTTGGCGGCGTCGGTCTCCTTGATGAACACGAGGGTGGCGAGGCTGGCGGCGAAGGTGCCGACGTCGATCCACAGCGCGGGCCCCGGGCCCACACCGGCGATCACGAGGCCGGCCAGGGTCGGTCCGGCCACCATGGAGACGTACTGCGACAGGGCGCTGAGCGCGTTGCCGCCCTGGAGCGCGTCCTCGGGCAGCAGCCGCGGGGGCACCGCGCTGTAGGCGGGCAGGAACAGGCCCTCGGCGATGCCGATGGCGATCACCAGGACCAGGAAGACGGCCGTGTTCATGTGCACCGGGGCGATGGCGATGGCGGCCACGCCCACGGCGCGCACCACGTCCGCGCTGATCATCACCCGGGTGCGCCGCCAGCGGTCGCCGATGGAGGCCGCGAGCACCGTGCCCACGGCCAGCGCGATGCCCTGGACCGCGAGGACCACGCCGAGCCCGGTGGCGCCGGCGTCGCGGTCCAGGACGACCATCGCCAGGATGATCGGGAACATGGCGTTGCCGATGGAACTCAGGGACTGCCCGGTCCACAGCAGGGCGAAGTCCCGGTGTTTGAGCGGCAGGAACATGCTGGGTTTGGGATCCGTCATGTACTCGATCTCTCAGGGGTCGGTTCGTCAGAGCGGTCGTACGGCGGTGAGGCAGGTGAAGTGCGGCGGGGCGCTGGGGAGTTCGACGGTCCGCATGCCGGTGAGGCCCGCCTCGGTGAGCCAGTTCTCCACCTCGGGCCGGGAGTACATGGCGCCGCTGCTGGTGCGGGCGGCCAGGAACAGGGCGTACTGGGCACGCACCGGGTTCGTCTCGTACGGCCCCGAGCCGAGGATGTCGATGACGGCGAGCGTCCCGCCCGGCCGGACGGCGGCGGCCGCCCGGTGCACCAGGCGCTCGGCGTCCTTCGCGGTCTCCAGGTGCAGGATGTTGCCGAGGATCACCAGGTCGTGGGCGGCCTCCGGCAGGGTGACGTCGAAGTAGCTGCCCTCCAGCGTGGCGACCCGGGCCGCGACGCCGGCCTCGGCCGCGTTGTGCCGCAGCCCTTCCAGGACCGGCGGCAGGTCCACGGCGGTGACGCGGGCCTCGGGCATCCGGGCGGCGACGGCCAGGCTCCACACGCCGGATCCGGCGCCGAGGTCGAGCACGGAGCGGGCGCCCCGGCCCAGGCCGTAGGGCTCCTTCTCCAGGGCCTCGGCCAGTTCGGCCGCCGCGGCCGGGTACATGTGCCCGAGCCCCTGGGCGACCTGGGCGTAGTGGCGGCCCCGCTCCTCCAGCGTGCCGTCCATGGACAGCAGCGGCTTCCCGGTGACGAGCACCTCGGGCAGGTGGCCGAAGAGGTTCAGGTGCAGTTCGACGCCGCCCGGGGCGTTGCGGGCGCGTTCGGCCAGCTCCGGGGAGGCCTGGTACCGGCCGTCCGCGTGGACGGCCGCCCCGCTGTGCACGAGGACGTTGAGGGTGAGCCGCGTGGCCAGCGGGTCCAGGTGGAGGTCGGTCGCGAACTCCTCGGCGGTTGCGGCCCGTTCGAGAAGTGCCGTGAGCAGACCGGCGCGTTGGGCGCCGAGGACCGCGAGCACCGGTATGCCCTGGTCGAAGACCTCACCGAGCGCTGTGGCCGGCTTCGTCATGAAAGTTCCCTTCACTCTTCGGAGTTGCACATCCAGGAGACGAGCTCGACGGGCTCCGCGCCGAAGCGCTGCTTCCACACCGGGTTGGTCCGGCCCAGCTCGATGACCTCGCAGCCCTGGGACACCGCGTAGTCGACGGAGAGGTCCAGCAGCACCAGGTACGGGCTGAAGTTGCCGCGCACCTCGGCCTCCACCCCGATGGCCCAGTTGTGCAGGGTCCGGCCGTCCACGAAGGACACCGAGGCGGCGACCACGTGCCCCGCGTCCTCCAGGGTGAAGACGCAGGCGGGTGCGCCCACGTTGGCCAGCAGGTGGGCCAGCGGCCCCTGTTCGTAGTAGCCGGGGTTGTAGCGGTCGGCGGTCAGTTTCAGCAGCCGGCACGCCTCCCGTATCACCCGCTCGGGCACCGGGTCACGGTAGACGTGCCCGGTGATCTGGGCCCTGGCCGCCAGGCGAAGCTGCCGGCGCGCGTCCTGCCGTACCCGGCCGGGGAGGCGTTCGAGGTGCTCGGCGAAGCCGCCGACGGCCGTGAGGGGCATGCGGAAGCGATGGTTGCGCGGCACCCGGCGCGCCCGCCCCGCCATGAGCGGGGTGAGCGGGGAGTCCAGTGCCATGTTGATGAATCCGAACTCGGCCGCGCCCCACTCCCGGGCCTGCGCCCGCATCGCGTCCCACAGCGGCTCCACCAGTTCCTGCTCCCCGTGCCGCAGGGGCAGCCGGGTGTCGTAGCAGTGCCAGAAGTGGCTCACCGCCCAGGGCGGCCCCTCGACGGTCTGCTTTCCGAACGGGTCCCGGGCCGGCACCAGGTACAGCGGCATGACGGCGGCCAGGTCCGCGCCCGAGCCGACGGTGAGGTAGCGGACGTCGAGGGTGGGTTGCAGGGGGCGGGCGGCGTACGAGCTGAGCAGCGCGGACCGGTAGAAGACCGGTGCGCCCGCGGCGGCGACCACGGCGTCCCAGCCGTTCGGGTCCGGGATCCGGGTGTGGGAGGAGATCCGTATGCCTGTGGCCGGCATCGGAGGGCTAGCCCACTCGCTCGTCGGTCATGCGCAGCACCTGCTCCACCGGGGCGATCTCCGGTTCGACGGCCGCGAGCAGGCACTCGCTGCGCAGGGTGCTGAGCATGGGGGGCAGCGTCGCCAGCATGCGGCGCACGACGACGTTGGCGAAGAGCACGGTCGTCGCGCCGTACTCGGCGAACGTCTCCAGCGGCACCTCCGGCAGCGAGGTGGGCGCCAGGGTGATCGGCAGCAGTCCGCGGACCTGCTCCAGGACGGGGAAGAGCTGGTCCTTGCACTTCTTGTTGACCTGGACGAACAGGCCGTCCACGCCGGTCTCGGCGTAGCGGCGCATTCTGCGGACCGCCTCGTCGACGCCGAGGCCGGCCACGAGGGCCTCGCAGCGGGCGACGATGCGCAGGTCCTTGCGCTCGGCGGTCACCCGCTCCAGGCGCCGGGCGAACTCCTCGGTGTCCATGAGGTCGCGGGCCTCGTCGGCGGCGAGCGAGTTCCGCTTGGGAAAGACGTTGTCCTCGATGACGACGGTGTGGGCGCCGGCGTCCTCGAAGAGCCGTATCGCCCGGGCGGCGGTCAGGTCGCTGCCGTAGCCGTTGTCGGCGTCGACGTAGATGGGGAGCGTGGTGGCCGCGCGGACCTCGCGGACGACGGAGGCCATCTCGGTGGGGGTGATCAGGTTGCGGTCGGGTACGGCGAAGCGCGAACAGACCTCCAGGCTGCCGAGCCAGAGCAGGTCGAAGCCCGCGCTCTGCACCATGCGCGCGGTGAGCGCGTCGTGGACGCCGACTCCGATGGACGTGGCGGGGGTCGGCCTCAGGGCGGTGTCGTGCGTGGTCATGGTCTCAAGTCCTTTGGTGGGGGTGTCCGGTGGTGCCGCGGCTGGGTGAGGTACGGCGTTCAGCCGGCGGCCGCGGTCATGAAGCGGGCGCGGATCGCGTCGGGCTCCAGGCTGGCCGTCGCCCGCGGGGGCGCGGCGCCCGCGCCGGCCGTGGTCTCGATGACCAGCAGGGCGGGTCCGTGCTGCGAACCGAGGCCCTCCAGGGCGGGTTTGAGGTCGCTGAGGGCCGTGACCCGGCCGCCCCAGCGGTAGCCGCTCGCCCGGGCGACCTCCTCGAACCGGGTGCGGGCACCGGCGGTGGGCTGGCCGCCGGTCGACTCGTACTGCTGGTTGTCCAGGACCACGTGGACGAGGTTGCCGGGGGCCTGGGCGCCGACGGTGCCGAGGGCGCCCATGTGCATCAGGCACGCGCCGTCGCCGTCGAGCACGAAGACCCGCCGGTCGGTGCGGGCCAGTGCCAGGCCGAGGCCGAGGGAGATCGCGTGGCCCATGGAGCCCTGCATGTAGAAGTTGCCGGGCCGGTCGGCGCCGGCGAACAGCCAGCGGGAGGTGAACCCCGTGGTGGCGACGACCAGTTCGTCCTGGAGCAGCGCGCCGAGCGCGGCCACCACGTCCTGGGTGCCCGGCCGCTTGGAGGTCTCGGGCGTCTCCTCGGCGGGGGCCGGCTTCTCCATGACGCCGCGCGGGACGACCAGGGCGGCGGTGCGGCCGGCCCGGACCGCGTCGAGGGCGGCGTCGAGGGTCGGGCCCAGCTCGGCGGGGTCGGCCGACAGTTGCCAGTGCGGCACCTGGAGCGCGTCGAGGAGCGGGACGGTGGCGGCGCCCATGAGCCGGTGCTGGGGCTCGTCGGGCGGACCGTCCGGGTCGCCCCGGTGGCTGACGAACATCAGCACACCGATGTCGTAGGGGGCGGCCAGCGAGGTGAGGGGGTTGACCAGGTTGCCGAGGCCGGAGTTCTGCACCAGCACGGCGCCGGGCGTGCCGGCGAGGGAGAATCCGCAGGCGGTGGCGAAGGCCGCGCCCTCGTTGGCGGAGGCCACGTAGCGGCCGTCCCGCTGGAGCAGGGGGATCAGGCCGGCGAAGTAGGAGCAGGGGACTCCCGCGAACCGGTCGACGCCCCGGTCGCGGAGCGCCCGGTCGAGGAGGTCCGCGGGCAGTACTGGTGTCGTGTTCGTCATGTGTTTCCCTGACATCAGAGCCGGAGTGCGGTGCGGGGCGAGCGGGCCACCGCGTCGGCGAAGCGTATGGCCTCGGCGGCGCCGACCCCGAAGAAGGTGGCGCGCAGGGCGGGTTGGGCAGCATCGAAGTGACGGGCGGCCACGACCTCGAACCCCTCCTCACGGAACGCGGCGAGCGCGTCCTCTTCGAGCTGTTCGGTGGCCGGCGGGCCGGACTCCGGTGGCGCTCCGGCCGCTTCGGGGGCCAGCGGGATCAGCGCGTTGGGCCCGTCGAAGGCGGGGAACGCGATGCCGTGCGCCGAGGCCAGCCGGTCCCTGAACGCGGCCTTGGCGTCGTCCACTTCGGCCAGCAGGCCTGCGCGGAGCAGGTCGAGACCGCCGCCTTGGAGGAACAGTCCCCAGGCCCGCTGCCACACCGGTGAGGGGGGCGTGCCCAGCAGTTCCGGGAAGGCCTCCTCGAAGCAGCCGGGGCCGGCCATCCAGCCGAGGCGCGCGCCGACGCCCCGGAGCTTGTGCAGGGTGCCGGCGCTGTCGGCTCCGGCCGGGGTGCCGGCGTGACCGCAGAACCAGGCGTACGTCTCGTTGACCACGACGCGGTAGCCCTCGGCGGCCAGTTCCGCGACGCGGCGGCGGTCCTGGTCGGTCAGGGTGCGGCCGTCCGGGTTGCGTCCGGGCGAGGTGAGCCACAGCACGGTGTCCCCCGGCTCGCCGCCGGCGGCGCCCTTGAGCAGCTCGTCCCAGGAGGCCCGGGTCACCGTGGCGCCGGCGCCCGCGAGGACGGGCAGGACCCCCGGGTAGGTGGGCCGTTCCAGCACCACGTGCCCGAAGCGCCGGGCATAGGTGAGCGCGGTCGCCCGCAGGCTGGCGGTGATGGTCAACTGCTCGGCGGACAGTCCCAGTTGGTCGGCCAGCGCCTCCCGGAGGACCTCGTCGCCCCGGGGGGCGGGTACGGTCCACAGGTCGGCCTGCCGGGCCGCCTGGGCGACCCGGTCGGCCCACAGCCGGGTGGCCTCGTCCGGCCAGGGGGCCGGGGACCCGCTGAGGTCGATCACGCCGGCCCTGCCGTGAGACGGCGGGCGAGCGCGAGGCTCTCCCGGCTGATCTCACCCCAGACGGTGGGGACGAGAACGTCGTTCCCGTACCGGACGGCCCACGCGTTCGGGGCGCCGAACAGGGTGATGCCGTCGGCGAGTTCGACGCTCGTCACCTCCGCGGGGGCGGCGGCGGACTCCGCGCCCGCGAGCGTGTCCCACACCTCGCGCGACACCAGCCGCCAGCAGCGGTCGCGCCCCGGGTCGCCCGGAGCCGCGCCGCCGTCCGGATCCGCGACGCGCGGGCTCAGGTCGGCGGAGAAGTAGTGGCGCGCGGAGTCCGCGAGGGCGGTCGCGGCCGCCTCGCTGGCGCCGCGTGCGCGCTCGTCGTCGTAGGCCAGCGCGGCGAACGCCTCGGCCCGCGCCTCGGGTCCCGGCGGGGTCAGCTCCAGGCCCGTCTCCTCCCCCAGGTCCGGGGGCAGTACGGCGGTGCTCTCCGGGTAGGCCTGGCGGACCGCGTTGACCACGCGGGCGAGCGCGCCCTGGGCACGCACCGAGCGGCACAGCTCGCTCACCGACACCCAGTCCGGCGTGGTGTGACTGACCAGGGCGTGCAGGTCGTTGACGTCCTTGACGGACAGCATCTGGTCGCACAGGGCGTGCGCGGCGGTGATCGCGATCGAGGTCTCGACGCTGGGGACGGTGGCGGGCAGCCCGAGCGCGGTCCCGGCGCGCCAGCCGGCCAGCGGCAGCAGCCCCGCGTGACCCACCGAGAAGGCGCCGATGTGCAGGTCCACGCGGGCGTACGGGTTCTTGGTGTCGGGGTAGACGAGCGAGACCTGGCCGTACAGGGCGCCGTTGTCGTGCCACTTGAGCCAGGGCATCTCGTCGGTGTCGTAGACCCAGTCGCGCTCGCGCAGCCAGTCGACCAGCGGCCGGGCGGCGGCCCACTGGGGGAACTGGACGTCCACGTCGCCGAGATGGCGCAGTTCGGGCCGGGGGTAGACCGACTGGGCGCACAGTCCCTTGATGATGCGGCCGCCGAACTCCTCGACGGCTGCCACGACTTCGCGCATCTTCGGGGCGGCCTGGGCCTGCCAGGCGTCGTCCTGGCGGACCTCGTCGGCGAGGAGTTCACGCAGGCGGGTCGCCCAGGCGGAGGTGGTGTGGCCGTCGAGGGCGGCGTGCGCGAGGCGGGTGACCTTCGAGCGGGAGAGGATCGCGTACAGGTCCTCGGGGGTGATCTCGCCGTCCAGCGTGTTCAGGGCGGCGGCGACGGTCGGGGACGGCGGGTCAGTCCGTCCCAAGGTCATGATCGCGGTCTGCGTGTCCATGCGCGCCTTTCGTGGTGAGGACGGGCTCGAAGTACTGCGATGTGGTCAGGACCGCGGTCTCCCAGGAGTCGCACGCGCAGCCGTGACGCCGGAGCACGAGGTCCACCTCGGACAGGTCCCAGGGGGCGGCGCTCGGGTCGAAGGGGTGCGCGAGGACGGCGAGCAGCGGGTGCGCGGCGGCCTCGGGGCGGACCAGGGCGGCGAGCCGGCCGCCGGCGTCCGGCCGGGCGAGTTCGCCGCGGGCGGTCAACCGGTCGGCGAGGGCCCGGCCTTCGTCGGTGAAGTCGCTCCACAGCGCGGAGACGATGCGGCCGCGCAGCGCGCCGAGGACGGCGACGTGGTCGCGGGACTCCCGCGGCTGGGTCCGGGCGAGCACCGCGAGGTACCCGTCGAGCGTCCCGCCGTCCTGGAATGCCGCGAGCGGTTCGGGGCCGAGTATCGCGGCCGATTCGCGGGCGGCGTTCGCGGGGCTGTCCGACAGATGGAGCAGGCTCAGAATGGCGTTCACCGAGCCGACCTCGTGCCGGATCGAGCCGGGACGCGTTCTGGGCGGCGTGCCGCCTTTGATTTCGTGGAGTACGGCGTACCGTTCCTCGGCGGTGCGGGACACTTCGTCGCGCAGCCGGAGGGCGACCGACGGTCCGAGTGAGAAGAGGGCGTCGAGGGCCCGATAGCGGAAAGTGCTCCCGGCGCCGACGTTCTGAATCTCGGCAATGGCGTCGATCTGCTGGGCGGTCACTCTCACTTCCCGCCATCCGACGGGTCTGAAACCCGCGACCGCGAGATGGTCGAGTATGGCGCCGACTCGCTGTTCACGCAGACTGTCCGGACTGATCAGGCAGAACGCGTGAGTTTGCCAGACCGATTCATCGAAAGACTGTCCCTCTCGAATGGCCCGTTCGTCTTCGATTGTCATGGGGCCTTTCCTTGTATGTACCGTCAAGGATCCCTATATATGCGTGCCGAGGTGCAGAGCGGCGCCGTACAGCGGGGCGGCGACGCATCCTCGCAGTTGCTTGGCCTCCCATGAACCGAGGCCGTAAGGAATGATCCGGACGCCCCGCTCGGGTGCCAGCGCGATGGGCTTGTAGAACAGCGTGGCGAAATAGGTGAGCCGGGAGTGGGGGTCGGTGTAGTCGGCCCCGGCGAGCGTGGGCATCCAGGTTTCGCCGTCCTGCACGAAGACACCGAAGCCCAGCGTCTTCCCTTCCCGTTCGGCCGTGACGACGGTGATCTCGTCGCCGTCGAAGCAGGACCGGAGCCGGCGGATCATCGACGCCTCCTTGGCCGGGTCCGCGGTGCCCCCGTACTTGGCGACGAGCTGGCAGCGCAGGTCGACCAGTTCCGGCTCCGCGTCCCGCAGGGGGCGGGTGGCGACGTGCACCTTGGCCTCCTCCAGGGCGCGCAGCTCACGGCGCACTCGCACCCGGCGGCGCGAGGACAGGGTGTCCAGGTAGCCGTCGAAGTCGGACCAGGTGACGTCGAGGTCGCAGCGGGCGGCGAACTCGACGACCGGCCACCCCGCCGTACGCAGGGCGTTCGTGAGGGCGGCCGCCTCCGGGACGAGGTACTCGAAGGCGACGGAGCGCAGCCCCTGTTCGCCGGCCCACTGCCGCAGCCGCTCCAGCAGGACGGCGCAGGCCGCCGGGTCCTTCGCGAGCCTGCCCACCGGCAGCGCCTCGTAGTGCGGCATGAGCACCAGCAGGCAGGGATAGACGTCCTCGGGCCGAAGGGTCCGCCACGGGTGCGGTCCCTCGGTCGCCAGGCCCTGATAGGACGAGGCTCCGGAGAATATCGAATACGGATCGATGCGCGTATTCGGTGAAGGGCCCGTCATGACCGAGCCGTGGAGCGCCAATTCCGGCTCACCCGACGTGCCGCGCAGAAAGATGGTGACGCGTTCTCCGGGCAGCCGCTTGGGCGCGAGACGCAACCAGCGATCCGTCGTCGTTGCGGGGAGAGGTGCGGGAGTTGCGGTGACAATGTCGTCCCAGGAGCCGGGCACACCCGGCTCCACGTCAATCACTAACGATGCTTCCGTCGTTTCTGGCTCGCCAAGATGCCGAACATGAGGCATGGGTAGATCCCCCGTCGCGCACAGATCCGTCACAGACACCGGCCCGAATGATCGATGCAGTCAAACACACTGCCGACAGCGAGGCAAGAGGATGATCGGCAGTCCGGAGCAGCGCAGAGATGTCCCGATTTCCCGTTATGTCGACTTCGCCTTGGAGGGAAGTCGCCTCGGGCTATTGACGGGGCGGCTGTTGACTCCCCGCGACGGTCCGTGATTAGCTCCCGAACCGTCTGCCACTAATCCTCCTCTTACCCATGCCGGTACGGCCTGCCCTCATGCGTGCGGCCGCTTGGGATTTGTCGAAACATTTCTTCCAGCCCACTTGAGCATCTGAACGCCCCTAAGGAGTCGCAGGATGGCTCATCTCCTTGAGGAACTCGCGCTTTCGGTACTCCCCGGGGAGGCGGACACGACCGCGCTCGCCGAACTGAGCTTTGTGCGACTGGGTGGTGACTCTCTGCGGGCGATGCACCTGGTCTCGCTCGCCGAGGAAAAGCTCGGCGTCGCCCTTCCGCTGGGCCGGCTGCTGGCCGACGAGCCGTTGTGCGCCGTCCTCGCGGACGCGGCACGGGCGGAGCCGGGGCCGGCGCCGAGAGCCGGGGAGCACCGTCCCGCCGCCGGACCCGCTCCCGCCGAGGGGCACCCGTCCCCCGGCGAACCCGCCGCCTCGAAGGGCCGGTTGTCGCACGCGCAGCAGGGCATGTGGCTCACCGAGCGGGCGGTCGGCGGCTCGCCGTACAACCTGGTCTTCGTCGCCTTCGCCGAGGGACCCCTGCGCCGCGACCTCCTTGCCGGGGCGGTGGCCTCGGTGGTCCGCCGGCACGAGAACCTGCGCACCCGCATCGTGGACGTGGACGGCCGCGCCGACCGGCAGGTGGACGAGGGATTCACCCCAGGGCTGGACGAGTTGGTCTACGACGCTGAGCGCGACGGCGCCTTCGAGCCCTTCGTACGCTCGACGGCGGCCCGGGAGGGACGGGTGGTCTTCGACCTCGCCGAGGCTCCCCCGCTGCGCTTTCTGTACGCGGCCGACGGAAACGGCCGGCACGCGCTGGTGCTGATCGCCCACCACCTGCTGCTCGACGGCTGGTCGGTCGGCCTGCTGCTGCGCGAACTCCTCGACGCCTACGACCACCCGGACCGCCCGCTCGCGCCCGCCCCCCGGTTCCAGTCCCTGCTGGACCACCAGGAGCGGCTCGCCGACAGCGGTGAATGGGACCGGCAGGCCGCGTTCTGGGAGGGCCATCTGGCCGGCGTACCGACGGTGCTGGAGATGCCGACGGACCGTCAGCGCCCCACTCTCCAGGACCCGTCGGGCACCCGCGCCCCCTTCGACCTCGGCGCGCAGGCCACCGCCGCGATCACCGCACGGGCCGGGGAGTGCGGTGTCACCCCCTTCGCCCTCCTCCTCGGCGGCTACGCCCTCACCCTCAGCCGCTACACCGGCGCCCGTCGGCTGCTGATCGGCGTGCCCCTGGCCGGACGCACCACCCCCGAGCTGCGCGAGCTGGTCGCGGTGACGGGCAACCTGGTGCCGGTCCGGATCGACATCGACGACGACCACGGCATCGGCGACTATCTGCGCGCGGTGCAGCGCTCCCTGGCCCTCAGCCTCGAACACGGCTCCCTGCCCATCGACGCGCTGGTCACCCGGCTGGGCCTGGGCGGCAGCACCAGCCGCCACCCGCTGGTGCAGTTCTCCTTCGGCATGCACGACCAGTTGGTGCCCCGGCGCCTGGCCACCCGGGACCTCGCCGTCCGGATCGAGGAACTGCACGGCGGCGGCTCGCAGTTCGACGCGACCCTGTTCGTCAGCGACAGCGATCCGTCCTTCGCCGGCAGCCTCGAGTACGCGACCGGCGCCTGGCTCCCGGCGGAGGCCGAGGCGTTCCTCGCCGACTTCGGGGAGGCCGTCGAACGCCTGGCGCAGGACCCGGCGGAGGAGATCCTCGAAGACGTACGGGCCGTGTCCGCGCCCCAGCGGGCCCGGCTGGAGCGGCTGAACCGGACCGAGCAGCCGTATCCGCCGGGGACCATCGAGGAGCTGTTCCTGGCCCAGGTCGAACGCCGGCCCTCGGCGACGGCCGTACGCGAGGGCGAACACACGCTCACCTACGCCGAGTTGGCCAAGGCGGCGGCCCGGCAGGCGGCGCTGCTGCACGCGGTGGGGGTCCGGCCCGGGGACACCGTGGCGATCACCCTCGACCGGTCGGTCGCCGAGGTCGTGGCCGTCCTCGGCACCCTGTGGGCCGGTGCCTCCTACCTGGGGATGGACCCCGCTCTGCCCGCGAGCCGCGTGGACCGGATGTTCGAGCGCGTCAAGCCGGCGGCCGTGGTGGCGCGCCCGGGGACGGAGCTGGGGCGGCTGGGCGAGCTGGGGTTGCCGCTGGTGGAGCCGTGGCCGGCCGGCGCCGACGGTGCCGCCGTCCGGCCGGTCGGTGAGAGTGATCCGGGCCGGGTCGCGTATCTCGGGTTCACCTCCGGCTCCACCGGAACGCCCAAGGGGGTGCGCGTCCCGCACCGGGGGGTCGCCCGGCTGGTGCACGACGTCCGCTTTCTCCGGCTCGGCCCCGGTGAGCGCATGCTCCGGCTCGCGTCGCTGGGCTTCGACGCGTCGACGCTGGAGATCTGGGGCCCGCTGCTGTCCGGCGCGGCGATCGAGATCCTTCCGGCCGGGCTGCCCACTCCGGCCGAGATCGGCGACTTCCTGCGCCGGCGCGGGGTGACGGTGTGCTGGCTGACGTCGGGGCTGTTCCGGCTGGTGGCCGACTTCGCCCCGGAGGGGTTCGCCGGCGTACGGCACGTCATGACCGGCGGCGACGTGGTGCCCGCCCGCCAGGTGGCCGGGCTCCTCGAACGCCACCCGCATCTGCTCGTCACCAACGGGTACGGCCCGACGGAGAACACCGTCTTCTCCACCGTGCACACCGTCGGACGCGCCGAGGACGTCGAGGACCCGCTGCCGATCGGCGCCCCGGTCCCCCGCTCCAGCGTCCACATCCTGGACGAGCGCGGCCGGCTGCTCCCGCCCGGAGCCGCCGGGGAGCTGTACGTGGGCGGGGACGGGCTGGCCGTGGACTACGCGGGAGACCCGGCCGGGACCAAGGAGCGCTTCGGCCACTTCTCGGCGGACGTGCCCGAACGCCTCTACCGGACCGGCGACCTGGGCCGTCTGGACGCCCGGGACCGGGTGGAGTTCCTCGGCCGGGTGGACGACCAGGTCAAGATCCGCGGCTTCCGGATCGAGCCCGGGGAGATCGCGGCCGCCCTGCGCGAACACCCCGGAGTGCGGGACGCCGCCGTGGTGGTCACCGACGACGGGGGCGTGAGCAGGCAACTGCTCGCCGTCTGCGTCCCGGAGAGCGCCGCCGGCGCCCCCTCGCCCGCCGAGCTCGGCGCGTTCCTCGACCAGCGGCTGCCCGCGTACATGGTGCCGGGGCTGTGGGCGATCGTGGACCAGATCCCCGTGACCGCCAACGGGAAGACCGACCGTGCCCGGCTCGCCGGACTCGGCCGGGCGGCCACCGCCGAACCCGCCGCACCCACCGCACCGGTCGAACAGGACGGACGGCGGCCCGAGGTCGCCCGTTTCCTCTGCCAGGTGCTGGAGCGTGCCGAGGTGGGCGACGACGACAACTTCTTCGACGTGGGCGGCAATTCGACCCGCGCGGTCCGCCTGGTCGGTCTGCTCAGAAGGGAGCTGGGGGTCGAGGTGGGGCTGCGGGACTTCCTGCGGGCACCGTCCCTGTCCGGCCTGATGCGCACCATCGCCCGGGACTCCGGGCCGACGCCGGGTACGGCCGCGGTGTGATCCGCCGCGCGCCCGCGTGCGCCCACCCTGCCGAACCACCCCCCACCGCCCAGCCCCCATGGAGTACGCCGCCGTGCCAATCGCCAGGATCAACGGAACGGACCTCTCGTACACGGTCGAGGGCGACCGGGGCGCCCCGGTGTTCCATGTCGCCGGCTCCGGTCAGTCGTCGGTCGTCTGGGAGATGCAGACCGTGCCGGCGCTGCTGGATGCCGGGTACCGCACCGTCGTCTTCGACAACCGGGGCATGCCGCCCTCGGCGGTGCCCGCCGCCCCGTACACGATGGCGGACCTGGTCGCGGACACCGTCGGCCTGATGGAACACCTCGGCACGGGGCCCTTCCACATGATCGGGTCGTCGCTCGGCGGCCTGGTCACCCAGGCGGTGGCCCTGCGCCGGCCCGACCTGGTCCGCTCGGTCACCTTCCTCCAGGGCTGCGGCGACCTCTCCCCCGCCGCCGTAGCGGTCCTCGACGCCACGGCGGAGCTGTACGCGCTGGATCCGCCGCCCCCGGCCGCGCTGCGCTGGCTGGCGGCCGACGGGCTGGTCCCGCCCACGCGGTGGCACGACGCCCGCGCGGTGGCCGAGGCGCAGGAGCTGACGGCCGGGATCATGGCCGGTCCCGCCGATGCCGGCGTGGTCGGACAGACCGCCGCGACCCTGGAGTGGGCCCGCGAGGACCATCTGACCGAACTCGCCGGACTGTCCGTCCCGGCCTTGGTGGTCGCCTCCGAATGGGACCGCATGTTCCCGCCGGCCCTGCTCCGGCGCGCGGCCGGGACGATGCCGGACGCCCGCTACCTGGAGATCGACGGCGCGGCGCACGTGCCGACCGGCCACTCCGCCACGATCGCCGCCGCGATCCTGCGCTTCCTCAAGGAGATCGGTGAACCCTCAGCAGACTGAGCCCGCGCCCGCCCCCGCGGCCGGCCCCCTCGCGCTCGCCTTCCACAAGTTCGCCCTCTTCGCCTCGATGTCCGCCCGCGCCAACCCGGACATCGCGCCCTGCGTGCTCGCGGTCGGCGAGGTCGAGGAGGAACTCCGCGCGGCGCTCGACCGGCGCGCGCTCGCCGTGCTCGAAGTGAGCGCCCGTGACGTCGTCCACCAGGACCCGGCGGGCCCCGGCGGCCGGCGGCGCTTCCCCGGCGCCTACGTCGAACCGGCCTGCCCTCAGCTCGACTCGGTGCCGGCCGCCCGTCTGATCGGCTCGCTGGCGGACCTCGTCGTCCCGCACGGCGCCGTCCTCCTCGCGGGACCCGAGCGGTGCGGGGAGATCCGGGGGCTGCTCGCGTCCTGCGGCCTGCACGACAGCGACGACCCCCGGGCGGGCTCCCATCTGCTGGCACGGAAGAAGGACGTCTGCTGCCACGACCGTGACCAGGAATTCCATGACCGCAGCGCCATCTGGTTCGAAGGCTGACTTCGCGACCGCCGACGAAGGGTTCACCATGATCCGCCCCCCGCGCCCGGCCCCCTACGGGACCTGGGCCTCCCCCGTCACCGAGGAGGCGGCCGCCTCGCACCCCGGCCGGGCCGAATGGCTCGACTGCGTCGGGGACGAGGTGTGGTGGACCGAGCTGCGTCCGAGCGAGGGCGGCCGGCAGGCCCTGGTGTCCCTGCGCGACGGACGTCAGCGGGACGTGCTCCCCGCGCCCTGGAGCGTCCGCAACAGCGTGCACGAGTACGGCGGCCGGCCCTGGACCTGCCATGAACGGGCGGCCGGGGACCCGCTCGTCGTGTTCACCCATCACGCGGACCAGCGGCTGTACGCGTACGCCCCGGCAGGCGACGGGGCTCCCCGGCCGCTGACCCCACCGGCCGCCGCGGGCGACGGACGCCGACTGCGCTGGTGCGCGCCCCGGGTCCGGCCCGGCGGGGCCGAGGTGTGGTGCGTGCTGGAGGAGCACACGGGCCCGCACCCCGGCGACGTCCGCCGCGTCCTGGCGGCCGTGCCGCTGGACGGCTCCGCCGCCGGGGACCGCGGCCGGATCAGGGAACTGACCGACGACGGGCCGCGGTTCGTCACGGGCGTGGTGCTGTCGCCGGACGGCGAGCGGGCGGCGTGGCTGTCCTGGGATCACCCCGACATGCCCTGGGACCACACGGAGTTGCACCTCGCGCGCGTCGATGCCGGCGGGGCGCTGCGTGAGCGACGGACGCTGCCGATCACCTCGGCGGACCCGGCGGCGGCCGGCCCGGAGGGCAAAGCCGCCGCGACCCGCGAGTCCATCGCCCAGGTCGAGTGGTACACCGCCGGCGAACTGATCGTCACCACCGACCGCAGCGGCTGGTGGAACCCGTACCGCGTGGACGCCGCCACGGGACGTGCGGTCAACCTGTGCCCGAGGCGCGAGGAGTTCGCCGGGGCGATGTGGCAGGTGGGCATGGAGTGGTTCCGGGTGCTGCCCGACGGGCGGATCGCCGTGCTGCACGGGCACGGCCGGCTCACCCTCGGCATCCTCGACCCCGGCACGGGCACGCTGACGGACGTGGCGGGCCCGTGGACCGAGTGGGCGCCGACGCTCGCGGTGCGCGGGGACCGCGTCGTGGGCGTGGCGGCGGGGCCGGCCTCCGGCTACGAGGTCGTGGAGACCTCCGCCCGCACCCTGGCCACGAAGGTGCTCGCCGGCGCCCACGGCGGCGGGCCCGACCCGGCCTACTGCCCGCTGCCCGAGCCGCGCACCTTCGAGGGCGCGGACGGACGCGACATCCAGGCGTGCCTCTACCGCCCCCGCAACCCGGACTTCACCGGCCCCGAGGGCGAGAAGGCGCCCTTCGTCGTGTGGGTGCACGGCGGCCCGACCGCCCGGACGCCGCAGGCCCTCGATCTCCAGATCGCCTACTTCGCCTCGCGGGGCATCGGCGTCGCGGTCGTCGACTACAGCGGCTCCACCGGATACGGCCGCGCCTACCGCGAACGGCTGCGCGACCAGTGGGGAGTCGGGGACGTCCAGGACTGCGCCGATGTCGTCTCGGCGCTCGTTGCGGAGGGGCTGGCCGACCCCGCGCGGGTGGCGATCCGCGGCGGCAGCGCCGGGGGCTGGACCGCCGCGGCGTCCCTCGCCTCCCCGCTCGCCGAGGGCCGCTACGCCTGTGCGGCGATCTACTATCCGCTGCTCGACGCGGCGGCCACGGTCACGGGTGAGACGCACGACTTCGAATCGCGTTACGTGGAGGGGCTGATCGGCCGCCCGGACGAAGTGCCGGAACGCTTCGCCGAGCGGTCCCCGATCCATCACGCCGAGCGCGTCACCACGCCCTTCGCGCTCTTCCACGGGGCCGAGGACCCGGTCTGCCCGGCGGCCCAGTGTGATCGCTTCCTGGCGCGCGTCAAGAATCCGGAACTGGTGCACACCCATCTCCTATTCGAGGGAGAAGGGCACGGATTCCGTCGCGAGGAGAACATCATCGCCGCGCTGAAAGCCGAATTGCGCCTCTACCTCGACACGTTCAGCCCTTCGGAAGGTTGATCACGCATGGACGGTTCCCGTTCGGACATCCTGCTCTGCTTTCCGCCGGCCGGCGGCGGCCCCAGTTTCTTCGCCCCCTGGAACGGCGCCTCGTCCGTCTTCGACGTGGTGCCGGTCGATCTCCCGGGAAAGGAGAAGCTGCTGTTCGAAGAGCCCGAAGACACCGTTCCGCGGCTCGCCCGCGCCGTACTTCCCGCCGTGAGCGCGGCGGTGGCCGGGCGGCGCCGGATCACCCTGTTCGGCCACTGCTTCGGCGCGATCGTCGCCCACGAACTGGCCCGGCTCCTCGAAATTGAGGACGGATCCAGGGAGTTGGTGCTGTTCGCCAGTGGTTCCGCCGCTCCCGGCGAGATCCCCTGGACCCGCGCGGCCGGCCTGCCCGACGAGGAACTCCTGCACCAGGTCGGCGTGAACGCCGGCGAGCCGCGGTCCATCCCCGAGGATCCCGAGCTGCGCGAGCTGATCCTGCCCGCCCTGCGCGCGGACGTGACCGCCCACGAGACGTACGAACCCCCCGCCGGCCCCCTCGCCGCGTGCTCCGTCGTCACCGTGCGCGGCGAGCGGGACGCCCTCGTGAGCACCGAAGCGGCGGCCCGCTGGCGGGAGTTCACCACCGCCCGGTTCGACGGCTTCGAACTGCCCGGCGGCCATATGTACCTGACCGAGCAGTGGGGCCCGCTGATGGCCCGGATGGAGAAGGTACTCGGCGGCATCGCCTGAGCCACGCACCGCGGATCCACCGCGCGGGCGACACGATCCTCAAGAACCTCGGGAGTTGAAGCGGATGCGTGCACAGCGGTCGTCGGACGCCGGGACCGGTACCCCTGTCGATCCACCACAGGACTTACTGGCGGCCGCCGTGCTCGCGGTCTCCCGCTTCGCCGGACAACGGGACACCGAGGTCCGGGTGAGCCTCGGCGACTACCAGGCGGTGGACGTGCGGGTGGCGGAAGGGACCACCGTCGGCGCGTACCGGGAAGCCCTGCTGCGGACGTACGAGAAGGTCACCGCGCCGGCCGGTACGGACGTCCCCGCCCGGCTCCTCGTGGAGGCCGCGGAGGACGACGCCGGACACCCGTCCCTCGTCGTGACCCGGGACCCGGGCGGCGGCCGGACCGCGGTGACCGCGGGCCCGGGTGACGTGCCAGGGTGGCTGGCGGAGCGGCTCGGCGTCGGCGTGCGCCATCTGCGGGAGCTGCTCACGGACCCCGCCTGGCAGCACCGGACACTCGCCGACGTCCCGCTCCAAGGGCCGGAAGCCGAGCGGGAGTCCGTCGCGCTGGGCCGGGGACCGGAGCTTTCCGCGGACCTGCCGGAGAGCATCCCCGCCGCCTTCGCCGCACAGGCCCGCCGCACCCCCGACGCCGTGGCGGTGACGGACCCCGGCACGCGCCTGCGCTACCGGGAACTGGAGGAGTGGGCCGACGAGATCAGCGGCCGGCTGCGCGCGGCCGGGGTGGTGCGCGGCAGCCGGGTCGGGGTGCTCCTGGACCGCTCGGCGGCGACCGTCGCCGCCCTGCTGGCCGTTCTCAAGTCCGGCGCGGCCTACGTCCCCATGGACCCGCACGTGCCCGACGAGCGGCTCGCGTTCATGGCGGCGGACTGCGGCCTGGCCCTCGTCGTCACCGAGGACACCGAGCGGGTACGACGCCTCGGCCTGCCCGCGCTCACCGCCCGCCGGCTCGGGGACGCCCCGGCCACCGCGCCGCGGGTGTCGGCCGGCGGCGCCGGGGATCCGGCGTACGTCATCTTCACCTCCGGCTCGACCGGCCGGCCCAAGGGCGTCGAGGTCGCGCACCGGAGCGTGCTCAGCCTGGTGGCGGCGACCGCCCCGTCCTTCGGGTTCGGCCCCGGGGACGTGTGGACCTGGTTCCACTCCGTGGCCTTCGACTTCTCCGTGTGGGAGATCTGGGGCTGCCTGCTCACGGGCGGCCGGCTGGTCGTCGTGCCCGAGTCCGTGCGGCGCGCACCCGAGGAGTTCCGCGCGCTACTGGCCGAGCAGCGGGTGACGGTGCTGAACCAGACGCCCTCCAGCTTCATGCGGCTGGTGGAACTGGAATGCCGTGAGCGCACCGCACTGCGGCTGCGGCTGGTCGTGTTCGGCGGCGAGACCCTCGACACCGCGGGCCTGGGACGCTGGCTCGCGGTGCATCCGGCCGACGAGTGCCGGCTGGTGAACATGTACGGCATCACGGAGACCACCGTCCATGTGACGGCGCAGGAGATCACCGTGGAGCTGGTGGCCGCCGCCTCCCGGTCGGTCGGGCCCGCGCTGCCCGGCTGGTCCGTCCGAGTGGTCGACGCCCGTCGGCGGCCGTTGCCCCCGGGCGCGTCGGGCGAGATCGCGGTGGGCGGGGCCGGTGTCGCCCTCGGGTACGTCGACCGCGCGGAGCTGACCGCCCGGCGCTTCGTCGCCGACCCGGCGAGCGGGGAGCGGATCTATCTCAGCGGTGACCGGGGGCGCATGCTGCCCGACGGGTCCCTGGAACACCTCGGCCGCCTCGACCAGCAGGTCAAACTCCGGGGGCACCGGATCGAACTGGGCGAGATCCGCGCCGTGCTGCTGGCGCGGCCGGAGGTCCTCGCCGCCGCCGTGGTGGTCTGCCGGCCGGTACCGGAGGACCCCGCGTGCGACCGGCTGGACGCCTACGTCGTGCCCGCCCCGGACGCGGGCCCCTGGGACGCCGGGCGGATCCGGCGGGGGCTGGCGGAGACCCTGCCCGACTACATGCTCCCGGCCACGCTGACCCCGTTGCCCGCCATGCCGCTCACCGCCAACGGCAAGCTCGACGTGGCGGCCCTCCCCGCCCCCCGGCACGGCCGGACCGAGGAGCCGGTGGACGACACCCAGGCCCTGGTGCTGGCCTGCTGGGACCGGGCGACGGGCCTGGAGGCGGGCCTGGACGAGAACTTCTTCGACGTCGGCGGCAACTCCCTGCTCGCCGCCCGCCTCGTCACCGCCCTGCGCGAGTCCGGTCTCCCCTCGGCCCGCCTCGCCGACATCTACCGACATCAGACACCACGCCTGCTGGCGGCCTTCTATGCGCGACCCCGCTGACACCACGACGCCGGTCCGACCGGTGCAGGGCACGGGCCGGACCGACGACCGACCGAAGCGTGGCACGGGCCGCCCCGATGACCGGCCGCAGCGTGGCACGGGCCACCCCGGTGACCAACCGGTACGCGCCACGAGCCACCCCGATGACCGACCGGTGCGTGGCGCGGAGGCCCGTCGCCCGGATTCCGGCGGTCGACCGGCGTACCGTCCGCGCCCCGGCGGTACGCGCCCCTGCGACCAGCCGGCCCGCACGGGTGCCGGTGAGCCGCTCGCCCGGGGGCGGTGGCGGCGGGCCGCGCAGGGGCTCCGGCAGGGGCCGGGCACCCGCGTCCGCACCGCCGGGCGCGGGGCACCGGCGTCGCCCGACTCAGCCGCCGAGTCCCGCCATCCAGGCCTCGACCTCCTCCGACCGGCGCGGCAGCGCGAGCGACAGGTTCTCGTTGCCCGACTCGGTGACGAGGATGTCGTCCTCGATGCGCACGCCGATGCCCCGGTACTCCTCGGGCACGGTCAGGTCGTCGGCCTGGAAGTAGAGGCCCGGCTCGACGGTGAGCACCATGCCGGGCTCCAGCGTGCCGTCGACGTACATCTCGGTGCGGGCCGCGGCGCAGTCGTGGACGTCGATGCCGAGCATGTGCCCGGTGCCGTGCATCGTCCAGCGGCGCTGGAGCCCGAGTTCGAGCACCTTGTCCACCGAGAGGTCGCCCAACAGGCCCCAGGAGACGAGGTGTTCGGCGAGCACCCGCTGTGCCGCCCGGTGGTAGTCGCGGTATCCGGCGCCGGGCCGCACGGCGGCGATGCCGGCCTCCTGGGCCTCGTACACCGCGTCGTAGATCGTGCGCTGGAGCGGGGTGAAGCGGCCGCTGACCGGCAGGGTGCGGGTGATGTCGGCCGTGTAGAGGTTGCGGGTCTCCACGCCGGCGTCGAGGAGGAGCAGGTCGCCGGGGCGGACCGGGCCGTCGTTGCGCACCCAGTGGATGGTGGTGGCGTGCGGGCCGGACGCGCAGATCGAGGCGTAGCCGACGTCGTTGCCCTCGACCCGGGCGCGCAGGAAGAAGGTGCCCTCGATGTAGCGCTCCGAGGTGGCCTGCGCCCGGTCGAGCACCCGGACGACGTCCTCGAAACCGCGGGCGGTCGCCTCGCAGGCGAAGCGCAGGTCGGCGATCTCGAAGTCGTCCTTGATCCGGCGCATCTCGGAGAGGAACACCCGCAGTTCCCCGTCGCGTTCGGCCGTCACCTTGTCGGTGAGGGCCTCCTCGATCACCGTGTCGTGGCCGCGCAGCACCCGGACCGGGCCGGTGGTCTCGCGCAGCGCGTCCGGCAGGGTGCGGACGTCGGCGCAGGGCAGGCCGAGGAGCCGGGCGTTCTCGGTGAGGCTGTTGCGGCGGCCGTCCCACAGTTCGCCGCGGTCGGAGAGCCAGAACTCCCCGTTCTCGCGGTCGGAGCGGGGCAGCAGATAGGCGGTCGCCGTGTGGCCGCCGTCCGCGAGGGGCTCCAGGACCAGCACGCCGTTCTCGGTCTGGTCGCCGGTCAGATAGGCGTAGTCGGAGGAGGGCCGGAAGCGGTAGTAGGTGTCGTTGGCCCGGGTCTTGAGCCGGCCGGCCGGGATCACCAGGCGCTCGCCGGGGAAGCGGGCGGAGAGCGCGGCGCGGCGGCGGGCGGTGTGGTCGGCCTGCGCTATCGGCTTGAGGTCCTCGCGCTCGGTGTCGGCCCAGCCCTGCTTCATGTTCGCGGCGAGTTCATCGCTGATGCCGCGGTCGAGGCCGTTCTTCCGCTGTTTGACTGGGCCGTCGGACGTCCGCTCGGTCACGTTTTCCTCCTGCATCGAATCGGTCGGGACCGCCCGTTCACCTGCGGTCGCCAGTCATCGTATGGGGAAATAAATCACCGTCGCACAGGAAGTCCTCAGCGGCCGCGTCCGTGTCTCGGCACT
Organism: Streptomyces sp. NPDC048106; assembly: GCF_040706415.1. Classification (NCBI taxonomy): domain Bacteria; kingdom Bacillati; phylum Actinomycetota; class Actinomycetes; order Kitasatosporales; family Streptomycetaceae; genus Streptomyces; species Streptomyces sp. NPDC048106. The sequence continues at coordinate 38,207 of NZ_JBEZND010000053.1, read as the reverse complement.
GGAGCCACATTTCCCAACTCATGCCACGAATATAGGCCGTTGACACTCCGCGTTGATCAACCTACTATCACCACGGCACGGCAGCGGGCGGGGGCGCACCAGATCGGCACGGTCGGCGGGCAAGCGAATAGTTTCCCGGCATGCGGCGGAACCGAGTTTCCGGCCCGGATTTGCCAGCTCTTTCTACATGGCCTATTTCATGCCGACAGGAGTGCTGTGTCCGCAGCGGTTTCGGGGTCGCATTCGGGGTTCGGTTCCTATCTGAGACTGCTCCGGTTACCCGGGGCCGCGCCACTGGCGCTGTGGGGCGTGGTCGGCCGGGCGCCGATCGCCATGCGGTCCATCAGCATCCTGATGCTCGTCTCCGCGAGGACGGGGTCCATGGCCGAGGCAGGAACCGTGGCCGCGGCCATGCTGCTCGCCCAGGGCGTGGTCAGCCCGCTGCTCGGGCGGACGGCCGACCGGATCAGCCAGCGGCGGGTGCTGCTGAGCGCGGGCACGACGCATGTCGCGGGCATGACGCTCCTCTTCCTCGCCATCACGCTGAAGGCCCCGCTGGTGCTGATGATCCTGGCGGCGGTGGCCACCGGCTGCACCTCGGTGTCGTTCACCTCCTTCATGCGCGCGCGGTGGGCGGCGATGGTCGAGGCGGACGTGCTGCGCACGGCGTACGCCATGGAGTCCATCCTGGACGACACGATCTTCCTGCTCGGGCCGCTCGTGGTCACCGTGCTGGCGTCGGCCGTGCACCCGGCCGCCGGTCTGGTCGCCTGCGGGCTGCTGACGCTCGCCGGCTCCGTCGCGGTCGCGCTGCACCGGCGCTCCGAGCCGGCCCCGCAGGGAGCGGCGGGACGCGGCACCGAACGCGCCATCAAGGTGCCCGGCGTGTGGATCCTGATGCTCTGCTACGCCGGGATGGGCTTCCAGTTCGGCGCGGTCGACGTCACGATGATCGCGTTCGCCAAGGAGCAGCACGCGCCCGGGCTCGGCGGTGTCTTCCTGGCCCTGATCTCGGTGGGCAGCCTGATCGCGGGCGCCGTCTACGGTGCCGTCAACTGGCGGCTGTCCCAGGCCCGGCTGCTGACGGTCACGTGCGGTGTGCTCACGCTGGGCGTGCTCCCCCTGGCCTTCGCGCCCTCCTCCCTGGTGATGGGCTTCCTCGCCGTCCTCGCGGGCGTGGCGATCTCGCCGGGGCTGATCGCGGGCAGCACGCTGCTCGAATCGGTCTGCCCCAAGGGCGCGTTGTCCGAGGGGTTCTCGTGGCTCACCAGTGCCGGTGCCCTCAGCATCGCCACGGGCACGGCGGCGGGCGGGCGGCTGGCCGACGCCTTCGGCTCCGCCGCGGGGGCCTGGGCGGGGGTCGGCGGCGGGCTCTTCGCCCTGGTGCTGGCCCTGTCGGGGCAGCCGGCGCTGCGCGGTGAGCGGCCGGCGGTGGAACCGGCTTCGGAATGGGCGGTGCAGGAACAATGAGCGGAGAGGGAAGAGTTGTGGACGCAAGCGAGCCGGTCCAAGCGAAGAGCGGCCTCGGCGGTCTGCCCGTGCCCCGGCTGTCGTTCGAGGAGTTCATGGCCTTCGGACGGGACGCCCTGATCCGGGCGGACGTCCCCGTGGTGATCACCCTGCCGGGCGGCACGAAGGGCATGGGCCGGGAGGGGGTGGCCGAGCTGCTCGGGCAGCTCCCGGTGACCCTGTTCACCGAGCCCAGCGACAAGCAGAACTCCGAGCGCTGGACGACCAGGGAGATCCGGCTCGCCGAGTTCTTCGCCGACGACACGTACCAGAACGACGCGAGCACCTGGAACCGCGTCGTGTCCAACATCCGCAACCGGCCGGCCGACGTCAACACGATCCTCGGCTTCGACGCCGGGAAGCTGTTCGACTACCGGCGGGCCCTCAACGCGGCGAACCTGTGGATCAGCCACCGCGGGGTGTTCACCCAGAGCCACTTCGACGAGCTGGAGAACTTCAACGTCGCCCTGGAGGGCCGCAAACGGTTCGTCATGGCGCCGCCGGGCTTTCGCGCGTACTACCCGCGCTCGCTGAAGAAGGGATTCGGCGACAAGTCGCGGGTCTTCGACTTCGACGACGTGGACCGGGCGCGTTACCCGAAGCTCGTGGCCAAGCTCGCCCAGCGCCGTGAGGTCATCCTGGAGCCGGGGCAGATGCTGTATCTGCCGCTGGGCTGGTGGCACCAGGCGGAGTCGCTGGACGAGATGAACATCAACGTGAACTTCTGGCTGCGCGACCCGAAGATCCTGCGCCGGCCGTACGTGCTCGGGGTGGCGGTCTACACCGCGGTCTTCCGCAAGCTCAAGGGCGTCTACAACTACGAACCGGCACAGGCGGCGTCATGACCGAGCGCATCACCATCACCCCCACCCACCGGTACCGCAACAACGACAAACTCATCGGCATCGGCAACGAGTTCTGGGACATGTCGGAGCGCAACGGCCTGGCGGGCATCGTGGCCGGGCTGGACTCCGGTGTGCTGCGGACCACCGAGGGACACGAATTCGTGGCGGACGGCCATGAGTTCGTCAACTTCAGCTGCTGTTCCTACCTCGACCTGGACTCCCACCCGAAGGTGATCGAGGGCGGCCTCGACGCGCTGCGCCGCTACGGCGTCCTGGACCACTGCATCGCCCGCAGCCGGGTGCAGATCCCGGCGATGCTGGAGCTGGAGGACTCCCTCGGCGAGCTGTTCGGCGCGCACGTGGTGTGCTCCATCGCGGCCAGCACGGCCACGTTCGGGCTGCTGCCGCTGATCGCCTCCGGTCATCTGGGCAACGGCACCCGGCCGTTGATGATCTTCGACAAGAACGCCCATATCTCGATGTCGAACCTCAAGCCGGTCTGCGCGGACGAGACCGAGGTCGTCACCTCGCCCCACCACGACCTCGACTTCATCGAGGACGCGTGCAGGAAGTACGCGCGCGTCGCCTACGTCTGCGACGGCAGCGACAGCCTGGGCGGCTACGCGCCGGTCAAGGAACTCGCCGAACTCCAGGACAAATACGGCCTGTTGGTCTACTACGACGACTCCCACTCGCTGTCGGCCTACGGCGAGCGCGGCGTCGGCTACGTGCGCACGCACAGCCCGGTGCTGGACGAGCGCACCATCGTGGTGGTCACCCTGAACAAGGCGTTCGGCACCAGCGGCGCGGCCATCGTGCTCGACGGGTACGAGAAGGAGACGCTGCGGATCATCGAACGCTTCGGCGGCGCCCTGAACTACTCGCAGCTGCTGAACACGGCGGCGGTCGGCGCGGGCCTCGCCTCCGCCGAGATCCACCGCACTCCCGAACTGACCACCCGGCAGAACGCGTTGTACCGCAACATCGAACTCTTCGACTCCCTCGTGCACACCGAACAGACCGGAAGCACCTATCCGATCCGGCTGGTGCCGATGAGCGACGAGACGGTGATCGAAGCCGGGCGGCGGGTCTTCGAGGCCGGGTTCTACGTCTCCCCGGTGTTCTTCCCGATCGTCGCCCGCGGCACGGCGGGCCTGCGCGTGATGATGCGCGCGGGCCAGACCGAGGAGCAGATCCGGAAGCTGTGCGCGGTCCTCACCGAGGTCGGCGCCTCGGCCGCGATACCCGCGCCCGGGGAGGCGATCCGATGACGGACGCCACCCGGGCGCTGCCGCGCAGCATCCTGTACACGCCCGCGCTCTCCCTCGACCTGGTCGTCAAGGCGTGGTCGTACGACGCCGACGTGCACGTGATCGACCTGGAGGACGCCGTTCCGCCGCCCGCGAAGGCGGCGGCGCGCGCGGTGTGCCGGGCGGCGCTGGAGAAGGCGCCGGCCCCGGCCAACACCGGGGTACGGATCAATCCGCTGGGCACCCTGGACGCCGTGCACGACCTGCTGATGCTCGCCGAGTCGCCGGTGCGCCCCGGCATCGTCGTGATGACCATGGTGGACTCCCCGGTCGAGGTACGGCTGCTGCGGGACACCCTCGCCACGGCCGGGGCGCACCCGGAGATCTACGTGACGGTGGAGACCCCGGCCGGCGTCGGCGCCGTGGACGGCATCGCCGAGGCCGCCGACGGGCTGATCCTCGGCTCGGCCGACCTGTCCGCCGCCCTGGGCGTCGAGATCACCTGGGCCGGCCTGCTCGCCGTCCGCCAGGCGATGGCCCTGGCCTGCGCGCGGTACGGCACGGCCTGCGTCGACACCGCCAACTTCCGGCTCGACGCGCCGTGGGTGCTGGCCGAGGAGATCGAGCGGATACGCGAGCTGGGCTTCCACGGCAAGGTCGCGATACACCCGGCCGAACTCACCACCATCAACCAGGCGTTGCGGCCGGACACGGAGGAACTGCGGCACGCGCGCCGGGTCACCGAGGCCGTACGGGCGGCGGACGGAGGTGTGGCGCTGCTGGACGGCGCCATGGTCGGGCCGCCGTTCGCCCGCAGGGCGCGGATGACGGTGGCACGCGGCGACGCGTGGACCGCGCGGTTCGCCCGGCAGGGTGCGGACCTCGCGGACGCGGGCACCGCGGAGGCGGTGGACTCGGAGGCGGCGGACTCGGAGGCGGCGGACTCGGAGGCGGCGGATTCGGGGGCCGCGGATTCGGGGGCCGCGCGATGAGCGTCACCGACGACAGGACCGTGCGCACCGTCCCGGCGATCTCCGTCGCCGTCATCGGCACCGGCGCCATCGGCCAGGACCTGGTCTCCAAGATCCGCCGCTCGGCCGTGCTGGACTGCGCCCTGGTGGCCGGCCGCGACCCGGAGTCGGCGGGGCTGCGACGGGCCGCCGAACTCGGCTGTCCGACCAGCGCGGACGGCATCGGCGCGATCCTCGCCGCGCCCCGCCCCTTCGACGTGGTCTTCGACGCCACCAACGCGCGGGCGCACGCCGAACACTGGCGGCTCCTGCGGGACTCCGACACGCTGCTGATCGATCTGACCCCGAGCAAGACCGGGCGGATGGTGGTGCCGACCGTGACCGGCGTGCACGCGCCGCCCGAGGGCAACGTCAGCCTGATCAGCTGCGGCGGCCAGGCCTCGATCCCGGTCGCGCACGCCCTCGCCGACCGGTTCGACGTGCGCTACTTCGAGGTCGTCTCGACCGTCGCCAGCGGCGTCGCGGGCCGGGCCACCCGGCTCAACCTGGACGAGTACGTGGCCACGACCCAGCAGGCGCTGACCGCCTTCACCGGCGTGGGCGCCACCAAGGCGATCCTCAACATCAGCCCGGCCGTGCCGCCCGCGGCCTTCCGCACCACCGTGCACGCGCTGGCGCCCGGGGCCCACGTCGAGGCGGTACGGGCCGTGGTGGACGAAGCCGCCGAGCGGGTACGGGAGTTCGCGCCCGGCTACCGGGTCCTCGGCTGTGACGTGCGCGGCGAGCTGATCGTCGTCTCCCTCGAAGTCGCGGCCCACAGCGACGTGTTGCCCGCCTACGCGGGAAACCTGGACATCATCGACGCGGCCGCGGTCCTGGTCGCCGAGCAGCACGCGGCCCGGCTCGCCCCGGCCGCCCAGCAGGGGGTGAGCCGGTGAACACCGTGGTGATCCACGACCCCACCTTGCGCGACGGCCAGCACGCGGTGCGCCACCAGCTCGGCGTGGACGCGCTGCGCGGCTACGCGGAGGCCGCCGACGCCGCGGGCGTCCCGGTGGTGGAGGTGGGGCACGGCAACGGTCTCGGCGCCTCCTCCCTCCAGGTCGGGCGCGCCGCCGTGCCCGACGACCTGATGCTGTCCACCGTGCGCGAGGCCCTGCGGCACAGCCGGATGGCGGTGTTCCTGCTGCCCGGCTGGGGCACCTCCGACGATCTGCGCCGGGCCCTGAAGCACGGTGCCGACGTGGTGCGGGTCGGCGTGCACTGCACCGAAAGCTCGCTTGCCGAGCGGCACTTGGGCTTCCTCGCCGAGCAGGGCGCCGAGGCCCACTGCGTCCTGATGATGAGCCACATGGCCTCCCCCGCCGAACTCGCCGAGAACGCGGCCCGCGCGGTCGGCTACGGGGCCCGCGCGGTCGGCATCATGGACTCCGCCGGGCACTTCCTGCCCGACGACGTCGGCGAGCGCGTCGGCGCCATCCGGGCCGCCGTCGACGTGCCGGTGATCTTCCACGGGCACAACAACCTCGGCATGGCCGTGGCGAACTCGGTCGCGGCCGCGCGGGCGGGCGCCGGCATCATCGACGGCTGTGCCCGCGGCTTCGGCGCGGGCGCGGGCAACACCCAGCTGGAGGTGCTGGTGCCGGTGCTGGAGCGCACCGGGTTCGCCACCGGCATCGACCTGTACGCGCTGCTGGACGCCGCCGAGTTCGCCGAGCGCAGCCTCATGCCGGCACCCCCGGTCACCGGTTCGCTGAGCATCGTCAGCGGGCTCGCCGGGGTCTTCTCCGGGTTCAAGCACCAAGTGCTGGAACAGGCCCGACGGGCGGGCGTCGATCCCCGGGACGTGTTCTTCGAACTCGGCAGACGGCAGGCCATCGCCGGGCAGGAGGACATGATCGGTGACGTGGTCGCGGAGCTGCGCGCCCGGGAGGCGGTCGCATGAGCGGGCCGGCGTCCTTCCGGACGGGTGACTCCGGGCCGGTGCTCACCGCGGCCGGCCACACCGCCCCGGTGTTCCTCGCGGCCGAGGACATGACCGGCACCGAGCGGCTGCTGCGGGTGGTCGACGCCCTCGCCGAGGCCTTCGCCGACCTGTCCGCCGGGCGCACCTCCTCTCCCCCGCGCACGGTCGTCCCGCACGCGAGCGGAGGGGAACTGCTGACGGCGACCTCCGTGTGGGAGCGGCACGGCGTGGGCAGCGTCAAGATCACCACGCTGACGCCGGACAACCCGGGCCGCGGCCTGCCGCTGATCCACGGTGTCGTCGCCGTCACCGAGCTGGCGACCGGCCGTGTCACCGCGCTCCTGGACGGCGCCGAGCTGACCGCCGTCCGCACCGGCGCGGTCGCCGCGCTGGCCACCCGGCTGTGCGCCCCCGAGGACGCCGCCGACCTGGCCGTGCTCGGCGCCGGTGTGCAGGCCCGCGCGCTGGTGCGGGCCGTGTCCGCGGTGCGCCCGGTCCGCACGGTCCGGGTGTTCTCCCGCACCCCGGAACGCACCGAGCGGTTCGCCCAGTGGGTCCGGGACACCTCCGGCGGCACGCTCCGGGTCACCGTGTGCGACACGGTGAAGCAGGCCGTCACCGATGCCGCCGTCATCTGCACGACGACGTCGACCGCCGCCCGCGAACCGCTGGTCGAGGCCGGCTGGGTGAGTCCGGGCGCGCATCTCAACGTGATCGGCGGCACCCACGAGGACGCCCTGGAGGTGGATCCGGCGCTGCTCGCCCACGCGCTCGTCGTCGTGGAGGAACGGCAGGCCGCGCGCGCGGAGGCCGGCGAGGTGCGGGCCGCGCTGGCCGGGGGGCTGATCGGCCCGGAGGCCCTGTGCGAGCTGGGCGAACTGGCCGGCGGTACGGCCGTGGTGGACGGCCGTACCTCGGTGTTCCGCGGGGTGGGGCTGGCCATCGAGGACACGGCCGCCGCGGCCGCCCTGTGCGCGGGCACCGCACCGTGACCTGTCCGGCGGTGTCGTCAGGCCGTCTCGCGGCAGCGGACCATGAAGGACCGCTCGAAGACGATGACGGTCTCCCCGGTGGACTTCGTGCCGGTCGTCTCGACGGTGACGATGCCCTGTCCCGGCCGGGACTTGGAGAGCCGCTTGTCCAGGATCCGGCTCGTCGCGTACAGGGTGTCGCCCACGTACACCGGGTCCTTCAGCCGGACCCGGTCCCAGCCGAGGTTGGCCACGGCCCGCGCGGACAGCGCCTGCACCGTCATGCCGCTGATCAGACAGATCGTGATGCCGCTGTTCACCAGCACCCGTCCGTACTCGGCGCCTTCACCGTAGGCCTTGTCGAAGTGCAGCGGATGCTGGTTCATCGTCAGCAGCGTCAGCCAGGTGTTGTCCGACTCGGTGATGGTCCGGCCGGGCCAGTGCCTGATCACCATCCCCGGCTCGAAGTCCTCGTAGTCGCCGCCGTGTTCCTCGACGTACTCGTTGTCGCCTACCTGACGCAGTGTCATACAACCTTCTCCCGTGTGCGTTTACGGCTTGCGGGCGCCGGATGTGCCGAGGCACCGCGCACACCCTAGCGGTGCGCCGCGGCGCGTGATCAGAAGTGGGAAAAGAGAGGAAGACGCATGACCGTGCTCCTGGAGGCGGCCCCCTCGCCGGCGACGGGCCACCCGTGGTTCGGCCGGCACCGGCTGGCGCCCGCGGCCGGTGCGGCGACGCTCCGCGACATGCTGCGGCACGAGATACGGGACACGGGCTACTGGTACCAGACGCATCTGCCCGCCGCGCCGATCGCGTTGCCGGCCGCGTCGTACGCCGAGCTGTTCCGCGTCTCGCGGGCCCTGCTCGACCTGGTGCGCCGTACCGCCCTGGAGAGCGCGGCCACCACCGAGGGGCGGCTGGCGGCGTACCGCATGCCGGAGAGCGAGCGGCAGCTCTTCCTGGCCGACCAGTTCACCGAGGAGCGGTACGCGGACTGCGTGGCCCGCCCCGACATCGTGATCGGTCCGGACGGCCCGCGGTTCCTGGAGTTCAACGTCAGCGGCGCGCTGGGCGGGCCCGTGGAGTTCCACTGCCGTATGGAGGTCTGGCGGCGGCTCTACACCGACGCCCGCGGGCAAGTGCCGTTCGGCTACCAGGACCCGTTCGCGGTGCGCACCGAGATGTTCCGCCGGCTCTGCGCGGAGCTCGGGGTGCCGCCCCGGGTGGCGATGGTGGGCAGCGCCCTCGACCAGGGGGGCCTCACCCGGTACTTCGACATGCAGGTCGACCACTTCAACAGCCACGGTCTGCTGGCGCGCTTCTTCGAACCCGAGGACCTGCACGAGGCCTGGGACTGCCCGCCCGGCCTGCGTCACTTGGTGGGGCTGCGGGACTTCACCATCCCGGACTGGGCCGAACTCGGCGTCGACACCGCCCCGGTGCAGACCGCGCTGGACCACGGCTGCCTCCTGGTGGGCACCCAGACGTCCACCTTCCTGTCCAGCAAGCTGACCATGGGCCTGCTGTCGGAGGGCCGCCCGTGGATGAGCGCGGCCGAACGCGCCCTCGTCGACACCTATCTGCCGTGGACCCGGGTCCTGTCCCACCGGTGGACGACGCGGGGTGAACGCAAGGTCGACCTGGTGGAGTTCGCCGTCCGCCACCGGGAGTCGCTGGTGCTCAAGGAGGGCATCGGCATGAGCGGCCGGCAGGTCGTCATCGGCCGGCAGACGGACCAGGCCGAGTGGGCGGCGGCGGTGACCGCGGCCGCGGAGACCGGCACCAGCGTGGTGCAGGACTTCGTGGCGCCGCGCACCTGCCGGCTCGCCGTGGTGGCCGACGGGGTCGACGAGCCGTACGACACCGAGGTGGCGCCGGTGTTCGGGCCGCTGCTGTTCGGCGGTCGTCCCGCGGGCCTGTTCGCGCGCTTCTTCGGCGACGGCAGGACCGGGATCGTCAGCGTCGCGGGCGCCGGCTGCTCCGACGACTGTGTGGTCTCCGTATAAGCACGACCGACAGAAGGGACACCCGTGGTATCAGCACCCGCCTGTGCGCACCCGGAAGGAAGGAGGAGCCGTGTCCCTCGAAGCCGCTGAGGTCGCCCATCTCCTCCTCGCGCTCATCGTCCTGCTCACCGCCGCGCATCTCGGCGGCCATCTGTTCGCGCTCATGCGCCAGCCCCAGGTCATCGGCGAGATCGCGGGCGGCCTGGTGCTCGGCCCCACGGTGCTCGGCGAGTTCGCCCCGGGGGCCTGGCACTGGCTGTTCCCGTCCGGGGGCGCCACCTCGTCCGTGCTGGGCGCCTTCTACCAGATCGGCATGCTGCTGCTGGTGTACCTGACCGGCACCGAGCTGCGCGCCCGGCGCCGGGCCGGGGGGCGGCGCACCATCACCTACGCGGCCGTCTCCGGTCTCGCTCTGCCCTTCGCCTTCGGACTGGCCGTCGCCTCCGCGGTGCGCACCGACGGCCTGTCCGGCCCCAACGGCTCGCCCGCCGCCCTCGCGCTGGTCTTCGGCATGGCCGTCGCGGTCACCAGCGTGCCCGTCATCTCGCGCATCATGCTGGACCTCGGCATCCTGCGGACCCTGTTCGCCCGGATCGTCCTGGCCGTCGCCGTGGTCGAGGACATCCTGCTCTACGTCGTCCTCGCCATCGTCCTCGGCATGGCCCAGGCCCGCGGCGCCGACGCCTACGGGCTGTGGGCGTCGTACGGCTCCGGCGAACTGGCGCCGACCGTCGCCTACTTCACCGTCGTGCCCCTGCTGTTCCTCGCGCTGTCCCTGTGGCTCGGGCCGGGGCTCTTCGCGCGGCTGTCGCGGTCCCGGGCCAACGTCCTGGAGCGGCGCAGCCCCCTCGCGTTCCGGCTGGTCGTCGTCTTCCTGCTGTGCGCGGCCTGTGCCGGGCTCGGCATCGACCCGATCTTCGGCGCCCTCGTGGCGGGCATGTGCGTGGCGGGCGCGTCCGGGGCCGGGGCGGAGCGGTCCCAGGAGACGCTGCGCCAAGTCTCCCTCGGCTTCTTCGTGCCGGTCTACTTCGCGATCGTCGGCATCAAGCTCGACCTGGTGCGCCACTTCGACCCGGTGTTCTTCTGCTGGTTCCTCGCGCTGGCCTGCCTGGTGAAGTCGGCCAGCGTCTGGCTCGGGGCCCGGCTGGCGGGAGAGACCTCCGCCGCGGCCAGGAACCTCGCCGTCGCGATGAACGCCCGCGGCGGTCCGGGCATCGTGCTCGCCTCCGTGGCGTTCGGCGCGCGGATCATCAACGAGAACTTCTTCACCTCGCTGGTACTGCTGTCCATCGTCACCTCCCAGTTCGCCGGGTTCTGGCTCGGCCGGATCGTGGCCGGGGGCAAGCCCCTCATGCCGGGCTCCGCCGGGGAGGCCGGGGAATTGGCGGTGGAGGGGGAACCGCTCGTGGAGGACGTCAGGTGAGGATCTATCTGGTGCGTCACGGGCAGTCGCCGGCGCGGGCGGGCCAGGGGCGCCGGGGGCGGGACACCGCCCTCAGCCCGCTCGGGCACCGCCAGGCCGGGCATCTGGCGCGGTGGCTCGCGGGCGACGGGCGCCTCGACGGCGACACGTCGCTGACCGTGGGCAGCGTGCTGACCAGCCCGCTGACACCGGCCCGCGAGACGGCCGAGCACCTGCGCGAGTCACTGGGACTCCCGGCCCGGGTCCAACACACGCTCGCGGCGGCCGACTTCCAGGTATTCCCCGAACTGCCTTCCGCCACCGCGCCGTTCGCCAGACGGCGCGGGAGGCTCCTCTCCGAGCGCTATCTGGACTTCCGCGCCCAGGCGCGCGCCGCGCTGGTCGAACTCACCCGGCGCGCCGAGGAGTCGGGGCAGCCGGTGCTCGCGGTGACCCACGGCGACCTGATCAGCACCGTCGTCCGGGCGGTCGCCGAGTCCGACACCTTCTGCCTCAGGCTCTACCACTGCGGCATCACCGCGCTCGAATGGTCCGACGGCCGCTGGCGCCTGTCCCACGTCAATCTGTGGGACCACCTGCCGGTGCCCCTGCGCACCAGCTGATCACCTGGCCACCCGCCCCGCCGAAGAGATGACCGAAATAGTTACATGTAGACTACAAATATATGGGCCGACTGCCACTCACCGGACGGCAGCGCCGGAACGAGAGGGTCAGGTAACAGCGCGTGGGCGACGAAGGACAGCAGCACGTCGACCGGATGGCGCAGCCCGCCCGGCCGTCAAGGGCCAGGACCCTGGCCGAGGCCGCCTGGTTCCCCGCCGCCCTCTTCCTGGGCTTCCTGTTCTGCTTCGCGCCGGCGCTCCACTCGCCCCAGCCCCACCACGCCCACGTCGTCGTCGCCGGGGCCGCCGAGGCGCGCGACGTGGCGGCCGTGCTGGAGCGGACCGAGCCGGGCGGATTCGACATCACGGCCGTGCCCCACGCGGCGGACGCGCGCCAGGCCGTCCGCGACCGGACGGCGGTGGCGGGCCTCGCCCCCGGGCAGCACGGGAAGCACCCCGTGCTCTTCGTCGCCAAGGCGAACGGCGCGTCGCTGGAACAGGCGCTGACCACCACGTTCGGCCAGGTCGTCGGCGACCGGTCCCAGCACCTCGCCGTCCAGGACGTCGCCCCCACCGTGAGCAAGGACCGGATGGGGACCACCCTGGTCTACTTCGGCATCGCGTGGAGCGTGCCGGGCTACATCCTCGCCACCACGCTGCTGCGCGCGACGGCCTTCGACCGGCGCAGGAAGCTGCTGGCCATCCTGGGGGTCGCCGCGCTGTTCGGCGTCGTCGGCTTCGCCGTCGGCGTGGGCCTCGGCTACCTGCCGCACGACCCGGTGGCCATGCTGGTGTCCTTCCTGCTCACGACGGCCGTGGCCACCTTCGCCTCCGGCCTGGCCCCCTTCACCCGCCAGTTCTTCCCCGCCGTGGGGATGACGCTGTTCATCGTGCTCAGCATCCCCACGAGCGGCGGCGCCGCGCCCGCCGCGATGCTTCCGACGTTCTTCCAGTACGTCCACGCCGTCATCCCCCTGGGCAACGCCGTGGAGGCCCTGCGCTCGGCGCTCTACTTCGGCGGGGCCGGAATGCTCAGGCCGGTCCTGGTCCTGTGCGCGTGGATCGCCGCCGGGGCCGCCCTCATGGGCCTGGACGCCTGGCGGCACCGACGCGCGGCCCGGGCGGACGCCGGCGAGGAGATCCAGGACCCGCCGGTGGACGACCCCTCCATGGAGGCGCCGGCACCCACGGCACTCCCCGTGCACCGCCACCACTTCGGCGAACCGGAGCCCGACCTCGTGGGCACGGTCCGCGACCCGCACCGGCGGCCGGTCCCCCGCGCGCTGGTGACCGTACTGGACCCCAGCGGCCGCCAACTGGTGTCCACCCTGACGAACGCCCGGGGCGAGTACGCCGCGACCGGTCTGCCCGAGGGCTACCTCAGCATCGTGGCGGCACTGCCGGGCAGGCAGCCGGGGGTGCAGCAGCGGCTGCTGGGCTCCGGCGACGTCGTACGCGCGGACTTCCTGCTGCGGGACCGGCACGATGCGGTGCCGGAGGCGGTCGCGCCGTAGAACGGCCCGGGCCGAGGAAGGACCCGGCCCGGCTCAGGTCGTAAGACGACCTCGCTCGGAACGTGGAACGACCCGGCTCACGACCGGGGCCACGGCTGGCCGGTGATCCGCTCCACGCTCGCGTTGAACCGCTGGAGGTAGTGGGCGAAGTTCTCCACGTCCTCGGCCGACCAGTCCTCGAAGACCCGGTCCAGGTCCTGGATGTGCGTGTCGCGCTCGTACCGCAGTTTCCGCTCGCCCTCCTCGGTCAGCCGGAACTTGCGGGCCATGCCCCCCTCGGGGTCGGGGATCCGCTCCAGGAGCCCGGCCCGCATCGCGTGCGCGGTCTGCCGGTTGACGGTGGAGGCGTCGAGCTGGAAGGCGTCGCTGAGCTGCCCGATCGACATCGGCCCCTGCACTTGGATGCGGCTGAGCATGATGTACGCACTCCGCTCCAGCCGGCCTTCCTGATGCCGGCGGGTGGTACTGCTCAGCTGATGCCGCCCGAGCACCATGTGCTCGAACTCGACCAGGTGCGACGGCTTCCCCATGTACGTGCCTCCTTCAGAGTCGACCGTATCTCAGGGCCTCACGGTGAAGCTGGCCCGTCCCGCCGCGCTCCCCGCCACCCGGGTGCCGCACGCGGGTGGCGTACACGACCCATGCGGTGCGATATGAATAATGCATACTATGTGCATCATGCACATCCCGGCATCGTGCCGGCCCCGGACGACCGGACGAATCGAGGAGTCACCCATGGATGCCCCGCAGCCGAGCCGCAGAACGGGCGGTATCGTCACCACCCTTGCGCTCGCCGGAACAGTCGCCGCGATCATGCAGACCCTGGTGACCCCGCTCATCGCCGAGCTGCCGCAGATCCTGCACACCTCTTCGTCGAACGCCGCCTGGGTGGTCACGGTCACCCTGCTCGTCGGCGGCGTCTGCGTGCCGGTGTCCGGGCGCCTCGGCGACCTCGTCGGCAAGCGGCGCATGATGCTGATCTGCGTGGTGCCGCTGGTGGTCGGCTCGGTGGTGTGCGCCCTGTCCACGTCCGTCGTGCCGATGATCATCGGCCGTGGCCTCCAGGGCATGGGCATGGGCATGATCCCGTTGGGCATCGCGCTGCTGCGGGACGTCCTGCCCGTCGAGAAGCTCAGCGGCTCCATCGCCCTGGTCAGCGCCTCCATGGGCATCGGCGGCGCGATCGGCCTGCCCCTCGCCGCCGCGGTCGCGCAGTACGCCGACTGGCAGCTGCTGTTCTGGGGCTCGGCCGTCCTCGCGGTGATCATCGGTGTGCTGATCTTCGTCGTCGTACCGGACGTTCCCGCCGGCGCCAAGGGCCAGCGTTTCGACGCGCTCGGCGCGGTCGGTCTCGCGATCGGCCTGGTCGCGCTGCTGCTGGCGATCTCCAAGGGCGCCGACTGGGGCTGGGCCTCGGGCACCACCCTCTCGCTGTTCGCCGTCGCCGTCGTCGCGCTGCTGGCCTGGGGCTTCTGGGAGCTGCGCACCCGCGACCCGCTGATCGACCTGCGCACCACGGCCCGTCCGCGGGTGCTGATCACCAACGCCGCGTCGATCCTCGTCGGCGTCGGCATGTACTCCTTCATGCTGATCGCGCCGCAGCTGCTGCAGTTCCCGAAGGCCACCGGCTTCGGCCTGGGCCAGTCGATGCTCGCGGCAGGCATGTGGATCGCGCCCGGCGGCATCATGATGATGCTCATCTCCCCGCTCGGCGGAAAGCTGATCAACGCGCGCGGCCCGAAGCTCGCGCTCGTCAGCGGCGCCGTCGTGATCGCCGTCGGCTACGCGCTCGCGCTGCCGCTCATGGGCACGGCCTGGGGCATCATGCTCGCCGGTATCGTCATCAACAGCGGTGTCGCGCTCGCCTACGGCGCCATGCCCGCGCTCATCATGAGCTCGGTCCCGCTCTCCGAGACCGCCGCCGCCAACGGCTTCAACAGCCTGATGCGCTCGCTCGGCACCACCATCGGCTCGGCCGTGATCGGCGTCGTCCTGGCCCACATGACCGTCAACCTGGGCGGCTACACCATCGCCTCCGAGGACGGTTTCCGCACCGGCCTCCTGATCGGCTGCGGCGTCGCCCTCGTCTCCGCCGCCGTCGCCGCCTTCATCCCGGCCCTGCGCAACGCGTCCGGCGACGGTTCCGCGGACCCGCGGGCGACCGAGGCCGACCAGGCCCCGGCCCGCCCCTGAGCAACCCGCCCCTGAAGAGACACCGTGCCCGGTCCCACGGACCGGGCGCGGTCATGTGCGCCGGCGCGTCCGCGTCAGGCCGTGCCGCTCAGGCCGTGTCCGGCTGCGGGACGTCCGCCGGCCCGTCCTGTGCGGCGCCGGCGGACCCGGTATGCGAGAGGGCGGCGAGGAGCCGCAGCCTCTCGTCGCTGTCACTGTCCTTGTCGGGGTAGTAGACGACGAGGATGACGTCCTCGATGGGCAGTTTGTCCCGGTGGAGGCGCAGTTCACCGACGACCGGGTGGTGGACCGTGGCCGTACCGCCGTCCAGGCCACGGACGTCGTGGCGGGCCCACAGCGACCGGAACCGCTGGCTGGACAGGGCGAGTTCGCCGACGAGCTCGACGAACCGGGGGTCGTCGGTGTCGTCCCCGATGGTGGTGCGAAGAGCGGCGACGAAATCGGCGGTGGCCTTCGCCCAGTCCTGGTGGAATGCCTGTTCCTCGGGATCGAGGAGGAGGGACCTGAGCCGGTTGTAGCCGGGCCGCAGGCGGGGGGAGAGCGCGACCGCCATGGGGTTGGAGGCCAGGACGTCGAACGCGCGGCCTTCGACGAACGCGGGTATCTGGAGGTGGGCGAGCAACTCGTGCACCCGCGCCGGCACGTGCTCGGGCCGCTTGCGGCGCGGCGCCCTCGGGCGGGCCGCCGCGAGGCCAAGCAGGTACGCCCGCTCGATGTCGTCGAGGCGCAGGACCCGCGCGAGTGATTCGAGGACCTGGGGCGAGGGGTTCTTGTCGCGGCCCCGTTCCAGGCGCAGGTAGTAGTCGGCGCTGATCCCGGCCAGCAGCGCGACCTCCTCACGGCGCAGGCCGGGCACCCGGCGGTTGCCGCCGGCCGGGAGGCCCGCCTGCTCCGGGGAGACCAGCTCGCGCCGGGCGCGGAGATAGCTGCCGAGCCGGTTACCGGATCCCTCGTCTGTCATACCGACACCGTAATGCGGTGCGCGTGTCCCAGAGGGGGTCCTGTCAGGACCAGGGAAGACGGGTGCTCTGCCACGGCTGGCGGACGCGGCCGAGACTGCGAGAGCACTGTTCCCACAGACCGAAGGGAAGATCCCGTGGATCTCTCCAACCGCACCGTTCTCGTCGTCGGCGGGACCTCGGGCATCGGGCGAGAGCTGGCCCGGCGGTTCGCCGCGGCGGGCAGCACCGTGGCCGTCGGCGGCCGCAGCCCCGAGGCGCTCGCGGAACTGGCCGGGGAGGGCTTCGGCACGTTCGCCGTCGACGTCACCGACGATTCCTCCGTGGCCTCCTTCCGTGACGCCGTGCTCGCCCGGTACCCCGGGCTGGACACGGTGGTGACGATGTCGGGCGTCATGCTCCTGGAGGACCTGCGCGACCCCGCGCACTTCGAGGCGGCGCGCACGACGATCGACACCAACCTGCTCGGCACCATCCGGGTCGTCGACGCCTTCACCCCGCACCTGGTCCGGCGGGGCGCCGGCACCTTCGTCACCGTCACCTCGGGCATCGCCTTCCTGCCCTTCCCGCCCATGCCCTCGTACGCCGCCTCGAAGGCGGCGGTGCACGCCTACTCCGAGGCACTGCGCGCCCAGCTCGACGGCACCGGCGTCGGCGTCGTCGAGCTCGTCCCGCCGGCCGTCGCGACGGCGGGCCAGGAGAAGGTGAACCCGCACGCGCTGCCGCTCGACGACTTCGCCACCGAGGTCATGGAACTGCTCGCGGCGGACCCCACCCCCCGCGAAGTCCTCGTGCGGGGCGTCCTCATGCACCGCTGGGCCGAGCGCGAGGGCACCTACGACGACCTCGTCGCCCAGCGCTCCCGGGCCCTGGCCATGCTCCCCGGCCGCAGCGGCTGACACCGCGAACGCGGTGAGGGCCTCGGCTGAAAAGCCGAGGCCCTCATGCAGAGGCCGGTCACGAAATCCCTCGCATTCAACTGGGCCACCTGCTGTAAATGTCACATCCTCCGGTGATAACCACAGGGGAAAACCGGCCATCAGCTCCCGCGGCATCACATGTTCCGTCGATGCGGACGGCCCGCGGGAGGCCGGAGGCGCCCTACCCCGCTGTGATCCAGGTCACTATGACACCCTCTGGTCCTGTGATTTAACCCTCAAGTACCGTCGATGCCGGTCTCCGTCCGGGGACCGGCTATTTCCCGAAGAAGGCCGGACGAGGTTTCCCGGCCGCCGGGCGGGAATCGATTCCCGAAGCGTTATGCGCGACCGCTCTTTACGGCGTATAAGTCAGTCTTCCGCGCACCCGGCACAGGCGCCGCGCTGTTCCGTACCACGTACGTGAGCCCCCCACCTCGCGAGAGGAGCGTGACGATGGTCAGGTCCAAGGCCGCGGCGGCCCTGGCGGCCGGCACGCTGCTGCTGTCCACCCCGGCCTGGCTGCCCCGCTCGGTCGTCGCCCTGCGGATGAAGGTCTTCGCCCGGGTCAACGGCGACGAGGGCCTCACCTTCCCCGACGCCACCGTCGGCGCCGACCGCTTCCAGGAGGTCTACTGCCACCCGGCGGCCAACGGTCGCAGCAAGGGGGCCGCCCTGTCCGACCTGTTCTGGTACTGGCTCGCCCCCGGCGCCGACGTACACCAGGAGCACCTGGAGGCGGGGCCCCGCTACGACGAGGTCGCCCGGTGCACCCTCGCCTTCCTCTCGGGTCCCTCCGAGTCGCTGTACGCGCGCGCCGCCCGGCACACCGCGTCCGTCCTCGACGTCTCGGCCACCGGACGCGTCACCCCGGTCCGGCTGCGGGACCTGATGATGCCGGTGTGGGCGGAGTTCTTCTACGGCCTGGTCTTCGACGAGCCCTGCCCGGCGCACGCGCGGCGGCTGATCGTGGACAACGCCGAGGACGTGGTCAACGCCCTCAAGTGCACCCGCCCACGACACCTGGGCCGCCGCCACCGGCTGACCGCCTACCTACTGCGCAGGCTCGCCGCCGGCGACACGGCCACCCGGCACCCCCTGCCGGCCGGCCTGACCCGGCTCCAGCAGGCGTACTACCTCCAGGGAACCTTCTTCAACACGGCCGTCGTCCAGATGTCGGAGGCCATGGCCCACCTGTTACTGGTGCTGGCCCGGCACCAGGACGTACAGCGCCGGGTGGCCGAGCACCCGGACGACGACCGGTACCTCTCCCACGTCACCGACGAGACCTTCCGGCTCTACCCGCTCTTCGGCATCGCCCACCGCATCGCCACCGCCGACATCGCCCTGGACGGTCTGCCGGTCCTGCCCGCCGGATCCGTCCTGTGCTTCAGCTATCCCGACTACCACGCGAGCGGTTACCCGGACCCGGACGTCTTCGACCCGGAGCGCTGGGAACGGACCTCGGCCCGGAACGCCCACCACATCCCCTTCGGAGTGGCCGCCAACCGCCCCTGCCCCGCCTGGCGCCTGGCCCCCCTCGTCATGCGCGCGGCGACCCGCGAGGTCCTGTCCCGCTTCGTCCTCGACTCCCCCGTCCCGCACACCCGGTCCATCCCCGACCGAGCCCCCTGCCTGCTGATCCGCCGGGACGCCCCGCTGCCGCGCCTGGAGCGGTCCGCGCTGCGCGGCGCGCTGTGGACGCGGGGCCGTTTCGAGGACGTCGGCCGCGGCATCGCCCAACTCGGCTTCGGCACCTGGATGGTGCTGGCCGCCCGCCGCACCCGGCCGGCCACCCGCTACTTCGCCGCCCACGACACCGAAGGCCGCCCCCTGCGCCGGCCGGCCCCCGGCACGGAACCGCCTTCGGCCACCCCCGCCTGCCCGTACCCGGGCCATCCCTCCTGACGCGCGCCCTCCCCTCCCGGCCTCACACCTCGCACGTCATGCCTCATGCCTCATGCCTCAACGAGCCTCTGTGGAGACCGAATTGACGCAGAAGACATTGGACTACCTCGTGATCGGCGCCGGACCCGCCGGCGTGCAGCTCGCCTACTTCCTCAAGCGGGCGCACCGCGACCACCTCGTCCTGGAGGCGGGTTCCGTACCGGGGGCGTTCTACCGGACGTTCCCGCGGCACCGTCAGATGATCTCGATCAACAAGCCGTACTGCGGGTTCGACGACCCGGACCAGAAGCTGCGGGTGGACTGGAACTCGCTGCTCGGCGACGACGACATGCCGCGGTTCACGCGGTACACCGACCGCTACTTCCCGCACGCCGACGACTACCTGCGCTATCTCGCCGACTTCGCCGACCATCACGAACTGGACATACGGTACGACACCCGGGTCACCGAGGTCACCCGTGACGGCGAGCGCGGTCCGTTCAGGGTCACCGACGAGCACGGCACCGTGCGCACCGCCAGGCGCGTGGTGATCGCCACCGGCTTCTCGCGCCCGTACGTCCCGCCGATCCCCGGCATCGAGACCGCCGAGTCGTACGCGGACATGACGCTGGACCGGGACAGCTTCACCGACCAGCGGGTGCTGGTCATCGGCAAGGGCAACTCGGGATTCGAGACCGCCGACCACCTCACCGAACGCGCCGCCGTCATCCACGTCCTCGGCCCCAGTTCCATCAAACTCGCCTGGAAGACGCACTTCATCGGCCACTTACGGGCGGTCAACAGCAACTTCCTCGACACCTACCAGCTCAAGGCCCAGAACTCGGTGCTGGACGCCACCGTGGACCGCGTCGAGAAGCTGCCGGAGGGCGGTTACGAGGTCACGCTGACCTACCTGCGCCGCGACGAGACCGTCCGTTTCCGCTACGACCGGGTGCTCACCTGCACCGGCTTCGCGATGGACGCCTCGATCTTCGCCCCGCGGTGCCGGCCCGAACTGGCCATCAAGGACCGGTTCCCGGCGCTGACGTCCTCCTGGGAATCGGTCAACGTCCCCGACCTGTACGTCGCGGGCACGCTCACCCAGGTCCGCGACTTCAAGAAGTACACCAGCGCCTTCATCCACGGCTTCCGCTACGGGGTGCGCGCTCTGACCCGGATACTGGACCGCCGCTACGAGCACACCGAGTGGCCGCACCGGGCGCTGCCGTCCGATCCGGCCCGGCTGGCGGACGCCGTACTGGCCCGCCTGGCCACCACCTCCGCCCTCTGGCAGCAGTTCACGTTCCTGTGCGACCTGCTCACGGTGGACGGGGACGGCGTCCGCCACTACGAGGAGATGCCGGTGGACTACCTGCACGACTCGGACTTCGGGCAGCACGACAGCTACCTCACCCTCACCTTCGAGTACTTCCCCGGCCACGACGAGCTGGACCCCTTCGACATCGCGGCGGGCCGGGCCTGGGAGCAGGAGCACCAGCACGACGACCGGTACCTGCACCCGGTGGTACGCCGCTTCCACCGCGGCGAGGTGGTCTCCGAGCACCGGATCAAGGAGAACCTCGACAACGAGTGGACCGACCCGGTGGTGCACGTCAAGCCGCTGGTGGAGTACCTGACCGATGTGCTGGACAGTCCCGTCGCGACGGGCGGTGAGCGGTGACCACCACCCCCTCGAAGGCCCCGCCACCGCAGCCGGGGCCCCTGAGCGTGCGCGAGTACGAACCGCTCGCCCGGGAGCTGCTGGACCCGGTCCACTACGACTACTTCGCCGGCGGCGCCCACGACGAGATCACCCTGCGCGCCAACGAGGCCGCTTTCGCACGACTGGCGCTGGTGCCGCGGGTCCTGCGCGGGCGCGGCCTGCCCGACCTGGCCACCGACCTGCTCGGCCACCGCGCGTCGATGCCGGTCATACTCGCCCCGACCGCCTTCCACCGGCTGGCGCACCCCGACGCCGAGCGCGCGACCGCCCGCGCCGCCGCCTGCGCCGGGGCGATCATGGTCGCGGCGATGCTGTCCACCGTGGCCGTCGAGGAGATAGCCGCCGAGGCCCGTAAGACGGCCGCCGACGCGCACCTGTGGTTCCAGCTCTACGTCCAGCGCGACATGGGGTTCACCGAGGCACTGGTGCGGCGCGCCGAGGACGCCGGCTGCACCGCCCTGGTCGTCACCGCCGACTCCCCGGCGCTGGGCCGCCATGTGCGCAACGACCGCAACGACTTCCACGACCTGCCGCCCGGTGTGGTGTGCGAGAACCTGCGTTCCCTGCGCGCCGACGAACCCGGGCACGTCCGGCAGGTGGACCTCTCACCGGAGCTGTCCTGGGACCACGTGCGGCGGCTGCGCGCGATGACCGGGCTGCCGATCGTCATCAAGGGCGTACTGCACCCCGAGGACGCCCGGATCGCGGCCGATCTGGGCCTGGACGCGGTGATCGTCTCCAACCACGGCGGGCGGCAGCTCGACACCACTCCCGCCACTGTCACCCAGTTGCCCCGCGTGCTCGACGCGGTGGACGGCCGGATTCCTGTACTACTCGACGGGGGCGTCCGGCGCGGCAGCGACATCGCCAAGGCGCTGGCCCTGGGCGCGGCCGCGGTCGCCGTGGGACGCCCGGTGGTGTGGGGCCTGACGGTCGGCGGCCAGCGGGGGGTGGAACGGGTGCTGGGCATCCTGCGGGACGAGCTGGCCCACACCCTGACCCTGTGCGGCTGCGCCGGCCCCGCCGAGCTGGGCCGGGACATGATCGTCCGAGAGGATCCGGGATGGTGAGTTCCGCCCCGGCCGATGGCCGCGTGTCGCGCCGCGTGGTCTTCGCCGCCGGCTCCCTGCTGGTCGTGGTCGGTGTGGTGTTGCACGCGCCCTCGTACTGGATGATGCGCGACGACCACTTCGCGATGGCGGGCATGGGCATGGGCCCGGCCATGACCACCGGCATGGTGCTGATCACTCTGGGCCTGGGCGCCGCCGCCTGGAGTCTGCTGCCCGCCGGGAAGCGGACCGTCGCCCGCGCCTGGAAAGTCCACGCCACCCGCTACGCCGCCCTGGACGGCGCCGGCTTCACCCGTGCCCACCGGGCCCTGGTGACGGTGCTGTCCGTGGCCCTGGTGGTGGACACCATGAAGCCCGCCTCGCTCGGGTTCGCGGTCCCCGGCATGCGCCAGGAGTACGGGCTGACCAGCGGGGAGGCGTCCCTGCTGCCGCTGGTCGCCATCGGCGGCACCATCGTGGGCTCGCTGCTGTGGGGCCGGCTGGCCGATCTCTACGGCCGCCGCTCGACGATCCTGTTGTCGGCACTCATGTACGTGGCCACGTCCGTCTGCGGTTTCATGCCGTCGTTCGGCTGGAACCTGGCGATGTGCGCCCTGATGGGGATGGCCGCGGGCGGCATGCTGCCCACGGTGTACTCGCTGATGTCGGAGTCGGTGCCGGCCCGGCGGCGCGGCTGGATCATGGTGGCGCAAAGCGGGTTCAGCGCCGCCGCGGGCTACCTCGTGGCGAGCGGCTGCTCGACGCTGCTCGTCCCGCACTACAGCTGGCGGGCCCTGTGGCTGCTGGGGCTGCCGACCGGTCTGCTGCTGGTGGTGCTGCGCCGGTGGATCCCCGAGTCGCCCCGCTTCCTCATCGAGACCGGGCAGCAGGAGGAGGCGGCCCGGGTGATGGCGCTCTACGGGATCCGGGCGGTGCCCGCGGTCGCGGGCGGCACCGGGGACACGGCCACGGGCGCCGACGTCGGCACCGGCACGGGGACGCCGGTCGCTGCGGTCGCGCGCCGGCGCCGGTTCATCCAGCTGGTGTCGGCCCGGTACCGCCTCCAGACCTGGGTGATCGTGCTCTTCGGCGTGAGCTGGGGCCTCGTCAACTGGGGCTTCATCACCTTCCTGCCCAGCTTCCTCACCTCGGCCGGCTCGGGCACCCGGGCCGGCCGTCTGCTCTTCGTCTCCTCCGCCCTCGCGGTGCCCGCCACCGCGATCGCCGCCGCCCTGTACGCGCGGTGGAGCAGCAGGAAGGCGATGTGTCTCTACGCCGCCGTCACGGCCCTGGTCCTGGTCGGGTACGCGGTGCTGCGCCCGGAGCGCGCCGGCCACGGCGGCACCATGGTGGTGCTCACCGCGCTGCTGCTCATCGCCTCCGGCGGCATGGTCGCGCTGCTGGCGCCGTACGCCACCGAGGTCTACCCGACGGCGCTGCGCGCCACCGGCAGTGGCGTCGCCGCGGCCGCCGGCAAGGCGGGTGGCCTGTTCGGACCGCTGCTGCTCAGCTCGGCACCACGCCTGGAGGGCCTGGCCCTGGTGAGCGCCGTACCGCTGGTCGCGGCCGGGCTGGTGCTGTGGCGGTACGGCACCGAGACCCGGGGCAGGCCGCTGGTCGAGGCGACCGTACCGCTCGGGCGGGCCGGGATCGTCCAGGCCCCGGCCGACACCTGAGTACCCGGCCGCTCCCGTCCACCCCTACGCCGTACGACGCACGGAAAGGCGAACGACGTCCATGGATGACATCGCCGCGAACAAGGACACGGACAAGGACGCCGACAAGGACGCCGACAAAGACGCGAGCAAAGACGCGAGCAAAGACGCGGACAAGGCACTGCTCGCCGAGGCCCGGCTCCGCCGCGCCGGCCAGGCCCCCCACGACCGTTTCCTGGGCGCCTACCGGGCACGGATGGGCTACCGCGACACGCCCCTGGACCCGCCGGCCGTGCACGGTGTGGAGGGTGCGATCGACATTCACTGCCACGCCCACGAGGGCCAGCAGGACGCTCTGGCCGTGGCCCGGACGGCCGCCGCCAGCGGCATGGGCGGACTGCTGTTCAAGAGCAGTCCGGGCATGCGGCGCCCGGACGTCGCGGGCCCCGCCGGGGTGATCCGCGAAGTGGACGCCGACCTGCGGCGCTGGTGCGAGGAGACCGGCGTCGAACCGATCAGCCTGTGGGCGGGCTGGATCACCAGCTTCACCAAGGGGCTGCCGATGCTCCAGGCCGCCCGCACCCAACTGGCGGACGGCGTCAGGGCAGTGTGGATGCCGGTGTTCCGCAGCGCCAACACGCTCAGCAAGGTCGGCGGACCGCCGATCTGGTGGGGCGGCAGCACCGACCCGGACGAGTGGAGCGCCCCGCTGCCCTGGGAGCAGGCGCTCAAGGTCGGCGAGCACACCCTCGACGGGCACGGCCGGCTCAAACCCGAGTACAAGGAGGTCTTCCGCATGGCCGCCGACCACGACGTGATGATCTCCTTCGGGCACGCCACCCACGAGGAGATCTTCGCCATGGCCGAGGTGGTGCGCGAGCTGAACATCACCAAGGCGGTGGTGGACCATCCCTTCAGCCCGTTCATCGACCTGTCGGTGGCCGAGATGCGGGAGCTGACGTCGTCGGGCATCTACATGAACTTCACCTACGACGAGATCTCCCCGCTGCTCGGCGTCAATCCCGCGGACATGGCCGCGGCCATCCTGGAGCTGGGCACCGACCACGTCACCCTGTCCAGCGACGCCGGCGAGCCGCTGTTCCCCCACACCGTGGAGGCCATGCGGCTGGTGCGGGCCCACATGCGGGCGTTCGGGCTCAGCGCGGAACAGGCGCACCAGGTGTGCGTGGTCAACCCCGGCGTACTGATGGGCGCCCGGTGAGCGCGGCACACCATCCGGCCAATCACCGGCCACGCGACGCGATGGAACGGTTCGGGGTCACCGTGGACGGCATGGCGGCCGGCGTCGGCGGCTCGGCCCTGGAAGCGCTGATGGCCGAGCAGGTCACCACCGCACGCGCGGCCTTGCTGGCCGCACGGGAACTCCCGGCGCTGACCTCCGCCGACGGCCGACGGCTCGCGGGTGCGCTGGTGGAGATCGAACTGCTCACGGCGGAGGCCGTGCTCGCCCGGGGCGCCGGGGTGCTGCACGGCTCCGTGAACCCGCCGCTGGGCAGGACGCTACGCGTTCTCGCGCGCCGGTACTGACCGGCGTCGGGCACCGGTGAACGTACCTCTCGTGCGCCGGCCCCGGCGCTCGTCGTCGTCCGGGCCACGTCGTACGAGCCCTGCCCCTCCGCGGCTCCGTCAGCCCTGGACGGCCATTTCCCCGAGCAGGGACCAGTCGTCCTGCTCCAGGACCGCGTTGACGATGCGCGGCGTCTCGACCAGGTGGGGCGGCAGGGTCTGCTGTGCCGACTTGAAGTGGTCGGACTGGACATGCGCGGCACCGGCGTCACCGTCCCGGAACGCCTCGACCAGCACGTACTCGGTCGGATCGTCGAGACTGCGCGACCAGTCGAACCACAGACAGCCGGGCTCACCGCGCGTGGCCTCCGTGAACTCGCGCGAGATCTCGGGCCACCTCTCCGCGTACTCCGGCTTGATTCGGAACTTTGCCGTGATGAAGATCATTTCACGCTCCCTGATCGCATTTGATCTTCACTCATCCTAGGACGACCGTTTCGTGATCACCTGGCCGACGGCGCGGATGATCCGAGCCACTTGACAGGAGCCCGACAAGTCTTCACGTTGTGAAGGTTGCGTTCCCCATAGTGCTGCCAGACCGCCAGGAGGGCTCATGCGTATGCCGTTGGGAAGAACCAAGTCCTATGTGATCAGTGCCGCGCTGCTGGCCGCCGCGGCCTTCGTGCCCAGCGCGTCGTCCGCGACCGCCGCGGCCGGCACGCCGCCGCAGGTCTACGGTGCCTGGCACTGCAGCGACGACGCCTGCACCTGGGCGACGGTCCGGGACATGAACGACTTCGACCGGAACAACCACTGGCTGATCGACCGCGGTGACGGGCGCCCGTCGGTGAACCTCGTGGTCCTCAGCTTCGTCAATCCGCTCACCCTGCTCAACGGCACCACCGACAGCGGCAACGCCGCCGGCGTTCCCGTGGGGATGAACCAGGCCGTGGTCGACTACTTCACCAGCCACGGTGTCCGCGTCATGCTCTCCATCGGCGGCATCACGTACACCGACGACTGGAACACCGCGCTCGCCCAGAATCCCACCCTGCTGGGACAGAAGGCCGCCGCCCTCGCCACCCGCCTCGGTGTCGGCATCGAAATCGACTACGAGCAGAGCTCGAACCCGAACATCACCGGACTGCAGTCGTTCATCAGCGCCTATCGTGCGGCTCACCCCTACGACGCCGGCGGCCAGGACCCCACGGCACGCCTCACCATCGACGTCGCGGCCGGAGACCGCTGGCTCATCGCCCTGGACCAGTACGCGACCGCCCACTGGCTCACCACCACCGACCCGGTCCTGGACTACGCCAACGCCATGGTGCCCAGCAGGCAGCCCGCCACGGACAGCGCCGAGTCCAACTGGCAGGAACACATCACCGGCAAGTCGAACTACGACCCGCCCATCCCACCCCTGGCGCCCGCCAAGTTCACCGGAAGCCTCTACATCGCCGAAGGCTCCAAAGTCCCGCCTGAGTGCAACGACTTCGCGGCGTCCCTGCAGAATTCCACCAGCACATGGACCCAGAACGCCGCTCCCGCGGGTGCCGGCACCACGAACGGGCTGCTCGGCTACATGTTCTGGGCCGCGGAGCGCCCCTCCACCCGCGGAGCGACCACCACCCCGCCCAACACCTGCGAAAACGGCGTGGGAGCAGGTGCGACCTCCTTCAACATCCCCCTCCCCATGCCTGCGCTTCGGCAGAGCTGAACGGGAGAACCGGCACCGGGCGAAGGCAGGACACACGACGAGGGCCCCGACCATAAGGTCGAGGCCCTCGTCACCGTACCGTCATACGGTTGCCGTGTCCGAGGGGGGACTTGAACCCCCACGCCCGATAAAGGGCACTAGCACCTCAAGCTAGCGCGTCTGCCATTCCGCCACCCGGACTAGGTGTCTGCCGCCTTGCGGAGGGCTTCCCCCGCGGCGACATGGACAACAATACCAAGGTTTCGGAGTGGGTTTCACCTGCGTATTCCGCCGGTGCGGGCCGGGCTCCAGGCGGATCCCCTACGCGCACGCAGGGCGAAAGTGCACGCACGCAGCGTGAGAATCGCCGGCCGCGTGAGCGCGGGTCTCGGCTCGGGTACTCGGGCGCGGCCAGGGAAGGAGGAAGACCCATGGCAGGTGGCGACGACTTCTACTCCAAGGACCGTCCGGAGAATCCGCAGCTCGCCGAGGACCGACCGCGCGGCGGAGGCCCCGAGGACCACGACACCGCAACCGGGCCACGAAGCCTGTGGCTGTGGTGGCTCGTGCTGGCGGCGGTGATTCTGGTCCTGTTCTTCATCTTCATCTGAGAGGCCCACCCCCGCGCCCCGGTACCTCACGACAGGAGGACCGGGGCGCCGGCGCGGAGGGGGCCCGCGAGGTCCTCGGGGGAATGCGGGCGCGCTCGCAGGCCTGACGGGCGGCTGCGAGCGATTGACAGCGGACAGCGCAAGATCCTGGTAGGCGGTCCGACCTGGACGAGGACGCCTGCTCACCTGGTTCGCCGAGGACCCGCACACCGAGTGCATCGCCATGCACCTGGAGGACCTTAAGGACGGGCGGGCGTTCGTCGAGGCGGCGCGGGCGACCGTGCCGAAGAAGCCGGTGGTGGTGCTGAAGGCGGGCCGTACTGCGGGCGCGCGGGCAGCCGGTTCGCACACCGGCGCGCTCGCGGGCGACGACGCGGTGTACGACGACATACTGCGGCAGGCCGGGCTGATCCGGGCACCGGGCCTGAACGACATGCTCCTGACATCGTGCACCGGCGAGGCGGGGAGGGACGGGTCTGCGTCCGGTCCCTCCCCGTCCGGCGTGCCAGGCGGCGGTGCCGCGCAGCCCCGCCGGCTCAGCGGCGCGGGCGGGGTCGCCTCAGGATTCGGCTCGGGCGTGGTACAGCCGGCGGGTGTGCTCGGTGTGGTCGCGCATCAGGCGCATGGCCTCCTGCTCGTCGTGCCTGACGATCGCGAAGACCAACTGGCTGTGCTCGTTCCAGGAAGCGTCGCCGCGCCGGCGGGCCACGGGCGTGTAGTACCAGCGGACACGGCGGTCGACCTGGGCGGCGAGCTCGGCGAGTACGGCGTTGCAGGCCAGCTCCATGATCTTGGCGTGGAAGGCGGCGTTGAGCGCCACGGCCTGGGCGACGTCGTCGGCCTCCACGGCGCGCCGGCCCTGCTCCAGGATCTCGCAGAGGGCGTCGATGCCGTTCTGGTCGGCGTTGCGGGCGGCCAGCCGGGCCGCCTCGGCCTCCAGCAGGGTGCGGACCATGAGGAGTTGGTCGGCCTCCTCCTCGGTCGGCTCGTGCACGAACGCGCCCTGCGCGGGCCGCAGATCGACCCAGCCGTCGGTGCTGAGCCGCTGAAGTGCCTCGCGCACCGGCTGCCGGGAGACACCCAGCTGGCCGGCGAGCTCGCTCTCCACGAGATGCTGGCCGGGGGCGAGTGCGCGGGTGGTGATGAGTTCGAGCAGCGCCTCGTAGACGCGGTCGCGCAGGGGGCCCGGTCGCTCCAGCTTGGGCACCCTTCCCTGCGGAAGTCCGGCAGACAGCATCACGGTCCCCTTCTCGGCGGGCCGCACCCGGCTGTGCGCCGCGAACGTCCGGCACCGATCGTCTTTCGTCTACAGACTACTGTTCACAATGCGCCGGACGACAGCGGCAATCGTTCCCCTCGCCCCCCGGGAACGCGGTCACGGACAGCGCACGACCTGGCCGGCGTACGACAGATTGCCGCCGAAGCCGAAGAGCAGCACGGTGTCGCCGCCCTGGAGCGCGCGCTGTTCAACGAGCTTGGACAGCGCGAGGGGGATGCTGGCGGCGGAGGTGTTACCCGATTCGACGACATCGCGGGCGATCACCGCGTTGACGGCGCCGAGCTTCTCGGCGAGCGGTTCGATGATGCGCAGGTTGGCCTGGTGGAGGACGACCCCGGCGAGTTCCTCGGGGGCGACCCCGGCCCGCTCGCAGGTCCGGCGGGCGATGGCGGGAAGCGTGGTGGTGGCCCAGCGGTAGACGCTCTGGCCCTCCTGCGCGAACCGCGGCGGCGTGCCCTCGATCCGCACCGCGCTCCCCATTTCGGGCACCGATCCCCACAGCACGGGCCCGATCCCGGGCTCCTCACCCGGCGCGCACGCCTCCACCACGGCGGCCCCGGCGCCGTCGCCGACGAGGACGCAGGTGCTGCGGTCGGTCCAGTCGGTGACATCGGACATCTTGTCGGCGCCGATGACCAGGGCACGGGTGGCCGCGCCGGCGCGGACGGCATGGTCGGCGGTGGCCAGGGCGTGGGTGAAGCCGGCGCACACCACGTTGACGTCCATGACAGCGGGGCCCGGGATGCCGAGCCGGTCCGCGACCCGGGCGGCGGTGTTCGGGGACCGGTCGATCGCGGTGGAGGTGGCGACGAGGACGAGGTCGATGTCGGCGGGGCCGAGACCGGCGGCGGCGAGGGCCTTGGCCGCGGCTTGCGCGGCGAGTTCGTCCACGTGCTCATCGGGACCGGCGATGTGCCGGGTGCGGATGCCCACCCGGGTCCGGATCCACTCGTCGCTGGTGTCGACCATGCCAGCCAGGTCCTCGTTGGTGAGCACCTTGGCGGGCTGGTAGTGGGCGATGGCGGCGATGCGCGAACCGTTCATGACGCGTCCCCTCGTTGGCGTGATCCACAGTCTGGACAGTGACTCGCCGGTACGGCGGCACGCGATGCCACAAGAACCGGGTATGCGGCTTGTCGGCTTTCGCCTCAGCCCACGGCGGGTGCGCGGACGTCCGCTGCGCCGACTCGGCCCGGTGGACTACGTCTTCCTGGGACTGAAGGTCCACGCGCTCGCGGCGTGCGGGCCGCTGATCTCGCGGTCGCCGGGCGCGGCTTCGACGCGCGGATCGCCGTCGAGCACGACGCGCCCCTGACCGACTCGGCCTGTGCGTACTGCGGGAACCGCATCGAGGTGTGCCCGACGGGGGCGTTGTCGTCCCGGACCGAGTTCGCGATGCGGGCGGCGGGTACCTGGGACGAGTCGCGGCAGACGGAGACGACCACGGTGTGCGCCTACTGCGGAGTGGGCTGCAACCTCACCCTCCATGTGCAGGACAATGAGATCGTGAAGGTCACCTCTCCGCACGACAATCCGGTGACCCACGGAAATCTCTGCATCAAGGCCGTTTCGGCTACCAGCACGTACAGAACCGGGGCTGATCAGGACATGGGACGAGTCACGGAACGGCGCAAGGTCCTCCGCATCCGGGACGGGGCGCTCTCCACCCGGCCGGACACGCTCGTCGCCGAGGAGCCCCTGGAGATCCGGCTGAACGGCAAGCCGCTCGCGATCACCATGCGCACCCCGGGCGACGACTTCGCGCTGGCGGCGGGGTTCCTGGTGAGCGAAGGGGTACTTGCTTCCGCATCCGATCTGCAGAACATCGTCTACTGCGCGGGTGCGACCGCGGACGGCTCGAACACCTACAACGTGGTCGACGTGCGGACCGCGCCGGGCGTGACCCTGCCGGATTTCGGCCTGGAGCGGAACGTCTACACCTCGTCCTCGTGCGGGCTGTGCGGCAAGGCCAGCCTCGACGCCGTGCGTACGACCACCCGCTGGCCGATCGCCGACAGTCCCCGTCTGCGCGTCACGCCCGAACTGCTGGCCGGGCTGCCCGAGCGGCTGCGGGAGGCACAGCGGGTGTTCGACCGCACCGGGGGCCTGCATGCGGCCGCCCTGTTCACCGAGGACGGGGAACTGGTCGACATCAAGGAGGACGTCGGCCGGCACAACGCGGTCGACAAGCTGGTGGGCCGGGCGTTGCAGAACGGTGAGCTGCCCCTGTCGCGGACGGTGCTGCTGGTCTCCGGCCGGGCCTCGTTCGAGCTGGCGCAGAAGGCCGTGATGGCCGGGATTCCAGTGCTGGCGGCGGTGTCGGCGCCCTCGTCGCTCGCGGTGGACCTCGCGGCGGAGACCGGCCTGACGCTCGTCGGGTTCCTGCGGGGCAGCTCGATGAACGTGTACGCGGGCGACGACCGGATCGCCCTGCGGGAGGAGCCGGCTCCGGCCAGGGGCTCGTGCTGAAAGTTGGGACAGGCCATCTCGACGGTGTCGAAAATCGAGATCGAGGCGAGGAGGATCAAGTAGATGAACGAGGAATATGCGGGACGCCGGCCCGGCGTTCCCGGAGCGCGTCCGGGGTAGACCTTGTCCGCCACGTTGTCAATCCCCCCGTAGCGTGGAGACGATCTATGCGGCCAGTCCCTCGGCGAGGGTGGCTCGATACTCGCGTTCGTAATCGATTGGGCTCTTGAACCCGCACACGCTGTGGAGCCGCCTGGTGTTGTAGAAGTCGGTGATCCAGGTGGCGATCTTGATGCGGGCCTCGGTGCGGGTACGGAAGGCGTGCCGGTGGACGTACTCGACCTTGAGCACGCTGTTGAACGCCTCGCTGACGGCGTTGTCGAAGCAAACCCGACTCTGCCCGTCGACTGCACGACGCCCAGCTTGCGGCAGGCCCGCTTGAACTTCCGGGAGCAGTGCTCGCTGCCCCTGTCCGTGTGCATGATCACACTGCGGACGTCGCCGCCCCGGGTGGCCGCGGCCATGTGGAGTGAGGCCACCACCAGCTCGGCGTCGTGCCGGGCGCCCATCGCGTAGCCGAACAGCCGACGGGAGAACAGATCGATCACCGTTGCCAGGTACAGCTTGCCCTCGCCGGTGTCGATCTCGGTCATATCGCCTGCCCAGACGAGGTCCGGTTCCTCGGCGGTGAAGTCCCGGCGGACGAAATCCGGGGCGGCCGGCCGTCTGCCCGGCCTGGTCAGCGGCCGGCGGCGCTTGACCTTCCGGCCCGCCAGCCCCAGCGCACCAGCTCCATGAACACCTTCGGCGAGCCGTAGGTGCCCCCGGAACAGCGGAAGATCTCCTCGATCTCCTCCACCAGGTGCTGCCGGCGCATCTCCCGCTCGGTCGGCGGCCGGTCACGCCACTTGCAGTACCACGACTCCGGCACCCCCAGAGCCCGGCAGGCGATCCGATGCGGGATGCCTTCCTCGGCCTTGCAGCTGCTGATCACCCCGACCGCCACGGCCGGGTCCGCCTCAGCTACTTCACCCACAAGGCCACGAATCGCTTGCACACATCACGCTCCATCTCCAGCTCGCGGATGCGCTTGTCCTTCTCCCCGGCCTCGGCCCGCAGCCGCTCCAGCTCCGCCCCGCTCACTCTCCCGCAGCCGGCCACCAGCAGGAGATGACTCTGCCACTGGCCGGTCCGACGACGGCGACCCATTGCGCCGGGCCTGCGAGACCCAGCTGCACAGCGTCCCGGGATGGATACCCAGATCCTCGGCCACCTCCGGAATCGGCTTCCCGGTCTCCGTCACGATCCGGACCGCCCCCTCACGGAACTCAGCGTCGTAGATCCGCTTCCTGGATGCCATGACCCCCAACTATCCCTCCGGTCACGGTCTCCACGGTAGGAGGGGAGGTGCAGTGATCCCGGTTGACTCCTCAGCCCACGTCTCCCCAAACGGCTCGCAGGTCCTTGCAGCGGACGGTGATCGACGCGTCGGTGAGCGCGATCTCGTGCACGCAACCCCCGTCTTCGCCCGGGAGGATCTCGTCGAGGAGCACGGTGTCGACCAGCATCCAGTCAATGGAGTGCTCATAGTCGATGGAGAAGTGCGTCACGCCTGAGTAGCTGATGCGCAGCCCGGCGTCGTGCTTCCACTGATTCGGGGCGAATTCCAGGGTCAGCCCTCCGCTTTTGTCGGTGGCTACTTGAATACCGGACAATTCCAGATCCTTGACGCAGCGGCCATTGCCGTGCCCGAGAGCATAATGCGCCGGATCCGACGCGAATTCCCTTGCCCCGGCCGGCAGCTGATCGCGAAACTTCGGAAGTTCGGCCAGATAGGCCCTCGGATCGACATAGAACCCGCCATCGTCCCAAACGGCCGTCACGTACTTCATTTGCAACCTTCCGCGGCGAGAGGCGGTCGCCTCCACTTGTCTCCCGAGATGTCTTCGGTACCCTTCGGGCCGAT
The DNA here is from genome assembly GCF_040706415.1 of Streptomyces sp. NPDC048106. Classification (NCBI taxonomy): domain Bacteria; kingdom Bacillati; phylum Actinomycetota; class Actinomycetes; order Kitasatosporales; family Streptomycetaceae; genus Streptomyces; species Streptomyces sp. NPDC048106. The sequence continues at coordinate 5,216 of NZ_JBEZND010000053.1, read as the reverse complement.
GCGGCCGACTTTCCGCAACTCGTAGATGACTCGTCCCTTGATGGCATTCTCCACGCCAGGTGGGACCTCGACTTCCGAGGCCTTGATGCCGTGCTTATTGAACCATCCCTGGCTGTTGAACAACCCCACTTCGCGCATGGACTTGTCGTAGACGTGGATTTCCACGTCCATGCCCTTGTTGCTCACTGGGAAGATGTCAGCCCGGCCCGTGTACCCCTGTCCGAAGTCCAGGGGATTCAGCGGGCCCTTCGGTCCCTTCCCGGCGAGGCCGAGATGGTCGCTCCAGCTCAGCGGGTTCGGTACATAGGCGTGGTGATCCGGTGCGGGGACGAGACCCAGCGGATCCGCGCTGATGTACCGCGCTGTCTCGGGATCGTAGTACCGGTGCAGGTTGTAGTGCAGACCGGTCTCGGGGTCGGCGTACTGCCCGGGGAAACGCAGCGGGCAGTCGACTGGCGACGTCGCTTCGTCCGGGGCCGGAAGGGGAGTACCCCACAGGCTGGTACGACGCTGCCAGACCAGATCGCCTGTCGCGGAGACCAGCTCTGTGGGCGTACCGAGGGAGTCGGTGACGACGGCGTGGAACTGAGCGCCTCGCTCGGGATCTGATTCCGCTGCCAACTGCGCCAGGAACGACGTACTGGCGGCTGCCGCGGTCGGTTTGTGGAGCGTCTGGGCGACTGGGCGAGGGCTGTCCGGCGCGTAGTCCCAGGCCGTCACCCAGCCGTCTGCTGTGGTCTGCTCGGCCAGGCACAAGTCATCCCAGACGAAGTCCGTACGGTCGGTCACGGAGCCGTCGTCGGCGACCCGGTGTTTGGAGATGCGTCGCCCGAGCGGGTCGTACGCGTACTGCCACTGAGTTCCGTCTGGGGCGATCACCTCCGTGAGACGGTCTTCGGCGTTCCATGTGGAGGTCCAGGTACGGGTCTGGCCGTTCAGAAGCTTGCGGGTCCTGCGCACTAGGCGGCCTTCGCCGTCATGCTCATAGGAGGTGCGACCGGCCGAGCGGACGAGCGTGCCCTCGAACCGCAGCTCACCGGGTGTCTCATGGGCAGGCGACGCGGCGTGCGTCAGGTTGCCCGCTGGGGCGTACGCGTACGTCTCGCTCCAGCCGTGGGCGCGCGTCTGGGTGACGCGGCCCATGCCATCCAGGTCGAAACGACGGGTGCCCGACGTCAGCTCCCGGATTTCGGTGAGGTAGCCGTCGGCTCGGTGTGAGTACGTCCGATGCTGGAGGAGGCGGTCAGGGGAGGTGGCGGTCAGGGTCTGCCCGGTCAGTAGACCCGCCGCGGTCCACGTCTGGGTGAGCGTCACCTCCGTACCGAGGTTGCGCTGCGTCTCACGGCCGACAGCGTCGTGGGAGAAGTACAGCGCGCCATCGGACGATCGCAGGGTGAGCGGGTGCCCCGCCAGGTCGTAGGTCCATTCGGAGACCAGCCCTGAAGGTGTCGTGCGTCGGGTCCGGCGGCCGATGGCATCGTGGACATAGGTGGTCGTCCGGCCGTTCACGGTCTCCGACAGCACTCGGCCGAGCGGGTCACGCTCCAGTGTGACCTCGGCATCCGCGTTTGCCGCACGGCACAGGTTGCCGTCGGAGCCGTAGGCGAAGGCGGTGACGTCACCGGTGTCGGCGTGCTGTTCCACTACCCGGCCGAGCGGGTCTCGCACGAAGCGCAGCGTCTGTCCGGCGCCGTTGGTGCGCGTGGCCAGGCTGCCAGCAGCATCGCGGGTATAGGTGAGGGTACGACCGTTGAAGTCCGTTTCCTCTGTCGTCCAGCCCGCGTCGTCATAGGTGTACGTCCAGGTCATGCCCTGCGGGTTCGTGACGGAGGTCAGACGGAGTTCGGTGTCGTAGTCGAACGCGTACCGCGTGCCGTCGGGATCGGTACGGGTGGCCGGCACGCCGAAGTGGCCCACCGAATGGTGGGTTGTCTTCCCAGCGACGTCCGTATGGCAGAGCAGGTTGCCCTCGGCGTCCCAAGTCCAGGACTCACGCGTCCCGTCGGTCATTTCGCGCCAGGCCGGCTTGCCCTCCGTGGTCCACCCCAGGCGGGTGGTGTGGCCGAGAGGGTCGGTCGCCTCGATGACCCGGCCGAAGGGATCGCGGCGGACCATTGTCTTGTGGCCCAGCTCGTCCGTCAGGGCGATGGGCACGCCGGCGTCGTCGTACGCCACCGTTCGGGTGTAGCCGAGCGCGTTCGTGATCGCCGTCGGACGGCCCGCATCGTCGTGCACGTACCGGGTTTCGGCGCCGGTCGGGTCAACCGTCGTCATCAGGTTGCCCCGCTCGTCGTACGTGTGCCGCCAGACCGCCCCTCCTGGCTCGACCACCTCGGTCGGGAGGCCGAGTGCGTTGTACTCCGCCCGGGCCGCAGTGCCGTCGGGGAGACCGAGGCCGGTGAGATTGCCGGCGTCGTCGCACGTGTACCGCGTGGTGTGGCCCAGCGGGTCCGTCACCGCGAGTGGCCGAACCCCGTACTGGTCCCATTCCGTGCGGGTGACATGCCCGAGCGGATCCGTCTCTTCCACCACCCGGCCCTCGGCGTTGTACCGGTGGACCGAGACATGACCCTGCGAGTCCGTGTAGGTCGTCGTGCGGGCGGTATCGTCGTAGGTCAGGCTGCCGGAGAGGATGCCGTCGACACCCTCTGTGCGGACGACCCGGCCGCGCGCGTCATAGACATAACCGAACCAGGTGCCGTTGCGGTCGGTCCAGCGGGTAACCCGGCCCTCGGCGTCGTAGGTGAACCGCAGGGGCTCGCCGCTGGAGTTGATGACCTCGGTCAGGTTGCCGGAACCGTCGTAGCCGTAGCGCATCACGACCGTGCCCTCGTCCGGCGCGGCGCCGGGGCGGTAGCGGGAGGGCGGCTCGTCCAGCAGGCGCAGGGCCGTGATGCGGGGGCCCTGGGTGTCGACGGCGACGTGGTAGCCGCCGGAGTGGCGGATGCCGAACGGGATGCCTTCGTCGTCGCGTTCGACGTCGATGCGGTTGCCGTTGCGGTCGGTCCAGGAATCGAGGGCCAGGTGGAAGACACCGAAGGAGGAGGACGGGACGGGGGCGGCGAAGGTGCGGGTCACGCCCGTCGACGGGTCGGTGACCGTCATAGCGCCGTCCGGCTTGCCGTCCCACTGAAGCGGCCAGCGCGGGCCCTTCACCGGCATCGTGGGTACGCCCGGTTCGGGGACCGGGTAGACCAGGCGCATGCCGTCGGCCGCGGCGAAGACGACGCCCTCTCCGTCGATCTGGAGGCACTCGTCCAGGGTGGATGTCCAGGTCGCGCCGAAGCAGACGCCGCCCTGGTAGGAGGAGAGGTGGGTGCGGGTGAACTGAAGCGGCAGGCTGCCTGGCAGGGTCAGGTCCGTCTGGGTCATCAGCATCGCGCCGGTTGCCACGTCGATCGGCTCGCCCACGCACGGCGTGTCGTCGGCGTTGCGGGCCGCCGGGCCGAGATCGACCAGGTCGGGGCGGAGCGACGGCGGGCGCAGCAGCAGTGGGGTGGTGTCGGCGAGACCGCCTTCCATGCTCGCCTTCAGGATGTCGCCGCCCGCTCCCAGGGCTCCGCCGAAGATCATGCCGTCCTTGGCGGCCTGATTGACCTCGTCCAGGCTGAAGCCGTGCTGCAGCCCGGTCGCCATCTGCAGCGGCTGGGCCACGGCGAGGTCGACGGTGACCGACTCGACCCCGCCGAACGCGGCGGCGACGAAGGCTCCTCCGATGATGTCGGCCACCACGGCGGAGACCCCGACGCCGATCGTGGCGCCGAACTCGATGACCGCGTCCGCCGCAGCTGCCGCCGCCCCGGAGGCGACGCCCGCCGTCATGATGGCCAGCGCCACACCACCCGCGATCACCGCCGCGTCGATGGCGATCCGCGTCCACAGTTTGTTGATCGCGTCGTCGATGGCGTCGGCGAACTTGTCCAGCGCACTGGCCATGTCCCGCGAGGACTTCGCCAGGTCGCTCAGCCAGCCGCCGTCGTTGCCCTTGGCGTAACGGCCCCAGAACTTGCGGAACGCCTCGATCGACTCACCCGTGTTGTTGTGGATGATCCCGGACGCGCTGCGGTGCACCGGGGAACGGACGTCGTCCACCGAGTCGGCGAACGCACGCCATGCTTTCGCCGCGTCCCGCAGCTTGCCGGCGTCGGCCTCCGGCCACCACAGGCCCATGTCGAGAAGGATGTGGCGAGCTTTGGACTCAATGCTCACCGGCACCGTCGCTCTGCTTGTGGGGCTTGATTTCCGTGAACATGCCGGCGACGAGTTCGTCGTGGTCCACGTGCCCGTCGGCCATGTCGACCATGGCCTCGTGAATGCTCGTCAGGCCGAGCACCAGGATGCCCGCCGCGCTCTCGATCTTCTTCTGGTGGGGCTTGTAGACGCCGCCGAACTGGTTGCCCTGCTTGTCGTGGCCCCATGGCTCACCGAGGCCGTCCAGGGTCTTGATGAGAGTGGTCAGGGCTTTGCTCAGATCGATGGCGCCCTTCTGGAAGGCCGGCGCCGCTGCCTTGATGTCGGCGGTCTTGATGTCCAGCACCTTGCCGGGGACCTTGCCGTCGCCCATTGATACCCCCGCCCCGTTCGCAGCTGCGGCTTCCGACCCTAGGAGGGCAAGTTCAAGGAAGACTCATGCCAGGGTAATTGAGGAGTAACGCTCTTCTGCCAGGCGTGACTTCAGGCCAAGGCATCGACCGTCGCCGACCACTACGGGATCTCCGGTGGCATGCACCTCGGGTCCCCGTAGTCGCTGCGACGCGGCCCGTGTGAGGTGCAACGCCCGAGTGCAAGTGGTGGCCACGTCCAGCAACACCTCCGCCAAGGGGTCGGCGGCGTCCGGGCGTCCCAGGGAGCGGGCCTGCTGTGCCATGCGCTGGCGCTCGCCGGGTGAGGTGATGAGCGGGGCGACGGCGGAGCAAAGTCCCTCGGGCGTGACTGCGTCCCGCAGCAGCGCGACGGCGGCGCCGGTCTCCTGAAGGTGCAGGGCGTTGTGCTCTTGCTCGTTGCCCGCCGACGTCGCGAGCGGATCAGGACGGACGGCTTGCCCATGGCTGTCAGCTCGGCGATCGTGCCAGCGCCGCTACGGGAGATCACGATGTCGGCGAGGGCAAGAGCGTCGGGGAGCTCTAGGTGTATTGACCCGTGAGGTTGGGGACGCGGCTGGCGGGTGGTTGGCCTTTCAGCGCGGTGTGTCCGCGGTGGTGATTGTAGGTGTGCAG
>NZ_JBEZND010000052.1:0-67552 GCF_040706415.1 Streptomyces sp. NPDC048106 | reverse complement strand
CCCCGTCCCCCTCTCCCCCACGCCCGGTCCGGCCCTGGATCAACTGCTTGACGAGGCGCACGAGTTCGGCACGCGCCGCGCGGTGGTCTTCCGTAGGCTGAGGAAGGCTCCTCGGGAAGACATCACCGCAGGCAGGAGAGACCGCCGTGATCGAACTGGCCGCGGCGTTCGCCGTCGCCGGGGCGGCGAGCAACGCCGTCGGCACCGCGTTCCAGCGCAAGGCCGCCTCCGCGAGCAGCCGTGGCGGCATCCGGCTGCTCGCCGAGCTGGTGCGCCGGCCGTTCTGGATGGCCGGCATGGCCGGTGTGATCGGCGCCGCCCTCTTCCAGAGCCTGGCCCTGGTCAACGGACCGCTGGCGCTGGTCCAGCCGCTGTTCATCCTGGAGCTGCCCTTCGCGCTGCTGGTCGCCGCCCCGCTGATGCACCGGCGACTGCCCGGCTCGGGCTGGTGGGGCGTCGCGGGCTGTGTGGCGGGGCTCGCCGTGCTGCTGGTCGCGGCCGCGCCGCACGGAGCGCTCGACGAGGCCCCGCTGACCCGGTGGATCCCGGCGCTGTGCCTGTGCGTCGGCGCCATGGCCGCCGCCGTGCTCCTCGCCGCCCCCGGGCGACCGGCGGCCCGGCGCGCCGCGCTGCTGGCCGCCGCCTCCGCCATCGGCAACGCGCTGACCGCGGCGCTGCTGAAGTCGGCATCGGGCACGTTCGCCGACCAGGGCTTCACGGCGTTCCTGCGGTCATGGCAGACATACGGCTTCGCGCTCGCCGGGGTGGCCGCCGTACTGCTCCTGGAGAACTCGCTCCAGGCGGGCCCGCTGGCCGCCGCCCAGCCCGCGCTGACCATCGGTGACGCGGTGGTCAGCCTGGCCCTCGGCATCGCCCTGTTCCACGAGCGGATCCGCACGGGCTGGTGGCTGGTGCCGGAGGCGGGCGGCGCGCTCATGATCGTGGCGGGCGTGCTGGTGCTCAGCCGGGCCGTGCAGCAGATCACGGTGGTCCGGGTGCCGGCCGAGAAGGAGGCCTCGACCTGAGCGCGCCGGGGGTCAGCTGGGACGTACGAGCCGTACGTCGTCCACGCCGAGCAGCCCGAGGAGGGGCACCTTGGCGACCCGCTGGGCGGGGTCGACCACGAGCCCGGCTTCGCGGATCCGGTCGAGCAGCAGTTCGGCCAGCGGCATGACCATGTGCCGGCCCCAGCAGCGCTCCGAGGAATGGCCGAAGGGCAGGTAGCCGGGGGTGGCCTCGGGGTCCAGGTGGTCCCAGCGTTCGGGGCGGAAGGCGTCGGGCTCGTCCCACAGGGCCGGGTCGCGGTGGGAGAGCAGGGGCAGCAGCAGGACGTCGTCCCGGGCGCCGATCCGGTCGTCGATGGCCGGGTACTCGGGCGAGGCGTTGCGCAGCAGGTTCCAGGAGGGCGGCAGCAGGCGCAGGGACTCGTAGACGATGTTCCGGTTCGGGGTGCCCTCGGCGAAGGGCGCGCCCAGCCAGAGCGCGTTGGCGACCAGGGTGGAGACGGTGAAGCAGACCGGGGCGGCCGCCCTGCGGTACATGCCCATGGCGTAGCGGCGGTCGTGGTAGCCCCGCGCGTGTGCGGTCCGCTCGCCGAGGGCGGTGAGCCGGTCGCCGGGGCGGGGCCGGCCGGGCAGCGCGGCGCCGACCGCGATCACCGACCAGGTGAGCTTGGGGGTGAGTTCCAGGGTGCGGCTCATCAGCATCCGCAGCCGCCGGGGGTCTCGGCCGAGGATGAGGTCGCGCAGGAAGAGGTGGCCGGTCAGCGGCCAGGAGCCGGTGAGGTCGACGTCCTCGGGCACGGGCCCGGCGAGGGCCTCGCGGACGTCGTTGCCTATGGTGCGGGTGACCTGGGAGGCCTCGGAGCGGCTGATGGAGCGCCCTTGCAGCGGCTTGAAGGTGGGGCGTTCGACCTCGGTCGCGCGGCGCGCGGCGAGGATGCGGTCGGCGACCTCGGGTCCGGCGACGCCGATGGTGTCGGGTTCCAGCCGGAAGACGTCCTGGCCCAGGTGGTCGCGGATGAGCGCGGCGAGCCGCGGGGCGAGCACGGTGGTGCGCGTACGCGCTGTGGATGACGGCGACGGCGGCATGGCGGACGCTCCGGAGGCGACGACGGGGGCGAGGACGGGCCGGGAGGGGCGGCCGAGGGGGGGCATGCCGCGGCGGGACAGCGCTGCCCGGCCCGCCCCGTGAGGAGCACGGCCGGACAACGATGTCAAGCGCGGTGCGGTACAGCGGTGCGCCGTCAGTACCAGAGGTACCAGGCGTTCGCCTTCAGGCTCTTGCTGGCCGCGACCTTGTTGCGAATGGCGAAGAGAAGCTTCATCACTGCACCTCCTATCGGGGTGGGCGGGTGACGCGTGTCGTCCGGTGCGAGACCATGAAGATCACGTGTCGGTGGCTCCCGGAAGCTTCCCTTGATCAGTCGTCGGATAATCCCGGACGAACACAACTAGCCTTTCATGTAATTGAATTCGGTCATTTTCCTGTCATCGGTGTTCCGGTTCGACTCGACGCCGACGCGAGCGGCCACGGCATCGGCCCGATGTGCCGTCCGGGCTGCTGACGGGCGGTGCCGGCCGTCCGCATGCCGGACGGCGCGATGACCGGAGCGGACGGGCGGGTGGTCACACCTCCGGGGGTCGGGCGGCCACAGATTGGCCGAATGTGGACACCCTTTTACGCACCACGCCGCACCAAATGTCGCTGTTCGTATTCTTATCTTCCTTATCGTGCGGGATGTCGGACGGATCGAAGGTCCCGGTCGAGGAGGCGTTGGCGTGGCGACGAGTGGAATCAGCCGCCGGAGCGTGGCGCGCCTGGGCCTCGGCGCCGGCCTCGGCGCGGCCGCCACCGCGCTGACCGGATGCGGCGGCGGGGGGCACTCCGGTTCGGCCGGACCCGGCGGGCAGCGGCAGGCGCCCCGGCTCATCGGTGACGGCTCCACCTCGTACACCGGCCGGCAGCCGAACCAGCCGGACGCGCCCGCCCCGCTCGAACCGGGCGAGACCCCGCCGCAGTTCGTGGTGTTCTCCTGGGACGGCGCGGGCGAACTCGGCACCGGGCTCTTCCCGCGCTTCCTGGAACTGGCCCGCGAACACGACGCCCGGATGACCTTCTTCCTGTCCGGCCTCTATCTGCTGCCGGAGGACAAGAAGCGGCTGTACCGGCCGCCGAACAACCCGGTCGGCGCCTCGGACATCGGCTATCTCACCGACGAGCACATCCGGCAGACCCTGAAGTACGTGCGCCAGGCATGGCTCGACGGGCACGAGATCGGCACCCACTTCAACGGGCACTTCTGCGAGGGATCGGGCTCGGTGGCCGACTGGACCCCGGCGCAGTGGCACTCGGAGATCGAACAGGCCCGGTCCTTCGTCAAGTCCTGGCGGACGAACACCGGTTGGCGCGACGAGCCGCCGCTCCCCTTCGACTACGACAAGGAACTCGTCGGCGGCCGCACGCCCTGTCTGCTCGGCCAGGAGAACCTGCTGCCGGCCGCGCGGGCACTGGGCTGGCGGTACGACGCCTCGTCGCCGGGCGGGGTGCAGCGCTGGCCGCGCAAGCGGGGCGGCCTGTGGGATCTGCCGTTGCAGGGCATCCCGTTCCCCGGGCGCGGCTTCGAGGTGCTGTCCATGGACTGGAACATGCTGGCCAACCAGTCCGTGAACGCCACGCGGGCGCCGTCGTACAACTACCCCTACTGGCGCGCCCAGACCTCGCAGGCGTACATGGCGGGGTTCGACCGGGCCTACGAGACGAACCGCGCGCCGCTGTTCATCGGCAACCACTTCGAGCAGTGGAACGGCGGCATCTACATGGACGCGGTCGAGGAGGCGCTGCGGCAGATCGCCGGGCGGCCGGAGGTGCGGCTGGTGTCCTTCCGGCAGTTCGTGGACTGGCTCGACGCCCAGGAGCCGGCGATCCTGGCACGGCTGCGCACCCTGGAGGTCGGCGAGAAGCCGCCGGGCGGCTGGAGTTCGTTCCTGCGTCCGGTCAGGTAGGACCGGCGCGGGTGCGCGGCGAGACGGCCCTCCCGCCGGCCTGGCCGGCCGGACCGGAGGGCCGCCCGACCGTCCTGCGACCGGCCGACGACCTCAGTTGATCCCGAAGGTCTGCTGCTGCTCGGACTCCTCGTTGACCTCCAGCCCGTCGGCCGAGGAGGTCAGGTGTGATCCGTCATCGAAGAGAAGGTCGACGTTGAAGTTGAACCGCCATGTGTCGTCACCCACCGGGTCCACCCGGAGCAGGACGGTCCCGCCGCGGAGCTCGTCCTTGCCGGTGTGGTTGAGGACCGGGATGTTGTAGGGGCCGGTGTTCGTGTGGTCGTTGAACGGGCCGAAGGTGTTCGAGACGCGGGCCGTCATCCCGCCCCTGTTGTCACGGACCTCGATCGTGATGTTGGTGTCGTGGTCCTTGTTCTCGTCGTTGGTGTGGAACGACACCGTGGCCTCTTGCAGGACCGTCATGTTCCCCTCACTAGCCTAGGGCCGCGCCCCGGCCGTGGCAGCCGGGGCGTGACCGTTATTTCCCGAGTGTGACCGCGGGAACCCGCAGGAGAGTGGGGGCTGTTGAGGTGAAGGACGCGAGGCCGGGGTGCGCGCCGGATCCCGCGCCGGTCGGCCCTCGCGGCGACGGCGCGGTGATCCGGCGGCTCGTGCCGCGCGGGTGTTCGTCAGCCGAGGCCCATGACGCTCATGGTGCGCTCGGCCATGCGCTGCTCGCCGAGCGCGTTGGGGTGGACGGGCACGATGTTCGAGCCGAACAGCAGCGGCTCGATCCACCGGGTGCCCGCGGCCTGGCACGCGTCGTGTCCGTCGGACGCCTGCGAGAAGTCCACGAACGTGGCCCCGGTCTCCTGGGCGGCGCGCTGGACGACGGAGTTGAGGTGGGCCTGCAGGGCGCGCAGGTAGGGGATGTCACCGGAGGCGATCGGCAGCTTGACGAAGCAGGAGGCGTCGAAGCTGGTGGGCACGATCCAGGGGTAACCCAGCACCGCCACACGCGCGTTGGGCGCCTTGGCCCGAAGCGTGGTCAGGGCGCTCTTCAGCGCGGGGTAGGTGTTCGCGTCGATCGCGTCGTCGAAGGACGTCCCGTACTTGTCCTTGCAGGGGTGGCCGAAGCCCACGGTGCCGAGGCCCGCGGTGCCGCAGTCGACGATGGCGTTCAGGAAGGTGCTGTTGTCGTTGCCGCCGATGGTCAGCGTCACCAGGTCGGTGTTCGCGTTGACGGCGTCCAACTGCGGTGCCACGCCCGAGTACTGGGACTCGGTGAAGTCCTTGGTCTCGGCGCCGCCGCAGGTGACGTCGGTCAGCGAGGCGCCGGTGGCCTGCGCGATGACGTGCGGGTAGTTCACGGTCGAACGCAGGCAGAGCAGATTGCTGGTGTCGATCGGCGTCACGCCCGAGCCCGCGCTGTAACTGTCGCCGAGGGCGGCGTAGTCGAGGGGAGTCGCGGCATGGGCGGGGGCGGCGGTGAGGCCGAGGGCCAGCGTGCCGGCGAGTGCGGACACCGCGGCGGCGACACGGCGCAGGGCAGGGGTGGGCATGAGTGGGGTGCTCCCTCTTCTACGCGACTGGTGCGGGGCAGGGGGTGGCTCCGGCTGCCGGGGGCGGGCGGGGCGCGCACAACGACGGCCGTGGAGCGGGGAGTTGCGGTACTACCAGCGAGTTCTACCGCTAGGTAATGTGCGGGCGGCTGATCGCCCAGTCAACATCGCCGACCGAAGTTCTTGAAATGCCCATGCAGAGTGTGTGCGGAAATACCGTCAGGGCAGGAGGACTTGGGGCCGACCACAAGGAGTCCCAGGTCTTGCCATCCCCACCCGGCGATGGCAAGATCCGTTCAGCTCGAACCGAGCGGCCTTGTCACTCTCACTTCTCCCTGAAGGACTGAAGTCCATGGTTACGGCGTCCCGCAGCGGCCGCCGTCGGAACTGAGCCCCCTGCCCCCGCGGCAGCGCGCTCGCGTTCCCACGCTCTCCTCACGGCGGCCCGACGACGCGGTGTCCCGCACACCGCCACCTCGCTCACCGAGGTGACCACTCGTACGCATCACCGCTTTCACCGTGAGGACTTCTCAGCGTGTACACCGATGTCCAGAGCTTTGCCGTCGCCCATCTCCTGCGCCGCCCGGCGGCCTGCCGAGTGGGCGGCTTCGTCGTGGGATTCGATCCGGCCACGACGAGCCCGTACGTCAACTACGCCACCCCCGTCCCCGGCGCCGAGCCCACCGACGCGGAGGTGGCGGACCTGATCGACGCGTTCCGCACGCGCGGCCTCACGCCCCGGCTGGAGTTCGCGCCGGACGCCGCCCCACGGGTCGAACCGGCGCTCCGGCGGGCCGGGTTCGCGACGGAGGCGGTGCACGAGTACCTGGTCTGCACGCCCGCGACGCTCACCGTCCCGGATGCCTCGCCGGAGCCGGGGGCCCGGCCCCGTCTCCGGGTGGAGGCGCCGCGCTCGGACGAGGACTACACCGCGCTCGACACGGCGCTCGCCGAGGCGTTCGACGGTGCGTGGGCCCCGTCCCCGGAGGGCGCGGCCCGGTTGCGGCGCACCGAGGAGGGCGGCGGGGCGGTCCGCTTCGTCCGCGCCGAGGACGGCGGCTGTGCGGGCGGCGCCCTGTGCTCGGCCCCCGCCGAAGGCACGGCGGAGCTGGCGGGCGTCGGCACGCTGCCCGCCTACCGGGGCCGGGGCATCGCCGCGGCGGTCACCGCGACCCTGGCCGGGACGCTGTTCGCCCGGGGCGCCCGGACCGTGTGGCTGGAGTACTCGGGCGAGGGCTCGCGCCGGGTGTACGAACGCGTCGGCTTCCGGCCCGGCGGCACCCGGCTGTATCTGACGCACCAGGGCTGAGGGGAGTGGGTCACCCCCTGCCGCCCTCTCCCGGCAGGGGGTTGTCCTCGACGAAGCGGCGGATCTCGTCGACGAGGCCCTCGGGATTGTCCAGTGGGACCAGGGTGCGGGCGTCGGGGATCTCCACGTAGCGGGAGTCCGGGAGCAGCCCGGCCAGGCGGCGGCCGGTCTCCGGCGGCATCATCCGGTCCTCGGCGCCCCAGGCGACAAGGGCGGGGCGGGTGAAGGAGGGAAGGTGGCCGGCCGCCTCCAGATAGCAGTCCTTGCGGGTGGAGCGCAGGAACTTGGCGAAGTCACGCCGGATATGACGATTCGTCAGCAAGGGCGTGTACCAGCGGGCGATCAGCTCTTTCGGCAGCGGGCGCTTGGCCATGCCGCCGAGCGAGGTCTGCATCCGGGCCAGGAACGGAAAGCGGAAGGCCTGGACGAGGAGGAAGAGCCCGCCGGGAATCCTGCTCGCCGCGTGGAGGGTGCGGCCCTGCGTGCCGGGCGGGTAGTTGTCCAGGGCCTCGCAGGAGGTGAGGACGAGCCGGGCGATGCGCTCGTCTCTGACGCCGACGAGGAGTTGGGCGGTGCCGGTGTCGTTCTGCACGACGGTGACGTCGCGCAGGTCGAGACGGTCCATGAACTCGGCGAGGAGACGGGCGACGCCGTGCGCGGAGAGGTCGGCGTCCGGGCGCATCGGGCGGCGGTGGCTGCCGACCGGGAGCACCGGGACCAGGACCCGGAAGTCCGGGCGCAGCGCCCGCGTCACCTCGGCCCAGACCGACTCGTCGAAACCGAGGCCGTGGACCAGGAGGAGGACGGGGCCGTCGCCCGCGGTGTCCTCGTAGTCGATGGTCCCCGCACTGAGCTCGATCTCCGGCATATCCGTGCCTCCGAACCGGTTGGCCGGCGCCCGCTCATGTCACTTGATAGATCGTTCTAGCGACAGAATAGCCGTCGACCGCTCGCCGGCAACCGGCTTTCCGGAGGTTCGACCCGTGAACGACGGCAGGACGACCAGCACCCATGAGACGCGGCAGCGCATCGTGCGCGCCGGCATCGAGCTGTTCCGGCGCTCGGGCTACACCGGCACGGGCATGAAGCAGATCGCCGAGGCGGCCGAGGCGCCGTTCGGTTCGATCTACCACTTCTTCCCGGGCGGCAAGGTCCAGTTGGCCGAGGAGGTGATCCGCACGTCGGGCGCCGTGTACCTGGACCTCGTCGCCGCCCTCATGACCGCGCACGAGGACTGTGTCGTCGCCACCGCCGACGCCTTCACCGCCGCCGCGGGCACCCTCGTCGAACTGGACTTCGCCGACCCCTGCCCCATCGCCACGGTCGCCCTGGAGGTGGCCAGCACCAACGAGCCGCTGCGCCAGGCAACTTCGGAGGTCTTCGAGAGCTGGGTCACCCGCCTCGCCGCCTCCTACACCGCGGGCGGCATCCCCGCTCCCCTCGCCCGCGAGACGGCCACCTCCGTCATCGCCCTCCTGGAAGGCGCCTTCATGCTGGCCCGCGCGGCGCGCAGCACGGCGCCGGTGCTGGCGGCGAGCAAGGCGGCCGCGGCGATCGTGCGGGCGGCGCTGGCCGGGGAATGAACGGCGCGGTCGCGCCCGGCGGTTCACCCCGCCCGCCACCGGAGCCGCGCCCGACCCCGGCGCACCGGCCCCGTCCGGCCTCCCGTCACACCGGCCCCCGTCACACCGATCCCGTCCGGCCTCCCGTCACACCGGCCCCCGTCACACCGGTCCCGTCCGGCCCTCCGTCACACCGGCCCCCGTCCGGCCCCGTCACCCCGGCCCCTCAGAGCTGCCTCCGCACCCCCGCCTCCCGCTCCGCCTGCTCCAACTGGTGGCCCAGATCGCCCTGGAGGGAGGTGCGGGCCCGGCCGCGTCGGCCGAGGGGGAGGACGGTGCGTTGGGCGGTGTCCTCCAGGAGGAGGGCGAAGCCGCCGTACAGGGCGAACGCGGAGAGGAAGACACCGAACCAGCCTGCCGTGGTGCCCAGGACCGGCCCGCCGCCGGCCTCGTACGCGCCGGTCAGGGCGAAGCGGCCCGCGCCGATCAGCAGCAGGACGCCGAAGAGCGGCTTGCCGGGAAGCGCGGCCACGAAGAGGACCAGCATCAGCGGGGTGATCACGAGCACGAACACCGCGAGGGCCGGGCTGCGCTGTCCCGGTGCTCCGAGCAGGGTGACCAGGGAGGTGCCCGCCCAGGTGGCGCCCAGCACGCACAGGGCGCAGGCCGCTCCGCCGTCCCGGGCGAAGAAGGCAAGCGTGCCCGCGAGCAGTTCCAGGGGCACCACGAACACCAGGATCAGCAGCGTCAGCGGCACCGTCTGGGCCAGGGGCACCCAGTGCAGTTGCTGCGCGGACAGCAGCACACTGCCGGTGCCGAAGGCGAAGACGCCCAGCGGCAGGCTGCTGGCCAGCGGCCTGAGCATGATCCTGGTCAGGGATTCGGGCCGGGGCGGCCCGGCCTGCGTGTCGTGCGTCCCCGCTCCTGGTGGCGGCATCCGGATCACCCCGTCCGTCGGGCTTCGTGCCGTGCGTGTACGTCACGGGGTACCCCGCCGGAGCCGGTGCGTGCCCCCGCGCCGCCGAAGGCCTGGTTCAGGCCCTGTCGCGGAATTGTCCTTGATCGGTAACAGCGGGAGCGCGGACGGCCTCCCCGCCGTCCTCACAGGTGCAGCGGACGACACGAGCCGGGGACACGGCGGGGAGCAGGGGCGGACACATGGCACGGCACGCGGGGCGGGGATGGTACGGCCGGATGATCGGGGCGGCGATCGGGGTCACGGCGGTGACGGCCGCCGCCTCGGTGTGGACCGCGCAGGCGGGGCAGGGCGTGGACGCGCCGGCCGCGTCGGCGCGCCACACCGCGCCGAAGGTGGTGGCCGTGTCCCCCGTGATCGCCCACTCCTCGGACGGCGGCGCGCACGCCGTCAACATCACCATCGACGACGGGCCCGACCCGACCTGGACCCCGCAGGTGCTCCAGGTGCTGCGGGAGAACGGCGTCAAGGCGACCTTCTGCATGGTCGGCCCCGAGGCGCAGGCGCACCCGGACCTCGTCAAGCAGGTGGTCGCGGCCGGGCACCGGCTGTGCGACCACACCGTGTCGCACGACACCGGCATGGACCACAAGGCCGAGTCCTACCAGTCGCAGCAGATCCTGGACGCCGAGCGGCAGATCACCGAGGCGTCCGGGGGCGTCCGTCCGATGTACTACCGGGCGCCGGGCGGCGCGTTCACCCCGTACAGCCGGCAGCTCGCCGCCTCGCACGGGATGCGTCCGCTGGGCTGGAACGTCGACTCCAAGGACTTCGAGCGGCCCGGCACGGACGTCATCGTCTCCACCGTCAAGAGCGAGCTGGCCAACGGGCCCACCCTGCTCTTCCACGACGCGGGCGGCGACCGTTCCCAGACGGTGGCCGCGCTGCGCACCCTGCTGCCGTGGCTGAAGCAGCAGGGCTACGGCTTCGGCTTCCCGGTGCGCTGAACGGGCCGGCCCCGGCGGCCGGCCCACCGGCCGGTGAACCCACGGGAAATTCTTGGCCACCGAGCACCCCGGACGGGTGTTCGGTTCCCGTCGGGTGTCTACGATGAGGCCGTCCCGTCGGCGATCAACGTGCCGCGCGGATGCCTGCGTACGTCGTCCGGAAAGGCTCAGCATGCCGTTGCCCCGCCTCGGCACGCGGTCGCGTCGTCTCCGGACGGCGCCGGCCGTGTTCCTCGTCATCGCCGTGGCCCTCGCCCTGGTGGCCCTGTACTCCGGCGGCTCCGGGGCCACCAAGACCGCCGGCCGGCGTCTCGTCGTCGAGGTCTCCGAGAGCCACTGCGGGCGGGGCTGGACCCGGCCCGAGCCCGGGGTGCAGACCTTCGACCTGCACAACACCTCCGACGGCGCCGTCGAGGTGTATCTGGAGGACCCGGGCACCCACGCGGTGTACGGCGAGGTGGAGGGCATCGGCCCCGGCACCAGGCGCCAGTTGACGGTCCGGGTGGGCAAGGGCGCGTACGCCTTCATGTGCGTGCCCGACGACGCCGACGCCGTCACCGGCCCCACCGTCCGCGTCACCGGCGGGCGGCGCGGCCCCGGCGCCACGCCGGTCACCCAGCACGACCTGATCCCGCCCGCGCTCGCCTACCAGAAGTGGGTGGGCGGTGGACTCGCCACGGCCGTACGGCTGTCGGCCGTGCTCCGGGACGCGATCGACCGCGGCGACCTCGCCGCCGCCCGCTCGGCCTGGCTGCCGGCGCACCTCCAGTACGAGCGCCTCGGAGCGGCGTACGACGCCTTCGGCGACGCGGACGGCAGGATCAACGGAACCGACGCCGGACTGCCCGGCGGGGTGCGCGACGCGGGCTTCACCGGGTTCCACCGCATCGAATACGGCCTGTGGCACGGCGAGTCGGCGAGCGGGCTGCGCGCCCCGGCGGCGGCGCTGGTCAAGGCGCTCACCGAACTGCGCGACAGCTGGGCGCAGAGCCGCATGGACCCCGCCCAACTCGGGCTGCGCGCACACGAGATCCTGGAGAACACCGTGCGGTTCGAGCTGACCGGCCGCACCGACTTCGGCAGCGGCAGCAATCTCGCCACCGCCCGCGCCAACCTCGACGGCACCCGCGAGGTGCTGTCCCGGATCCGTCCGCTGCTCACCACCCGCTATGCCGATCTGTCGGGCCTGGAGCGGGAGTTGACGCAGGCCGACGACACCCTGGACGGGTTCCGGCACGACGGGCGCTGGACCCCGCTCGACCAACTGACCCGCGCCCAGCGGGAGCGGACCGACTCCGTGCTCGGCGGCCTCGTGGAGCGGCTGGCGTCGGTGGCGACCCTGTGCGACCCCCGGAGGACCGTGTGAGCACCGCCGAACGACCCCATGGACTCGCCCGGCGCGGTTTCCTGCGCGGCGCCGCCCTCACCGGCGCGGGCCTCGCCACCAGCGCCGCCGCCCCCGGCTCGGCCGCGACCGAGCCGGCCGCCGCCCTCGCGCCGTTCCACGGCGTCCACCAGGCCTCGGCGATCGCCGCCCCCCGCCGCACCTGTGTGTTCGCCTCCCTCGACGTGACCGCCGACGGCCGCGCCCAACTCGCCGAGGTGCTGCGCACGTTGACCGACCGGGCCCGGCTGCTCACCTCCGGCGGCACGCCGGACCCGGTGGGCGTCACCGGTCCGCCCGCCGACTCGGGCATCCTCGGCGACCGGATCCCCGGCGGGCGGTTGGCCGTCACCGTGGGCGTCGGCGCCTCGCTGTTCGACGACCGGTTCGGGCTCGCCGCGCTCAAACCCAGACGGCTGACCGCCATGCCCGCCTTCCCCGACGACGACCTCAGGCCCGAGTGGTGCCACGGCGACCTCAGCCTCCAACTGCACGCCGACGACCCGGACACCACCCTGCACGCGCTGCGCGACATCACCCGGCACACCCGGGGCGGCATCCAGGTCCGCTGGCGGATGGACGGCTTCTCCAGCCCGCCCCGGCCCTCCGGCACCCCGCGCAACCTGCTCGGTTTCCGGGACGGCATCGCCAACCCGGACACCACCAGCGCCCGCGAGATGGACCGACTGATCTGGGTGGACCGGGACTCGGGCGAACCGGACTGGGCCGTCGGCGGCAGCTACCAGGTCGTACGGCTGATCCGGATGCTCGTGGAGTTCTGGGACCGGGTCTCGCTCGGCGAGCAGGAGCGGATGATCGGCCGGTCCCGCTCCACCGGCGCGCCGCTGGACGGCGACCGCGAGCACGACACGCCGAAGTACGCCGACGACCCCAAGGGCGACGTCATCCCCCTGGACGCGCACATCCGGCTGGCCAACCCGCGCACCCCGGCCACCGCCCGCCAGCGTCTGCTGCGCCGTGCCTACAACTACGACCGGGGCATGGACGACAACGGCGACCTCGACATGGGTCTGCTGTTCTCCTGCTACCAGCAGGACCTCGTACGGCAGTTCGCGACCGTGCAGCACCGGCTGGCCGGCGAGCCGCTGACCGACTACATCAGCCCGTTCGGCGGCGGCTACTTCTTCGCGCTGCCCGGGGTGCGCGATGCCCAGGACTGGTACGGACGCGCCCTGTTCGCCTGACGTGTCCGGCCGGCCGATCGGCCGGCCGGGTCGTAATCCCATGCCTGACCTGCGAGTTCACCCGAACCTGTCCGGGCGACCCGACGGCCTGTTTGGTCAACACACCGTCAAGCTTTCCCCCAGGTTCCCTGACCCGGTGTTCATCCACGCGCCATCATTGCTCCGCCGACGCGCCCCGCAAGGAGCGCAGCATGCCTGCTCGTACACCGCACAGCAGTTCTGTCCAAAGGGGTAGACCACCATGTCCAGCAGAGGAAGACGAGCCGCGATGCGCAGCCTGGGCGCGCTCGTGGGAGTCGCGGCGCTCACCGCGCTCGGCAGCAACACGCCCGGGTGGGCGGCGCCCGCCCACGCACACGGGGCCTCGTCGACCGCGACGCCGATCGAGCACGTGGTCGTGCTCTTCGACGAGAACATCTCCTTCGACCACTACTTCGCCACGTACCCGAAGGCCGCCAACACCGACGGCACGAAGTTCACCGCGTCGAAGAACACCCCGAAGGACATCGACACCCTCGCCAACGCCGGGCTGCTGGAGAACAACCCGAACCAGTACGCGCCGAAGCGGCTGTCCCCGGCGCAGGCCATGACCTGCGACCAGAACCACTCCTACGGCCCCGAGCAGTACGCCTACAACGGCGGCAAGGCCGACCAGTTCGTGCAGAACACCGAGGTCGACAAGTGCAGCGGCGGCCTGTTCGCCGAGCCGGGCCTGGCGATGGACTACTACGACGGCAACACCGTCACCGCGCTGTGGAACTACGCCCAGCACTACACGCTGAGCGACCGGGCCTACAGCTCCAACTACGGCCCCTCCACCCCCGGCGCGCTCAACCTCGCCTCCGGCAACACGCACGGCGCGGTCTCCATCGACCCCACCACCGGCAAGCAGACCGCCAAGCCGGACGCGTACGCGGTCCAGTCGCCGGACGCCAACGGTGTCGGCACGATCGTCAACGACCCCGACCCGGCCTGGGACGACTGCTCGGGCAAGAACCACACCAGCACCAACGCGCTGGCCTCGATGCAGGGCAAGAACGTCGGTGACCTGCTCAACTCCAAGAACGTGTCCTGGGGCTGGTTCCAGGGCGGCTTCCGCCCGACGACCGCGTGGGACGGCCAGTCCGGCTCCTACGCCAAGTGCGAGGCCACGCACACCAACGTGGGCAACGCGTCCGTGGTGGACTACAGCCCGCACCACAACCCGTTCTCGTACTACAAGTCGACGGCCAACCCGCACCACCTGCCGCCGAAGTCCGTCTCCGAGATCGGCCACGACGGTCAGGCCAACCACAACTACGACCTGACCGACTTCTCCGCCTCGCTCAAGGCGGGCAAGCTCCCGTCCGTCAGCTTCGTCAAGGCCGGCGAGTACCAGGACGGCCACGCCGGCTACTCGGACCCGCTCGACGAGCAGCACTTCCTGGTCGACGAGATCAACGCGATCCAGAGCTCGCCGCAGTGGAAGTCCACCGCGATCGTGGTCGCCTACGACGACTCCGACGGCTGGTACGACCACGCCTACGTCGCCCCGCGCAACGGCTCGACCGACACCTCGATCGGCTCCAACGGCAAGACCACCGACAGCCCGGCCTGCCAGAACGGCCCGAAGGCGGCCGGCGGCTACGCGGACCGCTGCGGCCCCGGCACCCGCCAGCCGCTGCTGGTCATCTCGCCCTACAGCAAGGTGAACAAGGTCGACCACACGCTGACCGACCAGGCGTCCATCACCCGCTTCATCGAGGACAACTGGCACACCGGTCGCATCGGTGACGCCTCCTTCGACGCCAAGGCCGGCTCGCTCAGCGCGATGTTCGACTTCCGGCACCCGAACAACAAGCAGGTGCTGCTGAACACCGACGGCTCCGTGAAGTCCGTCGGCCCGATCAAGCACGTCGCCCCGGTGCACACGAGCATCACCCCGGGCCCGGCCCTGCAGAACGCGGCCGACAGCACGGACGCGTCCTCCCCGGCCCTCCCGGTCGGCCTCGGCGTCGGCGCCCTGCTGGCCGCCGGTCTCACGGGCACGTACTTCACGATGCGCCGCCGTCAGCAGGCCTGACGACAGCGAGCCCCCTGGGTGTGCCCCCGGCCGTGTCGGCCGGGGGCACACCCGTATGCGCACCGGAAAACCGGTGGTCAAGGCCCCGGTCCTGCTGCTGGGATGGTGTGATGCGCAGTGAGATCTCGATGACCGTGGACCGGGGCGCCTTCCCGGACGCGGTGACGCCGTGGGAGCGGGAGTCCTGGCGGGCCGCGGCCCTCGACTGGGTCCAGGAGCGGCTGGCCGGCCACGGCCTGCGCGCGGGCGGCGAACTCCGGGTGCGGCTGCGGCCGTGGTCGGTGCTGGCGCGGGTGCCCGTGGCGGGGCGGGAGGCGGTCTGGTTCAAGGCGAATCCGCGGGCCAGCGCCTTCGAGGGCCCGCTGACCGCCGCGCTGGCCCGCTGGGTGCCCGGTCAGGTGCTCCATCCGCTGGCCGTGGACGCGCCGCGCGCCTGGTCGCTGCTCCCGGACGGCGGCGACCTGTTCCGGCAGGTGCTCGCGCGGGAGCCGGTGGGACCGGATGCCTGGGAGGACCTGCTGCGCCAGTACGCGGGCGTGCAGCAGGCCCTGGTGCCGTACGCCGACGAACTGGAGCGGCTGGGGGTCCCTTCGGCCCGCACCCTCGATCTGCCCGAGGTGTTCGACCGGCTGCTCGCGGCGGACACCGCGCTCGATCCCGGCGCACGCGCCCGGGTCGCCGCCGTGCGGCCCCGGCTCGTGGACTGGTGCGCCGAACTCGCCGCCCTCGGTGTCGAGGACTCCCTCGACCACGCGGACCTGCACGACGGACAGCTCTTCCGCCCGGCACCGGGCCGGTTCACCTTCTTCGACTGGGGGGACGCGGCCGTCTCCCACCCGTTCTGCAGCCTCAGGGTCACCGCCGAGGGTGCCTGCGAACGCTACGGCCCGCAGGTGCTGCCCCGGCTGCGCGACGCCTACCTGGAGCCCTGGACCGGCGCCGGCCGCCCGGTCGCCGACCTGCGGCGGGCCGCGAGCCTCGCCTGGCGGCTCAGTTCCCTGGGCCGCGCCACCTCCTGGGGCCGGGTGTTCCCCCACCCGGCGCGCCCCGCGCCCGGAGCCGCGCAGAGCGCGAAGTGGCTGCTGGACCTCCTCAACGAGCCGCCGTTCTGAGCGCGTTGGGCCCCCGCCGCCCGAAGTCGCCGGAGCTGCGCACCGGGCGGACACTGGCGGTGTGAGCCACAGCCGCGCACCCGCCGCTCCCCCGCCGGGCCGCCGTGCCGTCCTGGGCGCGCTCGCCGGTGTCGCGCTCGGCGCGGCGGGCTGCTCCGGCGCCACGGCCCCCGCCGCACGCACCACCGCGCCCGGCACCCCCTCGCCCACGTTGTCCCCCGCCTTGTCCCCCACCCCGTCGCCCGCCGCGGTGCTGCCGCGCACCACGCCCTGGCGGCCTGGGCCGGGCGAGGTCGAACCGGCGGCGAAGCTGCGCGCCGTGCAGGTGGTGGAGGCGATCGGCGCCTGGCCGCGCGGGCACGGGGGACCCGAAGCCGCCCGGTCGCGGGTCGCGGCGCTCCGCCTGCCCACGGCGCTCGCCGATCAGGCCGGACCCCTGCTGCCCCCGGCCGACGAGGCCGCGCTCCAGGTCGTCTTCGCGCAGTACGGCGGGATCCTGCCCCGCTCCGCCAGCGTGCTGGTGGTCTGCCGGCAGTGGACCCGGCACGGCGGCACGGTCGCGGCGGGCGGTACGACGGTGGACGTACGGCTCTCCCGGGGACCGCACGGCTGGACGGTGGACGCGCTGCGGCCGGCGCGCCCGGGACCGCCCGCCCCTTCCCTGCCCTCCGGCACCCGCGCGGCCCTGTCCGACGACCGGCTCACGCTGCCGCCCGCCGCCGTCGCCGACCTGCGCGCCGGCCACGTGCACCCGAGCGTGACGCGGGCGATGCGGGTGCTGGCCCGGACCTACCGGATCGAGGTGAGCGTCGTCCGCTCCGGGCATCCGCTGGACGTGTTCGGCACGGGCCGGCCGAGCGACCATCCGCGGGGGCGGGCCTTCGACGTGTGGCGGATCGACGGCCACCCGGTGGTGGACCCGGCGACGCCGCGGTCCCTGATCGAGCGGTTCATGCGGGACGCGGCCGCGGCGGGGTCGTACAACGTCGGCGGCCCGGTGCTGCCGTCGGGCGGTGGCCCCGGTCAGTTCTTCAGCGACGCCACCCACCACGACCACGTGCACCTCGGCTTCCGCGCCTGACCGGTTGCACCACGGCAGGGGCGCCCCGACGCTGGAGCGGTGACCCATCCGGGAGACGACGCGACCCCGGCGGACGGCCCCGGGCCGGGGCGGCGGCGGTTCCTCGCCCTGTGCGCCGGCGCGGGGTTCGGTACGGCCGCCGCGTGCACGGCCGCGCCGTCGCCGACCAGGGCCGACGGCCTGCGGCCGGAGTCGGAGCGGGACGCGCCGGGCACCGCGGGCTGGCGGCTCGGGGCGACCGGCCCGCCGGACGCGGTGACCGGCTATCCGGACCGGGTGAGCGTGACCCCGGGCGAGCCCTTCGGCCTGCGTGTGTCGACCACGGCGGCGTCGTTCCGGGTCTCGGCCTTCCGCATCGGCTGGTACGGCGGCTCCCAGGCCCGGCGGATCTGGGCCTCGGACCGGATAGCCGGCCGGGCACGGGCCGCACCGCGGGTGCTGCCGGCCACCCGCACCGTGCGCGCCGACTGGCCGGTCAGCGTGCCCGTGGACACCACCGGCTGGCCGGAAGGCGCCTACTTGCTGCGTCTTGAGGCGGACACCGGCCATCAGCGGTACGTCCCGTTCGTCGTCCGCTCCACCGAGGGCGCCGGCCGCACGGTGCTGCTGCACGCCCCGGCCACCTGGCAGGCGTACAACCGCTGGGGCGGCGCCAGCCTCTACGCCGGCGCGGACGGCGCGTACGCCACCCGGTCCCTCGCGGTCAGCTTCGACCGGCCCTACGACGGGAGCGGCGCGGAGAAGTTCCTGACCTACGAGCGGGCGCTGGTGGTCCTCGCCGAGCGCCTCGGCATCCCCCTCGCCTACAGCACCGGCACCGACGTCCACCGGGACCCCGGGGTGCTGCGGGGCGCGCGGTGCGTGGTCTGTCTCGGGCACGACGAGTACTGGACGCCCGAGCAGCGGGCCCACGTCACCGCCGCGCGGGACGCCGGGACGAACATCGCCTTCCTCGGCGCGAACACCTGCTTCCGCCGGGTGCGGCTGGAGGCCGGGGAGGGCGCGCGGGACCGTACGGTGGTCTGCTACAAGACCGACTACCGCGCCGACCCCTGCTATCCGTCCACTCCGGCGCGGGTCACCACCGACTACCGGCTGCCACCCGGCGCCGACCCCGAGTCCGCGCTCACCGGGGTGCTGTACGAGGGCTACCCCGTCGACGCGCCGTACGTCGTCCGGGCGGCCGGCCACTGGGCGTACGAGGGCACCGGTGTCCGCGCCGGGGACGGCTTCGCGCACCTGGTGGGGGTGGAGTACGACCGGGTCACGCCCGGCGCCCCCACCCCCGGCCCGCTGGAGATCACCGCGCACTCCCCGCTGGTGTGCAAGGGACGGCCGAGCCACAGCGACTCGGCGTACTACACCGCCCCCGGCGGGGCGGGGGTGTTCGCGACCGGCACCATGCGCTGGGTGGAGGGCCTGCTGGCCGGGACGGGCGAACTCGGCCGCGACCACGGCATGGACGCCCGTACCCGCGCCTTCGTCACCCGCACCACCGAGAACGTCCTGCGCGTGTTCGCGCGGGGCCCGGCGGCCCGGCACGCGCCGCCGCCCTCGCCGAGCGCCGACGGGCGTGCGGTGTACGGCGGTTGAGCGCGCCCAGGTCAGCCCTCTCGCGACCGCAGCTGGTTCTGGCGGGCCCTGTTGAACAGGCGCCACAGGTGCTTGGCCACGGCGCACGGCGCGGAGTCGGCGCGGCACTGGCGGCAGGAGCGGGTGTGCTGCTCGTACTGGGTACGGGCGTCTTCTAATGCGTCACTGACAGCAGACATGGACATCTCCGAAAAAGACAGGACACCGAACGGCGCGCCGACTTGACTGGCCGCTACAACCAGTCCCAAAGGTGATCATGTTACTGGCGGTACAGGGAAATTCGCAGACCTCGGAACCGACGGATCCGGCAACGCCCGCCGGTCGTGCCTCCCGGCGTGCTCAGTTGTGCGGGACGACCGCGACCGGGCACTCGGCGTGCTGGACGACCGCGTGCGCGACATGGCCGAGGCGCTCGCCGAGCCTGCCGCCGCCGCTGATCCGGCGGCCCACCACGACGAGTCCGGCGCCGTCCGTGGCCCGCACGAGTTCCGCCCCGGCCCGGCCCTCGGTGACGGTCGTCGCGACGGACACGTCCGGGTATTTCTCGTGCCACGGCCGCAGCAGCGCGATGACGGCGTGTTCGGCGGCCGCCGCCCCCTCGGGACCGGCGCCGTCGGGCTCGTGCACATGGCACACGCGCAGTTCGGTGGTGCGCCGCCGGGCGGCCTCGAAGGCGAACCCGATCGGCTCGTCGCAGGGGCTGTCGACGTCCAGGCCGAGCACGACGGCGCGGTACGGGATGCTCGGGATCTCGTCCGGCGCCAGCCCGGGAGAGGCCGGCAGATGCTCGTCGGCGGCGCTGCGGCCCGCCCGCACCAGCACCACCGGGCAGGGCGCGCGGCCCGCGACGCGCAGTGAGACGGAGCCGACGAGGACCCCGGCGGCGCGGCTGAGTCCGAGCGTGCCGACCACCAGGGTGTCGGTCCCGGCGGCCACGGACAGCAGCGCGGGCACCGGCGACTCGGCGATCAGCCGCCCGGTCACGGCCAGTGTCGGATGCGCCGCCCGCACGCTGTCGACCGCCTCCCGCAGCACCCGCTCCGCCCAGCCGCGTTCCGTGCTGTCCCGCGTCGCGAACGGCGCCGACCGGCCGGCCGTGACCCACGCGTGCACCAGGGCCAGCTCCGCACCCCGGCGCACCGCCTCCTGCGCGGCCCAGTGGGCGGCGGCGACGCTCTGCGGGGACCCGTCGACCCCCGCCGCGATATGACCAGCCATGACGTGTCCCTCCGGATCCGAGCCGACGCTTCCCGCGTGCGCCGAGCGCACTCCCGTACGACAAGCGTGCCTCGCGGCGGGGAGTCGCGCCCGTGGGCCGCACGGCCGTCCCGGGGCCCGTTCCCGGGGAGGCCGTGAAGGAGGGAGGTGCACGGGGACAGGACCAAAGGTCCCGGGCGCGGGGGCGCCCGGCCCTCGGCCCCCGACGGCGGACGCGGCACGCTGGTGGCACCGGCCCGGACGGACGGCGGGGACGCGCGGGGCCGGGCGTCGAGCGGGCCGGCGGACGCGGGAGACCGCCGCACGCACCGGGCGGGGCCGCCCACCCCAGGAGGAGGAAGAACCGTGATCCACAGCACGGTCGGCGAGGTGATGACCGCCGACGTCGTCACCGCGTCGCAGACGACGACGTCCACATCCGTGGCCCGGCTGCTGGAGCGGCACGGGATCAGCGGGCTGCCGGTGATCGACCACGACGACAAGGTGCTCGGCGTGGTCTCGGCCTCCGACCTGGTGCGCGAACGGGCCGCCCGGCAGCCGGAGCCCCCGGGCGCGGCCGTACGGGAGCCACCGGCGCGCGAACTGATGTCGACGCCCGCCGTCACCGTCCACCCCGAGCAGCGGGTCCCGGACGCCGCCCGGCTGATGGAGCGGCGCGGCGTGGAGCGGCTGCCCGTGGTGGACGAGGAGGACCGGCTGATCGGCATCGTGACCCGCCGTGACCTGCTCCGGGTCTTCCTGCGCGGGGACGACGAGATCCGCCGCCAGGTGTCCGAGGAGATCGTGTCGGGCGAACTCGGCCTGCCGCCGGGAGCCGTCGCGGTGTCCGTGCGGGACGGCGTCGTCACCCTGGCGGGCGGTGCGGAACTGCGCGGCGCCATCGCCCGCGCCGGCGTCGCCGCCTGGCGGCTCGACGGGGTGGTCGGCGTGGTCAACCTGGTGCCGTCCGCGACCCCCGCGAGGGTGGCGCGGCCGGGGTGACGCCCGCTCGTCACGCGCGGTCAGCCGGAACCCTTGAACCCTTGGGCCTCATCCCGCTTCGATACGACGACCCGTGTACGCCGTGGGCTCGATCCGCACCCACAGATCGCGTTCCCCGCCGGCCCAGGGGGCGCTGCGGGCACGCTCGGTGAGCCGCGCCGCCTCGCCGGGATCGGTCACGGGGCGGGCGGTTCCCCGCACCAGCACGCTCCAGCCCTCGCTCAACGCGTCGTCCACCCGGTCCACCTCGAAGGCCACCTCACGGCCGAACGCCTGCGTGATCACCGATCCCTCACGGGTCCGGAGCACGATCGCGTCGTCCACGACGCTGTAGTTCACCGGTACGACCACGGGCGCGCCCTCGGTGCTGACGGAGAACCTCCCGACGCCGTGCGTCGACAGCAGTTCCCTGCACTCCCGCTCGCCGAGTTCAGCCATCCGGGGATTGCGGGAGGCCTGCCCCAGCCCGGACGGCAGCCCGGAGTACCCGCCGCCGAGTTCCTGCGGGCTGACGCGCAGCGCCCCGGCGAGCCTCAGCAGGGTGCCGGAGTCGGGCGCGGCGGTGCTGTGGTGCTCCAGATGGGCGATGTACGCCTCGGCCATGCCGGCACGGGCGGCCACCTCCTCCCGGGTGAGGCCGAGTTCGGCCCGGCGCCGCTGGAGCCGGCGCCCGAGGTCGCCCCGCGCGGGGCCGCCCTCCGACTCCGGCTCGCCGTGCCTCGGTGCGGGGCGTTCTGCCATGCTCGCTCACTCCTCGCCGGGATCCCGGACCGCCGGTGTGCACGGGGTTCGCCCCTGGGGCCGCCAGGGCCCTGGCTCGTACCACGTGTACCACCGGGGCACCCCGGCCACCACTCGGGTACACCGAGGCACCACGGGCGGCCGGGGCCGACGCGTCCCGGTGGGGCGTCGGCCGCGGGCGAACGGGGGCCGGGGCAAAACCCTGCGGGCGGCGGGGCGTTGCCGGGGTACCCTCGGGACATGCCGAGTCCCGAGTCGGACAGGGCGGGGGCTTTCGGTCACGCCGTCAGCCCCCGGAACCACTGACCGCACCACCGCCGCGCCGCGCCTTCGCGTGCCACGGCCAAACTCGTGCGCCCCGGGTGCCGACCGCGATGACGAGATGACCGTCTCGCGCCTCTCCTCGCCCCGGAGTCACTCTCGATGCCTCTCGCGCTCTATCCGCTCGCCCTCGCCGTCTTCGCCATGGGCACCTCGGAGTTCATGCTCGCCGGCCTCCTGCCGGACATCGCCTCGGACCTCGGCGTCACCGCCGGGACGGCGGGCCTGCTCACCTCGGCCTTCGCCACCGGAATGGTCGTCGGCGCCCCGCTGATGGCGGTCCTCGCCCGCGACCGGCCCGGCCGCTCCAGCCTGCTCGGCTTCGTCCTCCTCTGCGCGGCCGCCCACGCGGCGGGCGCCACCGCCACCGGCTTCCCCCTGCTGTTCGCGACCCGGGTGGTCGCGGCGCTCGCGAACGCGGGGTTCCTCGCCGTGGCGCTCACGACCGCGACCGCGCTGGTCCCGCCCGACCGCAAGGGCCGTGCGCTCGCGGTGCTGCTCTCGGGCACCACCGCGGCCACGATCGCCGGCGTCCCGGCGGGCTCGGTGCTGGGCACGCTGCTCGGCTGGCGGGCCACGTTCTGGGCCGTCGCCGCCCTGTGCCTGCCCGCGGCCGCCGGGATCCTCAGGGCGGTCCCCGCGCGCCCCGCGAAGAAGGGCACGGCCGGCGGACTGCGGGCGGAGCTGGCGCAGCTACGACGGCCTCGGCTGCTCCTGGTGATGCTGCTCGGCGCGCTGGTCAACGCGGCGACCTTCGCGAGCTTCACCTTCCTCGCCCCCGTGGTGACCGGCACCGCGGGGCTGGGCGACCTGTGGGTCTCCGTCGCCCTGATGCTGTTCGGCGCCGGTTCTCTGGCCGGTGTCGGGGTCGCCGGGCGCCTGTCCGACCGGCGTCCCGGCCTCGTCCTCGCGGTGGCCGGTCCGGCGCTGCTCGCCGGCTGGCCCGCCCTGGCCGTGCTGGCACACCTGCCGGTCGCCCTGCTGGTCCTGGTGTTCGTGCAGGGCGCGCTGTCCTTCGCGCTGGGCAGCACCCTGATGACCCGGGTCCTGCACGAGGCCGCGGACGCCCCCACGATGGCCGGCTCCTACGCGACGGCCGCGCTCAACGCCGGAGCCGCCGCCGGCCCCCTCGTCGCGGCGGCCGCCCTCGCCGGCACGGACCTGGGCCCGCTGTGGGCCAGCGGCGCCCTGGTCGCGGTCGCGCTGCTCGTCGCGGTCCCGTTCCGCGCCGTGACGGCCCCGGACTGACGCCGGCCGAGGCCGGCCGCCGAGGTCAGCCGGGCGCCAGTCCCCGGTCGGCGCCTTCCGGCACTGCGCGCGGGTCCGAATCCCGCCCTCTCCGCTGCTCCGAACGGCTGACTACACTGGACAGTGGCATCGCGTGCCGGTCACCGGCCGGGTGAGGCATGGAGGTGTCAGGAGATGCCTCTGGAGGCATTCCTTGTCGGTCGATCTGAACCACACCATCGTCCACGCCCGGGACAACCGGGAGTCCGCCCGTTTCTTCACCGAGATCGTGGGCCTGGACATCACCTCGGAATGGGGCCCGTTCGTGGCCGTCGCCCTGGGCAACGGCGTGACGCTGGACTTCGCCACCGTCCCCGAGGACGACATCACCCCGCAGCACTACGCGTTCCTGGTCTCCGAGGAGGAGTTCGACGCCGCGTACGCCCGCATCACCGAGCGCGGCATAGAGCACTACGCCGACCCGCACCGCAAGCAGCCCGGCACCATCAACCGCAACGACGGTGGCAAGGGCGTGTACTTCATGGATCCGGTCGGACACGCCATGGAGCTGCTCACCGTTCCCTACGGTGGATGGCCGACCGCGTAGGGTCCGGGGCCGATTCGGTCCCCAAGGGGCCCGCGGGTGAGGATGGGCCCCATGGTGTTGACGTGTGGGTCGATGGGACGGACCGAGGCCGGGCCGCAGGGGGCGGGTCGCCGGGCCGGTGAAGGGACGGTCCGGTGAGCAAGCCGCTGTACCAGCTGAAGGCCGAGTTCTTCAAGACGCTCGGCCATCCGGCCCGTATCCGCGTGCTGGAACTGCTCAGCGAGCGCGAGCACGCGGTCGCCGAGATGCTGCCCGAGGTGGGCATCGAGCCCGCCCACCTGTCCCAGCAACTGGCCGTGCTGCGGCGCGCGAACCTGGTCAAGACCCGCAAGGAGGGTTCGAACGTCTACTACTCGCTGACCAGCCCGCACGTGGCCGAGCTGCTGCGGGTGGCGCGGACGATCCTGTCCGGGGTCCTCGCGGAACAGGCCGGGCTGCTCGCCGACCTCCAGGCCGCCCAAGGCGAGCAGCCACCGCGCGCCTGACCCCGGTGAAGGGTCACTCGCCGGGTGCGACCGTCCGGGCGGCGACGCGGGCCGCCTCCGCGATGAGCGCCTCGTCGACCGGGGCCTCCTTGCCGTCCCGGCACGACAGGACGGCCAGCACGACGGGGGTGCGCCGGGTGGTCCAGGCGACGCCGACGTCGTTGGCGCTCGCGTAGTCGCCGGTCCCGGTCTTGTCGGCGACGGTCCACCCCGCGGGCAGTCCGGCGCGGAAGCGCGCGGCGCTGGTGGTGTTGCCCTTCAGCCAGGTGACGAGCCGGTCGCGGTCGGGGGCGGCCAGGGCCCGGCCGAGGGTCAGCCGCTCGATGCTCGTGGCGAGGGCCTCGGGGGTCGTGGTGTCGCGCGGGTCTCCGGGGACCGCCGTGTTCAGCTCGGGCTCCCACCGGTCGAGCCGGCTCACCTCGTCGCCGAGCGAGCGGAAGAAGCGGGTGAGGCCGGCCGGCCCGTCCAGCCGGCTCAGCAGCAGATTGCCGGCCGTGTTGTCGCTGTACTGGATCGCCGCCGCGCAGAGGTCGGCCACGGTCATGCCGGTGGCCTGGTTCTCCTGAGTGCGGGGCGAGTTGGGCAGCACGTCGTGCGGCGGATAGTGGATCACCTTGTCCAGCGGCACGCAGTGCCCCCCGTCGCGCAGGACGGCGGCCGCCGCGAACGCCTTGAACACCGAGCACATCGCGAACCGCTCCCCCGCCCGGTGGGCGAGCACCTGTCCGGTGCGCACATTGCGCGCGTACACGCCGAGCCGGGCGCCGTAGCGGTCCTCCAGGCCGGCCAACTCGCCGGTGGCCGAGGCGTCCGGGGCGGCGGCGGCCCGCCCGGCCGACGCCACGACGGCGGCGGATGTGAGCGCGACGCCTGCCTTCAACAGGCCACGGCGCGCGAGCGGTCCGGAAGCGGTCATGGTGAAGTCCTCCCAGGTCATGCCTTGTCGGCCGGGTGATCCGTGAGAACAGCGAAACAGCACGACCGCGCCCATGTCCAAGAGTGAACTGGGCATGTCCCATGCCTTATTGATATGACTGCTGGATGGATCTGGTGGCGCATCTGGAGGCGTACGTGGCGACCGCCGACGAGGCGAGCTTCTCCCGGGCGGCCGACCGGCTCGGCATCGCGCAGCCGTTGCTCAGCCGCCGCATCAAGACGCTGGAGGGCCACTTCGGCGGACTGCTGTTCGACCGTTCTCGGCGCCAGGTCACGATCACCGATCTCGGCGTACTGCTCCTCCCCCACGCCCGCGACGTCCTGGACCGCGCCCAGCGGCTGCGGCAGGCCGCCCACTCGGCCCGGCACGCGCGGGTGCGTGCCGTCGGGGTGCCCTCGGACTGCGCCCCGGCCGTCCTGGCCCGCGCCCTGCGCGCCGGCACCGAGCGCGGCATCACCCTCGGCATGCGTGAACTGCCGCCTGCGGAAAGGGAGTTGGGCCTGCTCGACGGCTCGCTCGCGTACGCGCTCGTCCGCGTGGCACCGGAACGCGCCGCCTTCCGGGTGCCGTTGGGCCTGGCGTCCGCGCCGACCGGATCGCGGGCGCGTCCGCGCGCCGTGCACCTCGAAGAGCTGCGGCCCCGTCGCCGCCGTACCGGTGGACCGCCCGCCCCCGCGCCGCTCCCGGTACTCGTCCTGGCGGAGGACCAAGTCCCTTGTTTCGAGGACCGGTTCGCGCGGGCCGTCGCGCGCGCCGGGCTGCCCGAGGAGCGGATCCGGCCGGCCGGCCCGGCGTCCGGCGCGCTCACCGAGACCCTGGCCGGGCGGGCGCTGCTGCTGTGCACCGAGCCGTACGCGCGCCGGTACGAGGCCCGGTGGGCACCGCTGGGCGACACCGCCCTGCACCGGGGCTACGACGTGGGCGCGCCCCCCGGTCCGCGAGGTGCGGCGGCCGCACCGGGCTGGCTGGCCCGGCTGCTGGCCGCGGCGGTCGGAGCGGCGGGGACGGCACGCCCCGGGGACACTGGTGAGCTCCCGGCCGTCGGCGGCGACGCCCCCTCCCGCCTGGCGGCCCGCGGATGAGCCCGGCAAAACCGAGCGGCCCGCGGAGCCGGCCCGTCTGCGTCGGCGACGACGGCGCCCTGCTGGACGTCGCCGAGGCGGTCGCGGCGGACTGGGCGGCGCTGGGCGTGCGCGGCTCCTTCCTCGCCCTGAACCTGGACACGGGCGCGCGACTGGGTTTCGACGTCGACGAGCCGGTGCCGCTCGCGTCCGTCGCGAAGGTGCCGCTCGCCCTGGTCGTCCTGGACCGGATCGCGGCCGGGGAGCTGGACGCGGCGCGGCCGGTGACCGTCGACCCCGCCCGGAGCAGCGTCGGCCCCACCGGCCTCGCGGCGTTCCGGCACCCGGCCACCGTGGCCGTCGGCGACCTGCTCCTGCTGATGCTGTCGGTGAGCGACAACGCCGCCGCGGACGCCCTGTTCGACCTGGTGCCGCCGGCGCGGGTGGACGCGCGGCTGCGCGAGTGGGGGTGCGCGGGCATCCGGATGCGGCACCGCATGAACCACATGTACGAGTGCGCGGCCGGTGCCGCCGGTACGACTTCTCGCTCGCGCTGGAGCTGGCCGTGCGGGACGAACGGGCGGGCCGGCCGACGCTCGATCCCCTGGACCCGGCGCACGCCAACACCGGCTCGGCCGTGGCGCTCGTCGAGCTGCTGCGGCGCGTGTGGTGCGACGAGATCACCGTCCCCGGGGCGACGGCCGAGCTGCGGCGGCTGATGGGCTGCCAGGTCTTCACCCAGCGGCTGGCGAGCGACCTGCGCGCGGACTCGCTGCGGTGGAGCGGGAAGACGGGCACGTTTCTGCATCTGCGGCACGAGATCGGCGTGGTGGAGGCGGAGTCCGGCGACCGGGTGGCCATGGCCGCGCTCACCCGCGCGGGCCGGCGGGCCGCTCTCGCCGCGGACATCGAGCTGGCGATGGGCGCGGCCGCCCGCGACGCCTTCGAGGCACTGCGCCGTTGAGGTGCCGGCCGGGGCGGCAGGCGCTGTTCAAACGCCGATGTCCGGGCCCTCCTGGTGGAGGGGCCCGGACATCGGGTCAGCGGATCGGCAGGAGCAGCCGGATCAGGCGATGTCGAACCGGTCCAGGTTCATGACCTTGTCCCAGGCGGAGACGAAGTCCTTCACGAACTTCTCCTTCGCGTCATCGCTCGCGTAGACCTCGGCGAGGGCGCGCAGCTCGGAGTTGGAGCCGAAGACGAGGTCGGCACGGCTGCCGGCCCACTTCAGCTCGCCCGTCGCGGCGTCCCGGCCCTCGAAGGCGGTCTGGTCCTCGGAGGTCGACTTCCAGGTCGTGCCCATGTCGAGCAGGTTGACGAAGAAGTCGTTGGTGAGCACGCCGGGCGTCTTGGTGAAGACGCCGAGCTGCGAGGACTGGGCGTGGTTGGCGCCGAGCACGCGCAGGCCGCCGACGAGGACGGTCAGCTCGGGGGCGCTGAGGGTGAGCAGGTTGGCGCGGTCGAGCAGCAGGTACTCGGCCGGCAGCCGGTTGCCCTTGCCGAGGTAGTTGCGGAAGCCGTCCGCGGTCGGCTCCAGCGCCTCGAAGGACTCGGCGTCGGTGTGCTCCTCGCCGGCGTCCACCCGGCCCGGCGTGAAGGGCACCCGGACCTCGAAGCCGCCCTCCTTGGCCGCCTTCTCGACCGCGGCGACACCGCCGAGCACGATCAGATCGGCCAGCGAGACCTGCTTGGCGCCGGCGGAGGCGTTGAAGTCCCGCTGGACGCCCTCCAGGGTGCGCAGCACCTGGGCCAGCTCGTCGGGCTGGTTGACCTCCCAGCCGCGCTGCGGCGCGAGGCGGATGCGGGCACCGTTGGCGCCGCCGCGCTTGTCGCTGCCGCGGAAGGTGGAGGCGGAGGCCCACGCGGTGGTGACCAGCTGGGCGACGCTGAGACCGGAGTCGAGCAGCTTGCCCTTCAGGGCCGCGATGTCCGCGTCGTCGATCAGCTCGCCCGTGCGCTCCGGCAGCGGGTCCTGCCAGATCAGGGTCTCCTCCGGGACCTCGGGGCCGAGGTAGAGGGACTTCGGGCCCATGTCGCGGTGGGTGAGCTTGTACCAGGCGCGGGCGAAGGCGTCGGCGAACTCCTGCGGGTTCTCGTGGAAGCGGCGGGAGATCGGCTCGTAGATCGGGTCGAAGCGCAGCGAGAGGTCCGTGGTGAGCATCGTGGGCAGACGCTTCTTGGACGGGTCCTGCGGGTCGGGGATCGTGGCCTCGGCGTCCTTGGCGACCCACTGCTTGGCGCCGGCCGGGGACTCGGTCAGCTCCCACTCGTAGCCGAACAGGTTGTCGAAGAAGCCGTTGCCCCACTGGGTCGGGGTGGAGGTCCAGGTGACCTCCAGGCCGGAACCGATGGCGTCCCTGCCCTTGCCGGTGCCGTAGGTGCTCTTCCAGCCCAGGCCCTGCTCCTCCAGGCCGGCGGCCTCGGGGTCGAGGCCGACGTGGTCGGCGGGGCCGGCGCCGTGGGTCTTGCCGAAGGTGTGGCCGCCGGCGATCAGGGCGACGGTCTCCTCGTCGTTCATCGCCATGCGGCGGAACGTCTCACGGATGTCGCGGGCCGCGGCCAGCGGGTCCGGGTTGCCGTTCGGGCCCTCCGGGTTGACGTAGATCAGGCCCATCTGGACGGCGCCGAGCGGATTCTCCAGCTCGCGGTCGCCGGTGTAGCGGCGGTCGTCCAGCCAGGTGGTCTCGGGACCCCAGTAGACGTCCTCCTCCGGCTCCCAGACGTCCTCGCGGCCGCCGCCGAACCCGAAGGTCTCGAAGCCCATGGACTCCAGCGCCACGTTTCCGGCGAGGACCATCAGGTCGGCCCAGGAGATCTTCTGGCCGTACTTCTTCTTGACCGGCCACAGCAGGCGGCGGGCCTTGTCCAGGTTGACGTTGTCGGGCCAGCTGTTCAGCGGGGCGAAGCGCTGCTGGCCGGCGCCTGCGCCGCCTCGGCCGTCGCTGATGCGGTAGGTGCCGGCCGCGTGCCAGGCCATGCGGATGATCAGACCGCCGTAGTGGCCGAAGTCGGCGGGCCACCAGTCCTGCGAGGTGGTGAGCACCTCCTCGATGTCCCGCTTCACGGCCGGGAAATCGAGGCTCTGGAAGGCCTCGGCATAGTCGAACTCCTCGCCCAGTGGGTTGGTCGCGGGCGGGTTCTTGGCGAGGATCTTCAGGTTGAGCCGCTCCGGCCACCACTGGCGGTTGCCACCGCCCTGGGTCGGGTGCAGAGCCCGGTCGTGAACGACGGGGCAGCCACCGCTCCCCTCCTCCGACTTCGCGTCTGTGACGATCGCGTCGTGGTTCTCAGTCATGGCAATCCTTCCGAACTAAGCGGAACCAGGTGCTCAGGAACTGCGGCCGGTGGAACAGTCGGGGCACACGCCCCAGTAGACGACCTCGGCCTCGTCGATGGCAAAGCCCCGGTCGTTCGCCGCGGTCAGGCAGGGCGCTTCGCCGACGGCGCAGTCGACGTCGACGACGGCCCCGCACGACCGGCACACGATGTGATGATGGTTGTCGCCGACGCGCCCCTCGAACCGGGCCGGGTGACCGGCCGGCTCGATACGGCGCACGAGACCCGCCGCCGTGAGCGCGTGCAAAGCCTCGTAGACGGCTTGTACGGATATATGACCTACGCGGTCACGGACCCCGGAGGCGATCGCCTCGACGCCGAGGTGGTCGCCGTCCCGGACGGTCTCCAGCAGCGCGACGCGAGCCGCCGTCACGCGCAGGCCGGCACCGCGGAGCTCCTCGGCGGTGGTCGGAGTCGGGGAGGCGGTCATGTGACTGAACCTACTCTCTGAAACACGAGAGGTTCAAGAAAACGAACAATGCAATTCTGATCTTCTTCCGGCGGCCCGCTCAAGGACATGCACGCATCATGTGGTCCCACCGCACTCTCCCCGGACACGGCAAGCCGAACCGTCCACCGATCGGATGCGGCGACCGGCCGGCGCCGGGTCCGGCTACCTGAGGACGTTGACGGCGCGGGCCACCACGAGGCCGACGGTCACCAGGGACACCGAGGACTGCAGCATCATCAGCATCTTGGACCACCTGGACAACGGCATCACGTCGGTCGGACTGAAGGCGGTGGCGTTGGTGAACGAGAGGTACAGGTAGTCGAGGAACTCGGGTTCCCAGTCGGGGGGCGCCAGTTCGGGGCTCTGCATCTGGACGAAGAGGAAGTCGGCGTACTGCTGCTGCCCGCGCACCCGCGCCATCGGGCCGCCGCGGTCCGACTCCCAGTACCACAGCGCGAAGACGATGACGTTGGTGAACCAGATGACCGCGCCGGCCCGCAGCAGCGGCACCGCGTCCTGGCCCCCGACGCCGTGCACCAGGTCCCACACGAGCCGGGCCGCCGACCAGCCGTTGGCCAGGCTGATGACGCCGATCAGGACCAGGCCCAGCCACCGCAGCCACCGCGTGCCGGGCTCCACCCGCCGGGGATTGCCGGCCACCAGGGCGGCCAGCAGCACCACTTCCAGTACCGGCAGCACCCAGACCGGCCGCAGGAGCACGAGCCGGTGCGGCAGGACCAGTTGGAGGGCGACCGCCGCCAGCATGACGGCGGTCACGGCCCAGCGCGTCTCACCCCGGGTCGCCCGGCGCCACGCCGGCACCAGTTCACGCTCGCCGCTCTGCAGCAGCCGTTCGATCCGCGCCAGGCGGCCGGCGGCATCGTCCCTGTCCTCGCTCATGCCGGACATTGTTCCGGGCACGCGACCGCCCGTGACGGCCGGGAAGGCCACCACGGGCGGGAAGGCGCCACGGGCGGGACGGTTACGGCGCCCTCCTCACAGGGCTCGCTCGTCGTGGCGCACCCGCTCGCTCGGCGGGGTCCGGCTCGGGCCGACGGGGAGTACGGGGCGCCCGTGCGTCTCGTTGATGACGGTGGCCGCCGACGCGTACCAGGCGGCGAGCCCCGTGAGGATGCCGAACCAGCCGCCCACATGGGTCATCGCGTGCCCGGCGCCTCCCTGGAACGACCCGATGGCCAGGAAGAGGAAGGTCAGGGTCAGCAGCACGAACACCGCGAGCACGGGGAGGCTGACGCGCAGGGCGCCCACGGTCATGTAGGCGGTGAAGATCGCCCACCCGAGCAGGAACAGGCCCAGCGCGTTGTGCGCGTCACCGGCGAGCGCCACCCGCGGCGCGATCCACCAGTAGGACAGCCAGAAGGCGGCGAAGGAGACGAACGCCGTCGCGCCGAAGGTGTTGCCCCGGCGGAACTCCATGAGTCCCGCGGCGAACTGGGCGAGGCCACCGTAGAAGGCCGCGAGACCCAGGACCGGCAGGATGCCTGCGGCCTCCTTCAGCAGGTTGGTGTTGACGATCGACAGCAGCAGAGTCGTCAGGGCGAAGGCGGCCAGGCCCAGGGGCGCGGGATCGGCCCAGACCGGCGCGCGCGGGGCCGCCTCGTGCGGGACCGTCCCGGGCGGGACCGACCCCGGCGGCGGCTGTTCCGGGCGCGGGCTCCTCATGTCCTCGTTCATCACCGGCATCCCTTCGACCACTGGTCAGCAGGGCCGAGGCCCTTGCTCGCCGAGCCCGCAAACATGCTGGTCAGAGCCCCCGAGACGGGCTGTGACACGTACGTGCCACCTAGATACACCTGTACGGAATGTACCCATTTACCCCGGTTCCTAGCATCGACTCGGCGTCAGCGTCGCCCGCAGGAAGCGGGTGCGTACAGCGCCAGCTGGTCCTTCACCCACGGGTCGAACACGGCCAGCCGGCCCTTGGCCGCGGGGTCGAACCGCGCCGGCTGCCCCTCGATCCAGGAGTCGAGCGGGTGCGCGCCGCGGCGGCCGGAACACACGGGGGCGCCGCTCCGGCTCGCGGTGGCATGGGCGGGGAGGTGCGAGGCGCTCGGCGGAGCCGCCGCCGCGGACCCGGCGGTGGCGAGCAGGGCCCCGCCGGCCAGCGCGACCGAAGCGCCGACCGTGCCCGCGTGCCGTACCAGCTTGATCATGACCGTCTCCTTTCTGTACGGCCGGTGACGAGCCCTGGGCAGCATGTGACGGATTGCCCTGCTTTGCCGTTCAGCCGACCGGTGGAGGCGCATACCCCGCCGCTCACACCTCACGCATCGGATCGTTCCGGCCGGGGCGCGCGGCCGTTCCGTCTCGCGGTCGAGAAGGCCCCGGCCGGCACCGTGCTGCACCGGACCGCCGAGGAGGGGGCGCCGGCCCGGCGCCTCGATGCCGCGCGCGGGCGGCGTATGCGGCCGTACGGGGGACATCCCTTCGGGTGAACTCCGGCCACGGGGTGACACCCAGCAGGGCTCGTGGCGCCGTACCGGTGGCCTTCCGCGCCAAGGCGCTGCCGCGGGCCGCATCGGCGGGGCGCCCTGTCAACATGGCGGAGCGTGACGGGGCGGCGGGGGCGTGGGTCGGCGATAAACGGGAGGCATGAGACGGTTCCGCATCCAGTCCTGGGCCACCGCGGTGCTCCTCGCGGGCGCCTGCACCCTCGCCGGTCCCGCCACGGCGCCGGCGGCGCCGAACAGGGCGGCCCTGGACTACGTGGCTCTCGGGGACTCCTACTCGGCCGGCGTCGGCGCCGGCGACTACCTCACCGAGGGCGCGAGCTGTCTGCGCAGCGGCCGGGCGTACCCCGCGCTGTGGGCCGCGGCCCACGCCACCTCGTTCGCCTTCGCCGCCTGCAACGGCGCCAAGACCGGGGACGTGCTGAAGAAGCAGCTCGGGGCGCTGAACGGCCGTACCCGCCTGGTCAGCCTCACCGTCGGCGGCAGTGACGCCGGCTGGGCGAAGGTGATGGCGCTCTGCGCGCTGCCCGGCACCACCGGGTGCCTCACCGCCGTCGGCACCGCGCGCGCCTACGTCGACAAGACGCTGCCCGGAGACCTGGACCGGCTCTACTCGGCCATCAGGGGCAAGGCCCCGGGCGCCCGCGTCGTGGTGCTCGGCTATCCGCACTTCTACCAGCTCCACGGGAGCTGCTCGCGGGGCCTCGACGACACGGAGCGGGCCGCGCTCAACGCGGCCATCGACCATCTCGACGGCATGATCGCCAAGCATGCCACCGGCCACGGGTTCGCGTTCGCCGACCCCCGGACCGCGTTCACCGGGCACGAGATCTGTTCCGCGGGGCCGTGGCTGCGCAGCGTCGAGGTGCTGGACCTCACGGAGTCGTACCACCCCAACGCCTCCGGGCAGTCCCTCGGCTACCTCCCCGTCTTCACCCGCGCGGCCTGAACCAGGCCGCGCGCGGCACCGGCGGCAGGCACCACCGCCGCGGGCCGCCGGACAGACGTCAGCGGTCCTCCGAGGCGCGGTTCCGGCGGCCGCGGGCGGCGCCGAAGCCGGTCTCGTGGTCCCAGACGTGGGTGCAGGTCGGGCACTGCAGGTGGAGCAGGCTGCCGGTGTTCGACAGCAGGTAGCGCCAGTGCCGCGAGCACCTGCGGCGTTCCTCGCAGGTGGCGCAGCCGCGGTGGTCCGCGCAGTTCGGGCAGGTCACCCAGGCACGGCGGCCGATGTCCGCGTGGGGATCAAGCGGTAGCACGGCCGTCTCCGCGCTCGGGCAGGACACCGGCGGCCACCAGCTCGTCGTAGACGCGCTGCTGCTCCGCGTCGAGGCCGGAGTAGAGCAGTTCGCGGGCCGCGTCCTCGTCCCGCAGCGCCTTGACGGGGTCCCACGTGGGGCCGACGGCGTCCATGACGTGGGCGCGCCGGAGCATCTCGTGGGCGGTGAGGTCGACGGAGAACTCGACCGGCTGGGCGGGCGGGGTGGGGTCACAAGCGGACATACGTACGAACTTAGGTAGCCCTTCTCCGTCGCGGCAAGGGTGGGTGGGGGACATCACAGGCGAAACGCCGCGGATCACAGGCCGACGGTCGCCCTGCGCTGCGCCTGGTCGTACTCGGTGAGGGCGTCGCCGCCGGTGCTCCAGGGCCAGGGGGTGACGACGCCGCCCAGGACCTCGAAGACCGGCGCGGCCTCGCGGCGGCGGTCGGCGGCGGCCATCAGGGCGTGGGCGAGCAGGTTGAGGTCGGCGAGGGCCCGGGCGTGGCGGAGGAATCCCGGCTGGGGCCAGGTATGGGCCACGCGGTCCAGGGCCTGTGCGGCCATGGCGTGGGACCAGTGGTTGCGTGCCACCAGGGCCTCGAATCCGCCCCGGCCGAGGACGGCGTGGTACTGGAGGACCTGGGCGGTGAGTTCGACGCCGGCACAGGGGGCGTTCGCCGGCATGCGGGCGCGCAGGGTGTCCACGAACTCCAGGACCTGGATGCGCGAGCCGCCTTCCTCGGGGCCGAGGTAGCCGAGCATGACGAGGTGGGCCTCGCGGTTCCAGCGGTCGCGGGCGAGCACCTCGTTCCACACGCCGAACGCCTGGGACCGCGCCCAGCGTTGGAGGCGGGCCACCGCCAGCAGGACGACCCAGGGGGTGGGGTCGTCGGGGGCTGTCTCGGCGGCCCGCAGACAGAGGTCGGTGGCCTCGGAGGCGTCTTCCGGGCGGCCCTGGGCGCGGGCCTCGGCCACCCGGGTCCAGGCGTGCAGCACGAGGGCGTCGGCGCTGCGCGGTTCA
Organism: Streptomyces sp. NPDC048106; assembly: GCF_040706415.1. Classification (NCBI taxonomy): domain Bacteria; kingdom Bacillati; phylum Actinomycetota; class Actinomycetes; order Kitasatosporales; family Streptomycetaceae; genus Streptomyces; species Streptomyces sp. NPDC048106. The sequence continues at coordinate 32,657 of NZ_JBEZND010000052.1, read as the reverse complement.
CGCGCGGCCCAGGAGCGCGGCAGGTGAGACCCCGTCAGAAAGCCTGCCAGGACGTCGATACGGTGGGTGCGGCGGTCCCAGTCGGCCGGGTCCTGGCCGAGGAGGCGGGTGATCTGCGCCGCGCACAGGTCGGTCGTCGCGATCGTGCCCGTCCTGGTCGTCGTCCGCAGGGACCTGAGAAGTCTGCCCAGCTCCTGGTCGTCCAGCTGCGGGGCCAGACGCGTTCTCCTGCGGCGACTTGAGAGAAAAGCCATGCACGGAGGCTAGGGGGCTTCGGCCCCCGCACAAGGGCTACGCCAAGATCGTTATGGATTACCGGGCTTGCCTACGGCGCCCCGTCGGCACGGCCGCCGCCGGAGCGGTCCTCCTTCCGGACGGCCGCCGCGGGCGGCCGTTCGCGTCGGGCGCCGTATGCGATGAAGTACGCGGGCACCCGGCGCAACCGCCGTGATCCGGCGAGCAGCCGGGCGACGCGACGGGCCCGGTCCGCGCTGCCGAGCGGCGGCCGGCCCTCCAGCACGGGGCGGATGACGCGGGCGTGGGCGAGTCGCTGGAGCGTCTGGGTGGCGACCGTCGTGGGCCTCCGACGGCGCTGCACCCCGCGCAGCTCGCGCTCGCCCACGGCGCCCCGGCGCAGTGGTCCGGCGAGCCGGCGGGCGGTGGCCACGGCGTCCTGGACCGCGAGGTTGATGCCGATGCCGAAGACCGGGGACATGGCGTGGGCCGCGTCGCCGATGCACAGCAGTCCGGGCCGGTGCCAGCGGCGCAGCCGGTCGAGGCGTACGTCGAGGAGCTTGACCTCGTCCCAGGAGCGCAGCGCCTCGGCGCGATCGCCGAGCCAGGGCACGGCGGCGGTGAACTCGGCCCGGAACCGGTCGAGTCCGGCGGCGCGGCGGCTGCCGTCGGTGCCCTTGGGGATGAGCGCGGCGCACTGCCAGTACTCGCCGCGGTCGATCATCGCGGTGAGGAAGCGGTCGCCCGCGCCGCCGACCAGTCCGTGCGGATCGCCCTCGCGGCGCGGCAGCCGGAACCACCAGGCGTCCATCGGGCAGGCGAAGCCGTGCAGTCCCAGTTCCGGCCGGGCGCGGGCGAGTGAGCCGCGGCCGTCGCAGGCGACGGTGAGCAGGGCGCGCAGTTCGCCGGTGCCGCCGTCGGCGGTGCGGTAGCGCACCCCGGTCACCCGTCCCGCCTCGGTCAGGAAGCCGGTGGCCTCCGTGTTCATCCGCAGCCGGAAGGAGGGTTCGCGGCGGGCCTCGTCGGCGAGCAGGTCGAGGAGGTCCCACTGGGGCACCATCGCCACGTAGTTGTAGGGGCCGCGCAGCACCGACAGGTCCGCGACCGTGACCTGCGGGCGGCCGGGGTCGACCGGTAGCTGGACGGTGCGCACCCGGCGCTGCGGCAACCGGGCGAACCGCTCGGCCAGGCCCAGTTCGTCCAGCAGCGCCAGCGTGGAGGGGTGGACGGTGTCGCCGCGGAAGTCGCGCAGGAAGTCGGCGTGTTTCTCCAGCACCGTCACCTCGACGCCGGAGCGGGCCAGCAGCAGCGCGAGCACCATGCCCGCGGGGCCGCCGCCCACCACACAGCACGTGGTCCTGTCCGCCGTGTCCATCGCGGTCCTGCCCTTCGCCGGAGCAGTAATTCATCGACCGATGAATACCCGCTTCCACTGTACCCGCCGGCCCCCGCTCACCTCCCCGCCGCCACGGCGGGCGGCCGGTCCCGGTGGATCGGCGCCCGGCCGCCGGTCAGGGGCGCGCCGGTGCCGCCCCGCCGGGCGGCGACGATCTCCGCCGCGATCGACAGGGCGGTCTCCTCGGGGGTACGAGCGCCCAGGTCGAGCCCTATCGGCGAGCGCAGCCGGGCCAGTTGGCGCTCGCTCACGCCCTCCGCGCGCAGCCGGCGCTCGCGGTCCTCGTGGGTGCGCCGCGAGCCCATCGCGCCGACGAACGCCACCGGCATGCCGAGGGCCACCTTGAGCAGCGGTACGTCGAACTTCGCGTCGTGGGTGAGCACGCACAGCACGGTCCGCGCGTCGGTCGCGGTGCGCCGCAGATAGCGGTGCGGCCAGTCGACCACCACCTCGTCCGCGTCGGGGAAGCGGGCCGGGGTGGCGAAGACGGGGCGGGCGTCGCAGACGGTCACATGGTGGCCGAGGAACTTGCCGGCCCGCGCGAGCGCCGAGGCGAAGTCCACCGCCCCGAAGATGATCATGCGCGGGGGCGGCACGTCGGACTCGACCAGCAGGGTGAGGCCGCCGGGGCAGTGCGAGCCGTCCGCGGAGACCTCCACCGTGCCGGTGCGACCCGCCTCCAGCAGGGCGCCCGCCTCGGCCGCGGCCGTCCGGTCGAGGTCCGCGTGGCCGCCGAGCGTGCCCTCGTGGGCGCCGTCGGGCCGCACCAGCAGGGCCCGGCCCAGCAGGTCGTCCGGGCCCCGGGCGACCTGGACGAGGGCCGCCGGCCCGCCCGAGGCGACGAGGGCGAGGGCCGCGGCGAGGACCGGCCGCACGGGCGCCTGCGCGCCCACCGGCACGACCAGGATGTCGATCACTCCGCCGCAGGTCAGCCCCACGGCGAAGGCGTCCTCGTCGCTGTACCCGAACCGCTCGACCACGCTCCGCCCGTCGGCCAGCGCCTCCTGGCACAGGTCGTAGACCGCGCCCTCGACACAGCCGCCGGAGACCGAGCCGATGACGGTGCCCGCGCGGTCGACGGCGAGGGCGGCGCCGGCATCGCGCGGGGCGCTGCCGCCGACGGACACCACGGTGGCGACGGCGAACTCCCGCCCCTCCGCCAGCCATCGGGTCAGCTCCGGGGCCAGGTCAAGCATCCGGCGCCCCCGCCGTGAGGACGCGGTCCGGGCTGATCGGCAGGTCGCGGTGGCGAACGCCGGTCGCGTGCCAGACGGCGTTGGCGACGGCGGCCACGGCGCCCACGACGCCGATCTCGCCGATGCCCTTGACGCCGACCGGGTCGTCCGGGTCCACGTCCTCGATCCAGTCGGCCTCGATGCGCGGGACGTCGGCGTTGGCGGCGACGTGGTAACCGGCGAGATCGGCGCCGACGAGGCCGCCCGAGGCGCGGTCGCGGCGCGCCTCCTCGTGCAGGGCCATGGAGATGCCCCAGACCATGCCGCCGAGGAACTGGTTGCGCGCGGTGAGCGGGTTGATGATCCGGCCCGCCGCGAAGATGCCCAGCATCCGGCGCACGCGCACCTCGCCGGTGCCGACGTCCACGGCCACCTCGGCGAACTGGGCGCCGAAGGAGTGCCGTTCGGCGGCGGCGAGCGCGCCGATGGCCGCGGTGGTGTCCGACCGGACCGTGATCCCCTCTGGCGGGATGTCGGCGCCGAGGGCCAGCCGCTCGCGCAGTTCCCCGGCCGCCGCCTTGACCGCCCAGGCCCAGGAGCGGGTGCCCATGGAACCGCCGGCGAACATCGCCGGTCCGAAGGCGCTGTCGCCGATGCGGACCCGGACGCGCTCGGGTGCCACGCCCAGCGCGTCCGCGGAGACCAGCGTGAGGGCCGTACGGGCCCCGGTGCCGATGTCGGCGGCGGCGATCCGGACGGTGAAGTCGCCGTCGGGGTGCGCGGTCACGGTCGCGGTGGACGGTGCCGCGCCCGCCGGGAAGGAGGCCGCCGCGGTGCCGGTGCCGAGCAGCCAGCGGCCGTCCCGGCGCGCCCCCGGGCGCGGGTCGCGGTCGGCCCAGCCGAACCTGCGGGCGCCCTCCCGGAAACAGTCGGCCAGCCGGCGGCCCGCGAACGGCAGGCCCGAGACCGGTCCGCGCTTCGCGTCGTTGCGCAGCCGCAGTTCGATGGGGTCGAGCCCGCACTTGACGGCGAGTTCGTCCATCGCCGACTCCAGCGCGAACGACCCCGGCGCCTCGCCCGGGGCGCGCATGAAGGTCGGGCTGGGCACGTCGAGCCGTACCACGCGGTTCTCGGTGCGGTGGGCGTCGGCGTCGTACATCACCCGTGCCGCCCCGGCGCTCGGCTCCACGAACTCGTACACGGTGGAGGTGGCGCTGAGGGAGCGGTGTTCCAGGGCGCACAGCCGTCCGTCGGCGTCCGCGCCGAGCCTGAGCCGCTGCACGGTGGGGCTTCGGTGGCCGGCCAGCGTGAACATCTGACGGCGGGTCATGACCACGCGCACGGGGCGCTTCAGGACGCTCGCGGCCATCGCGGCGGCCACCTGGTGGGCGCGCACGCCCTTGCTGCCGAAGCCGCCGCCGACGTGTTCGGAGCGCACCCGCACGGTGGCCGGGTCGAGCGAGAAGAGGTTGGCGAGCTCGCCCACGACCCAGCTGGCGCCCTGGTTGGAGTCGACCACCTCAAGGCGGCCGTCGTCCCAGTGGGCGGTGGCCGCGTGCGGCTCCATCGGGTTGTGGTGCTCTTCGGGGGTGGTGTACTCGGCGTCCAGCACCACGGCGGAGGCGGCGAGTTCGGCCTCGATGTCGCCCTTCTCCGTGACCGCGGGCATGATGCCGGTCGCCGGGTAGGCGTCGGGGTGGTCCGCGGTGAAGTCGGTGTCGTGGGGCTCCGGTTCGTAGTGCACCACGAGCGACTCGGCCGCCTCCCGCGCCTGTTCGGAGGTCTCGGCCACGACGAGCGCCACCGGCCAGCCCAGGTGCGGCACCCGGTCGTGCTGGAAGACGGCACAGGTCGGGTCCGGCCGCACGCCCATCTGGCCGACGTACTCGGTGTTCAGGCGCAGCGCGTTGCGGTGGTCGAGGACCGCGAGGACGCCCGGCATGGCGAGCACCGCGTCGGTGTCGAGGGCACTGATGCGGCCGCGGGCGACCGTGGAGAGCGCCAGCCAGCCGTGGGCGAGGCCGGCGAAGGGGATCTCGCCGGCGTAACGGGCGGCGCCGGTGACCTTCTCCACGCCCTCCACGCGGGTGCGGGCGGTACCGACGGACGGCGCACGGGTGGCCGCCTCGGTGGCGGTGGCGGTGGTCATCGGGCGGCCTCCTCGGCGAGTTCGGTGAGCACGGCCACGACGAGGTTGCGCATCAGGGTCACCTTGTATCCGTTGTGCGGCAGCGGGCGGGCCGCGGCCAGCTCGGCCCGCGCCGCGGCGGCATAGGTCTCGGGCTCGGCCGGCGCCCCGGTCAGCACGCGTTCGGCGGCCAGGGCCCGCCACGGCCGGGAGGCGACCGCGCCGAAGGCCAGCCGCGCCTCGTGCACGACGCCGTCGCGGACGTCGAGCGCGGCGGCCAGCGAGCCGATGGCGAAGGCGTACGAGGCACGCTCGCGCACCTTGCGGTAGCGGGAGCGGGCGGCGACCGGCGCGGGCGGCAGGACGACTTCGGTGATCAGCGCCCCGGGCGGCAGCGCGGTCTCCAGGTGCGGGGTGTCACCGACCGGCAGGTAGAACTCCGCGAGCGGCAACTCCCCCGGCCCGTCGGTCGTTTCGTACCGCACGACGGCGTCGAAGGCGGTCAGCGGGACGGCCATGTCCGAGGGGTGTACGGCCACGCAGTGGGCGGAGGCGCCGAGGATGGCGTGGTTGTGGTGCTCGCCCTCGACGGCGGGGCAACCACTGCCCGGGATCCGCTTGTTGCAGGGCCGGCTGACATCGGCGAAGTAGCCGCAGCGGGTGCGCTGGAGCAGGTTTCCGCCGACCGTCGCCATGTTGCGCAGTTGCCCGGAGGCACCGGCCAGCAAGGCCTGGGCCAGCGCCGGGTAGCGGCGGCGCACCTCGGGGTGGGCGGCGAGGTCGGCGTTGGTGACGGTGGCGCCGATGCGCAGACCGCCGTCCTCGGTCGACTCGATCCGGTCCAGGGGCAGTTCACGGATGTCGACGAGTCGGTCGGGGCGCTCGACGCCCGTCTTCATCAGGTCCACGAGATTGGTGCCGCCGCCGAGGCAGCGGGTGTCCGGGCCGGTGCCGAGCAGGGCGACGGCACCCGCGACGTCGGTGGCCCGCCGGTAGTCGAACTCCCTCATGCCACTGCCTCCTCGGAATCGGTCGCGGCACCCGCGCGCTCGCCGTCCGCCGCGGCCCTGGCCACGGCCTCGACGATGGCGACGTAGGCGCCGCACCGGCACAGGTTGCCGCTCATGCGTTCCCGGATCTCCTCCGCGGTCAGCGGAGGCGGTCCCGCCTCCGGCCGGATGTCGTCGGTGACGGCGCTCGGCCGGCCCTCCGCGTGCTCCTGGAGCGCGCCGATCGCCGAGCAGATCTGCCCCGGGGTGCAGTAACCGCACTGGTAGCCGTCGAGTTCGAGGAAGGCCTGCTGCACGGGATGCAGCCGGTCCCCCTCGGCGACGCCTTCGATCGTGGTGATCTCCCGCCCCTCGGCCGCCACGGCCAGTTGCAGACAGGCGACCGCCCTGCGCCCGTCCAACAGGACGGTGCAGGCACCGCACTGTCCCTGGTCACAGCCTTTCTTGGTACCGGTCAGGGTGAGGCGCTCGCGCAGTGCGTCGAGCAGGGTGGTGCGGTGGTCGACGGGCAGCGTGAACTTCTCGCCGTTGACATGCAGGGTGATGACACTGGACGTCGAGGAGGCCATGGCAGCTTCTTTCGCATTTCCAGAACAAAGGGTGTGCGGAGCCGTTGGGTGCCGGATGGTCGGGTGGAGAACGGTGATACACGGAGCGGACGGGGCACCAGCGACGCGCGGCGCGGGTGCGGTCCGCGAAGGAGAGGGGGCGGCGGCCGGGTGGCTGCCGCGCCGGCGGTTCCGCGGCTATCGTGGACATCAACCGGACAACCGTCCGTTACCCGGAAACGTAACGGACACTTGTCCGCTTAGCAAGGGCGAGGTTCGGCCACGACCCTCGGGGAGGACGGGTGCCGCACATGAAGGACTCACCACGGCGCTCGGACGCGCAGCGCAACCGGGAGCGCATCCTGGCGGTGGCCCTCGACGAGCTGTCCCGCTGTGCGGGCGCCCCGCTGAGCACCATCGCCCGCAAGGCCGGCGTCGGCCAGGGCACCTTCTACCGCAACTTCCCCAGCCGCGAGGCGCTGGTCCTGGAGATCTACCGCCACGAGATGGGACAGGTCGCGGACAGCGCGGCCCGGCTGCTCGAGACCCGGCCGCCCGCGCAGGCCCTGCGCGCCTGGATGGACCGGCTCTCCGAGTTCGCCATGACGAAGGCCGGTCTGGCCGACGCGATCCGGCAGGCCACCGGCGCACCGGGCGGCCCGGCCAGGCCCGCGCACACCCCGGTGACCGACGCGGCCGAACTGCTGCTGCGGGCCAACGAGGAGGCCGGCACCATCCGGCCCGGCGTCACCGCGGACGACTTCCTGCTCGCCATCGCCGGCCTGTGGCAGCTCGACCCCCGCGAGGACTGGCGGCCGCGCGCCACGCGGCTCCTCGACCTGGTCATGGACGGCCTGTGCCGGGGCGCGCCCGAGCACTGACCGGCGGGTCCGGCGCGGCAGGCTCCGGCGGCCGTGCCCCAGAATTTCGCAACGCGGATGATGACTCGGTGCACTTCGGGGCACCCGGTTGACAGGAAAGTTCGTCGACAGGAGGCGGGTCATGATCGCCCTCGGCATCATCTTGCTCATCGTCGGATTCCTCACCGGGATATCCATCCTGTGGACCATCGGGATCATCCTCCTCGTGGTCGGCGCGGTGCTGTGGATCCTCGGGTCGATGGGACACGCGGTCGCCGGCCGACGGCACTACTGGTGAACCGTCTCCCCGGCCGGACAGTCCGGTTCCCCGGTGCGGCATGGCTGCCCCGGGGAACCGGAACATGCCGCTGAGTGGAGCAATGGCCGGTGCGGCGTGGCCCCGCGCATGAGGCTGGACCCTCGTCCAGCCCGTGTGACAGGAGTCCCGTGTGCGAAGTGCACGTCGCCGGCCGGAGGTCGCCGCCACACGGACCGGACCACCGCCGCCCGCGGTCTGGCTGCGCTGGCTCCCGGTCTGCTACGTCGCGGCCGTACTGATCCTGGAACCGCTCACACCGGTCGACTGGCCGGTGAGCTTTCTGCTGGTGGCCCTGCCGCTGGTGACCGCGTTCGCGCACGGGCCCGCCGTCGTCGCGGGCGCCACGCTGTTCGCGATCGTCCTGGAGGGGGTCCTGGCCGGGACGCCGTGCTGTGCGGGGCGGCCGGTCGGCTACCTGTGGGACCGCCACTACGTCGCCGACTACGTCTGCACCGCCTTGGTGGGCGCGCTCGGCACGATCCTCGCCGCCCACCGCATCCACCGTGAACGCACCCTGGCCGACGTGCGGTTCGTGGCCGAGATCGCGCAGCGCGTACTGCTGCGGCCGCTTCCGCAGCGGATCGGCAACCTGCTCCTGGAGAGCCTCTACCTGTCCGCCGCCGCGGAGGCCCGCATCGGCGGCGACCTCTACGAGGCCGTCCCCACCGCGTTCGGCGTACGGCTGCTCATCGGCGACGTGCGCGGCAAGGGCCTGCTCGCGGTGGAGACGGCCGCGGCGCTGCTCGGCGCGTTCCGCGAGGCCGCCCACGACGAGCCCGATCTCGCGGCCCTCGCCCATCGCATGGAGCGCAGCATGACGCGCCGGGCCAGGCACCTCGGCGGCGGCGAGACCGGCGAGCGGTTCATCACCGCGGTCTTCGCCGAGATCCCCGCCGACGGCCGGCTCGTCCGGGTCGTCAACTGCGGCCATCCGCCGCCGCTCCTGATCCGCGCCGACGAGGTGCGGGAGCTGGACAGCGGGCGCTCGGGTCCGCCGCTGAACCTCGGCATGCTCCTCACCGAGCCGCACCGGGTGGACAGTTACCCCTTCCGGCCCGGCGAGCAGCTTCTGCTGTACACGGACGGCGTGACGGAGACCAGGGACGCCGCCGGCACCTTCTACCCCCTGGCGCGGCGCCTGCGCTCCTTCGGCCCGCTGGCCCCGCACGAACTGCTGGAACGCCTCCACCAGGACCTGCTGGAGTACAGCCACGACCACGTGCAGGACGACACGGCGGCCCTCGCGGCATGTCTGCTCGCCGACGACGGAACCCCCGCCTCGGACCGTCCCTGATCGCCCTGGCCGAACCATCCGCCCGTCCCTAAGGAATCTCCTGCTCGGCCCAGATGATCTTCCCGTCGCCGGTGTAGCGGGCGCCCCAGCGCAGGGACAGCTGGGCGACGAGGAACAGGCCGCGGCCGCCCTCGTCGGTACTGCGGGCGTGCCTGAGCCGGGGGGCGGTGCTGCTGCCGTCGGCGACCTCGCAGGTCAGGCGGGCGTCACGGAGGAGTCGTACGCGGATGGGCGGGGCGGCGTAGCGGATGGCGTTGGTGACCAGCTCGCTCACCAGGAGTTCCGTCGTCATGACGAGCTCCCCGAGGCCCCATTCCGCGACCTGGCGGCCGGCCAGGGTGCGGATCTCGCCGACGGCGGCCGGGTCGTCGGGGACGTCCCAGGAGACGGCGTGGTCGGCGCCGAGGGCGCGGGTGCGGGCCAGGAGCAGGGCGATGTCGTCGGGCTGCGGCCCGGGGACGAGGTCGCGTACGGCGGCGGCGCACAGGGCCCCGAGGTCCGGCCCGGGGCGGGCGAGGACCCCGGCGAGCCGGGTCATGCCGCGCTCGACGTCCTCGCAGGCCTGGAGGAGTCCGTTGGTGTACAGCCCGAACAGGCTGTGCTCGGCCAGCTCGATCTCCGTGGCCTCGAAGGCCATGCCGCCCAGGCCCAGCGGAGGGCCGGCCGCGATCTCCGGGAAGTAGGCGGGCCCGCCCGGGGGGACGATCACGGGCGGCGGGTGGCCGGCGCGGGCCATGGTGCACCGCCGGGTGACGGGGTCGTAGACGGCGTAGAGGCAGGTCGCCCCGGTGAAGGCGGCGGTGCCCCGGGCGTCGGCGCCGGAGACGGTGTCCTCGCCGCCCAGCCGCAGGACGAGGTCGTCCAGGTGAGCGAGGAGTTCGTCGGGGGGCAGTTCCATGTCGGCGAGGGTCAGTACGGCCGCGCGCAGCCTTCCCATGCTCGCGGCGGCGGTGATGCCATGGCCCACCACGTCCCCGACGACGAGCCCGACCCGCGCCCCGGACAGCGGGATCACGTCGAACCAGTCGCCGCCGACGCCGCCGTCCGTGTCGGCCGGCAGGTAGGAGGAGGCCACGTCCAGCGCGGTGCCCCCGGTCAGGGCGGGGGGCAGCAGGCTGCGTTGCAGGGTGAGGGCGGCCGCGTGCTCCCTGGTGTAGCGGCGGGCGTTGTCGAGGCAGACCGCCGCCCGTGCCACCAGTTCCCGGGCCAGCAGCACGTCGTCCGGGCCGAAGGGGGCCGGGTTGTCCGTCCGGGCGAAGGTGGCGATGCCGAGCGCGGTGTCGCGGGCCCGCATGGGTACGCAGATCAGCGAGTGCATGCCGAACTCGCGGATGCGGTCGGCCCGCAGCGGCTCGGCGTTGACCCAGGGGCCCTGTTCCGGGTCGAGGACCGGGATGAACAGCGGTTCGCCCTTCACGAGCGTCCTGGCGTCGTACGGCGGGCCGAGGAACCCGACCCGGTCGCCCACCCGGTAGACGGCCTCCGGGCAGCCCTCGCGCACCGAACGCAGGGCGGCCCGGCGCAGCACGGGCCCGGGGGGCACGGTCCCGCCGTCGCCGGGCCGGTCCGCGTGCTCCTCGCCGCCGAGCACGGGTTCGAGCAGGTCCACGGCGACGAAGTCGGCGAAGCGCGGGACGGCGAAGCCGGCCAGTTCCTCGGCGGTGCGCCGCACGTCGAGGGTGGTGCCGATGCTGGTGCCGGCCTCGTTGACCATCGACAGGGTCCGGCGGGCGGACCAGCGTTCGGTGGCGTCCAGGACCATGTAGCAGATGCCGGTGATGGTGTCGGAGGCGTCCACCAGGGGGAAGAACGACGCCGAGTAGGCGTGCCTGCGGTGCGGGTCGGCCCAGCTCCATCCGGCGCACTCGTAGTCGGTGGCGGGCACTCCGGTGGCGAGCACCTTGCGCATGATCTTTTCCAGGGACTCACCCTCCAGCCCCGGCTGCAGTTCGCTGAGCCGCCGTCCCAGCCGCTGCTCCCGGGGCACCCCGCCGAGCCGTTCCAGGGTGTCGTTCACCCACACGTAGCGCAGGTCGCGGTCCAGGACGGCCATGCCGACCGGTGAGCGGGTCAGGAAGCCGTCGAGGACGGACCCGGCCATCGTCCACTCCGCGCGCTGTTCGCGCGCCGACACCAGGAAGCAGTCCCGTCCGCCCATGGGGAAGGAGGCCGAGACGCGCAGCAGGACGTCGAGCGGGTGGCCGTCCCGGTGCCGCAGCCGGATGGTCCCGCTCCAGCCGTTTCCGGCGCGGCAGCGCTCGGCGATGCCGCGGACCCGCGCGGGGTCCTCGGGCACGGCGAGGAGGCGGCCGGCGGGGGCGCCGGTCATCTCCGGCGCGGCGTAACCGAGCAGCGCCTCGGCGCCGCGGGTCCAGCCGACCACCGCGCCCTCGCGCGAGATCACCGCCGCCGCGTCGGTGGACGCGTCGAGGGAGTCCGCCGACCCCACGGACGTGGCTGCGGTGTCGCTCTTGCGCGCTGGTTCCATCAGTCACACTTTTACACCAGTATCGCCCGGTTTAATCGTCCGACGGCCGGGGCGATGACACCGCTGGACCCGACCGGTCCCGCCACACCGGATTTTTGAGCGGTCCGTATTGACATTCCGGTAACGATCGCGCCGTAGAGTCCTCGTCACTTCATGGAACGTACATACGATCCGTCGCATGAACAGAGCTGTGAAGATCGGCATTGCCGGTACGTCCACCGCGCTGCTCGTTCTGGGGGGAATAGGCGCCTACAACCTCCTGCACGGGCTGAACGGCGGCACGTCCGGGGACCGGACCCAGGCCGCGGGATTCGACCCGTCGGCGGCGTCGACCACGCCGCCCTCCGGAACCGAGGCGGTGAAACTGACCCGGGCCTTCCTCGACCACTGGTCCGGGCAGAACCTCGGCGGCGCGGCCGGGGAGACCGACGCGCCGGACGCCGCCGCGCAGGCCCTGCGCCAGTACAAGGACGGCCTGCACCTGAAGAAGGTGACGTTCGGCGAGATCCTCGCGGCCGGTCCGTCGGCTGCGACGCCCGGGGCCACGAAGGTCACCTTCACCGTCACCGCTCAGGTGGCGGGCGGCAGTTGGAGCTATCCGAGCGCGGTGGCCGTGCGCAAGAGCACCAACGGCGCCGCCGCGGTGCACTGGAACAACTCGGTGCTGTACCCGGGCCTCGGGGACGGCCAGTCGCTGACCGCGGGCACGCTGCCCGAGGGGGCGAGCGACGCGAAGGTGGTGGCCGGCGACGGCAAGACGGACCTGTCCGGGTTCGACTCGCTGCGGGACATCGTGACGACGATCCGGCAGAACGGCACGGCGACCGGTGGCCACCCCGGCACCGGGGTGGCCGTCGTCGACGCCGAGGGCGCGGGCGTGAAGACGCTGAAGACGTTCAAGAAGGGCACCGCCCCGGTCATCAGGACGACGATCGACGCCCGGCTCCAGTCGGCGGCCGAGGAGGCGGTGAAGGACCCGCACCTCCAGGGCAGGCCCGCCGGTTCGGTGGCCCTCGACTGGAGCAACGGCCACATCCTGGCGGTCGCGCACACCGGCGAGGACGGGGACATCGCCATCAACGGCATCAAGTCCCCCGGCTCCACCATGAAGATCATCACGTCGGCGGCCCTGTTCGACAAGGCGGGCCTCACCCCGGCCAGTCCGGCGCCGTGCACCGACTCGCTGATGGCCAACAGCCAGCTCTTCCACAACGACCCGGGGGTGCGGCCGAACCCGGGCTCCAGCATCGCGCAGGCCTTCGCCGTGTCGTGCAACACCTCCTTCATCAAGGACGGGTTCCACTACCTGGTGCACGGCGGTGACGCCTCCGCCCTGCACGACGAGGCCGTGAACGTCTTCGGCATGGGCAGTTGGTCCATCGGCGGCGGGGTCGCCACCACCGACCCGAGCATCCCGGTGGACGCGCAGGGCGGCGACCAGGCGGCCCAGTTCATCGGGCAGGGCAGGGTGTCGGCCACCCCGGTGTTCATGGCGTCCGTGGCGGCCACCGTGCGCAACGGCGGCTTCCGGCAGCCCGTCATCCTGCCGGGGCAGCGGCAGGAGAGCGCCCCGCAGGCCATCTCGCCCCGCACGGCGGGCTACCTCCAGTCGATGATGCGCGCGACCGCCACCGGGGGCACCGCCGCGCCGCGCCTCGGCGGCCTCGCCGGTGTCGGCGCCAAGACGGGCACCGCCGAGGAGGGCGACCACACCAACGGCTGGCTGACCGCCTACGACTCGCACATCGCGGTCGCGGCCCTGGTCGAGGGCGGCACCTCAGGCGTGGACTCCGCCGGTTACGTCGTACGACGCCTGCTGACCACCGACTGACCGGTACCCCCGGCCCGGCGGACGCCGCCGGGCCGGGCCGGACGGCGGGCGTCCGCGCACACCCGCGCACGACTCCCGGAGAATCTGCGCAGGAGCGACACACCGACTGCACACAGCCTTTCGATAGCCCCGTTAGCGTGACTGGCCGCTCGATCCCTCGTACGAACGCGACCAGGCCGTGGCCCGGGTGGGCCGACGGCACAACCGAACAGGGAAGACCGGAAGACGCAGATGGACTACTGCTCCGAGTGCCGTCGGCACCTCAACGGCGCGCTGGTGTGCCCCGGCTGCGGCGCCTACGCCCCGGACATCGCCCCGCCCGGCACCCTCCGCCACGACGGTCCGGTGGCCGCGGGGCCCGGAACGACCGCCTTCTCATCCGGGTTCGAACCCGCGCCGGACCCGTTCCGGCCCGACTTCGAGCCTGCCCCGGGTCCCTTCCCCGGTGAACCGTCCACGACCGCCGGCGCGTCCGCCGATGTCGACGACGCGCCGCCGGTGCGGGAGGGCCGGGCGGCGCGCAGGCGCCAGCAGGCCCGCTGGAAGAAGAACCAGCGCCGGGCCGTGGTCGCCACCGCCGTCGCCCTCGTCGGGGGCGGCCTGACCCTCGCCTCCATGGACCGGCACACCGCCGGCCGGGCACAGGCGGCCGCGCTGCCCGACGATGGCGCCATGGGCACCGCGACGCGGCCCGAGGCACCCGGCCAGGACCCCGGACCATCGGCCGCGCCCAGCACCAGCCCGGCGCACCACGCCACCCCGACGACCCGCACACCGGGCGGCGCGGCCCCGGCGGTACGCCAGACCCCCGTGACCCACCGCCGCACGGCACCGTCGGACCCGCGCCCGGACGCCGCCGCACCCGCCACCCCGGTCACCGCCGCGCAGCCCGCGTCCACGCCCACCCCGGCGTCCCCGGCGACCGGCAGCACCAGCACGCCCGCCCCCTCGGCGCCGTCCACCCCCGCCCCGGCGCCCGCCACCGGCGGCTCGGACCAGGCCACCACCCCCAGCACCCCGGCCCGCGCCTCGACCTCGCCGGAGCAGCTCTGCGTGCTGGTGCTCTGCATCGGCTGAGCGACCACGTACGGCCTCGTGACGGGGGCGCGGCCCGGGTCACCTCTAGGGCCTTTCGTTTGGATCAGGCCGGATCAGGGAGCGGGGTCCGGTGCCGTGCATCGCAAGGCGGAGGAGGGCGACATGGCGGAGCCATGGCAACCGACGACAACGCCGCGAGGCGCGGTGCCGGGGCCCGCGAGCCCGGCATGATCCAACCGAGAGGCCCTAGCGTGGCCGTATGCGCGTACTGGTCACCGGCGGCGCCGGGTTCATCGGGTCCCATGTCGTCGAGGCGCTGCGGTCGCGGGGGCACGAGCCGGTGGTGTACGACGTCCGTGTGGACCCCGGCGCGGACGTGCGGGACGCGCGGGCGGTGGCGCGGGCGCTGGCAGGCGTGGACGCCGTATGTCATCAGGCGGCGATGGTCGGGCTCGGCAACGGCGTCGCCGACGCCCCGGAGTACGTCTCGCGCAACGACCTGGGCACGGCCGTGCTGGTCGCCGCGATGGCGGCGGCCGGGGTACGGCGCCTGGTCCTCGCCGGATCCATGGTCGTGTACGGCGAGGGCCGGTACACGTGCCCGCGCCACGGTGTCGTACGCCCGGGCCCGCGCGCCGTGGCCGACCTCGACGCGGGCCGGTTCGAGCCGCGGTGCCCGGCGTGCGGGACGGAGCTGTCCCCCGGCCCGGTCGGGGAGGACGCCCCGGCCGATCCCCGCAACGTGTACGCGGCGACCAAGCTCGCCCAGGAGCACCTGGCCGCCGCCTGGGCCCGGGCCCAGGGCGGCGGCGCGGTCTGCCTGCGCTACCACAACGTGTACGGCCCGCGGATGCCCCGCGACACCCCGTACGCCGGGGTCGCCTCCTTCTTCCGCTCCGCCCTCGCCCGCGGCGAGGCCCCCCGGGTCTTCGAGGACGGCCGCCAGCGGCGGGACTTCGTGCACGTCCGGGACGTGGCCGCGGCGAACGTGGCCGCGCTGGAGGGGGAGGCCGCGCCGGGCGCGCTCACGGTGTACAACACCGGCAGCGGTGAGCCCCGTACCGTCGGCGAACTGGCCAAGGCGCTCGCCGGGGCATGCGGCGGCCCGGAGCCGGTGGTCACCGGGGAGTACCGGCTGGGGGACGTACGGCACGTCACCGCCGACTCCTCCCGGCTGCGGGCCGCGCTGGGGTGGCGGCCACGGGTCGGATTCGAGGACGGGGTAAGGGAGTTCGCGCGGGACGGGCTCCGGGAGGGGTGAGCACCGCGCCCGTCGGTGGGACGGCGGTCGGGGCGGTGTCCGCGTTTCGCGGGGACGGAAAGTCCTGAATGTCCGGTTCACATTCGTAGGGTGAGGGCTGTGACGACCCCTTCTCCGGACGTCGACGTGGTGCTGCCCTGCCTGGACGAGGCCGAGGCGCTGCCCTGGGTGCTCGGCCGGATCCCGGCCGGCTGGCGGGCCCTCGTCGTCGACAACGGCTCCAGCGACGGCTCGGCCCGGATCGCCCGCGCGCTGGGCGCCACCGTGCTCGACGAGCCCCGGCGCGGCTTCGGCGCCGCCTGCCACACCGGGCTGACCGCCGCCACCGCCGGCATCGTCTGCTTCTGCGACTGCGACGCCTCCCTGGACCCCGCGCTCCTCGTGCCCTTCGTGCGGGAGGTGCGCGAGGGGCGGGCCGACCTGGTGCTCGGCCGGAGGCGGCCGGTGAGCCGGGGCGCCTGGCCGGTGCGCGCCCGCGCCGGGAACCTCGCGCTGGCCCGGCTGCTGCGCCGCCGCACGGGGCTGCGCCTGCACGACCTCGGTCCGCTGCGCGCCGCCCGCCGGGAGGCGCTGCTCGCGCTGGACCTCACCGACCGGCGCAGCGGCTACCCGCTGGAGATGGTGGTGCGGGCCGCCGACGCCGGGTGGCGGATCAGCGAGCACGACGTGCCGTACCTGCCGCGCACCGGCCTGTCCAAGGTGACCGGCACCTGGACCGGCACCTGGCAGGCCGCGCGGGACATGCGCAGGGTGCTCGCCGGCCCCCGGGCGGAGCGGTGACCACGCTGCTCGTCATCGCCAAGGAGCCCCGACCGGGACGGGTCAAGACGCGGCTGACCCCGCCGTTCACCCCCGCCGAGGCGGCGGGCCTCGCCGAGGCGGCGCTCACCGACACCCTGGACGCGGTGGCGGCCGCTCCCGCGGACCGGCGGGTCCTCGTGCTGGACGGCACACCGGGCGCCTGGCTGCCGCCGGGCTTCGAGGTGCTGCCGCAGTGCGCGGGCGGCCTCGACGAGCGCCTGGCGGACGCCTTCGCCCACTGCCACGGCCCGGCCCTGCTGATCGGCATGGACACCCCGCAGGTGACACCCGCGCTGCTCACGGTGGACTTCGCGGGGTGCGACGCGTATCTGGGCCCGGCGGAGGACGGCGGCTGGTGGGCGCTCGGGCTCGCCGCGCCCGATCCGGCGCTGCTGCGGGGCGTTCCCATGTCGACGCCGGTGACCGGTGCCGCCCAGCGGGCGCGGCTGCGGGAGGCGGGACTGCGGGTTCGGGAACTGCCCCGGCTGAGGGACGTCGATGCCGCCGCCGACGCCCGCGCCGTCGCCGCGCTGGCCCCGCACGGAAGGTTCGCCGCGCGGCTGGCCCAGTACACCTCGCGCTGAAGCCGGTTCCGGGCCGCGTCACCCGCCCTGCGGCCGGCGCCGCGCCCGCCACGCCCACAGCAGCGCCGAGCCCCCGAACAGGACGGCCGTGATCAGCAGCCACCGGGCGGCGAAGCCGTCCGGGGACAGCCCCGTGGTCAACCGGTAGCGCCCCGTCTGGCTCCCGCTGATCAGCGGGAGCCAGACGAGCAGGAGCAACCCGGACAGCGCGGCCGGCACCCGCACGTACGGCGTCCACGCGCGCCGCCCCACCGCCCCAAGCCCGCGCACCAGCGCCCGGTCCGCGGCCGAGTACAGCGGCAGCAGCACCAGGTCGTGCAGCAGGGCCGCGCCCACGATCCACAGCGCCACCGCGAGCCAGTCACCGGCCAGCAGCCGGACACCGGCGTACACCGCGAGCGTGAACGAGCAGGCGAGCAGAAGCAGTTGGCGGGGGCTGCCGAGCGGCAGGCGCGGCCGGGACGGCTTCATCACAGGTCTCCGAAGGTCAGCCGGGCCACCCACTTGGTGTTGAGCACGCCGGGCGCGGCGGGCACGATGACGCGCGCCGGGTGGCCGTGGTCGGCGGAGAGTTCCTCGCCGTTGACGTAGAGGGCGAGCAGGGAGCGCGGGTCGGCCACCTGGTTGGCGCGCAGGGCCGCGCGCCGGAACGCGCCGTGCCGTTGCAGCGACTCCACAAGCACGTCGGGCACAGCGGCGGCGTGGCCGTCGTATCCCACCAGCCCGGCGAGATCGCGCAGCCGCACGCCGCGCCACCACTGGTCGGCGGTCGACCAGCCCTCCACGCAGGCGATCGGCAGCGACACGCTGTGCGAAGGGAGCCGGAGCAACTGGGCCCGGCTGAGCCGGACGGTGCCGGTGCGGCCGGTGACGACCAGGCGCCAGGCGTCCTCGTGGGTGTCGGCCGGGGTGATCCCGGCGTATGCGGCGGTCTTGTTGATCTGGAAGCCGTTCGGACCGCCGTTCGGGTCGGCCGGGCCGCGCGGCGCGAGCAGGGCCGTACGGCGCAGCGGTCCGCCCAGGCTCTGGCCGACCGTGGTGAGGAACAGCAGCAGCGCGCCGCCGCCGACCAGGCCGAGCGCGCCGCGCCGGGAGACGGTGGGCGCGGCGGGGCGCGGGGAGACCAGGGAACCCGGGCCGTACCGTTCCTCGGCCCGCCGCCCTCGTACGGCGCGCACGGCCGTCGGTGCCTTCAGGACCGCGTGGGCGAGGAAGGCCGCGAAGAACACCCAGGCGCCGTAGAAGTGCAGCGGGTAGAAGGAGCCCGGGAAGACGTAGGCCAGCTGGATGTTGAGCACCCCGGTGGTGAACTCGAACAGCCCGCCGCCGACCAGCAGCAACAGCGAGATCCGCTCCAGGGCGTGGGCGACGGAGCGGGCCGGCGGCAGGGTGAACAGCCTCGGCACCACCGACCACAGCTTGGCCAGCAGGACCGGGATCAGGGTGATGCCGAGGGTCACGTGGACGCCCTGGGTGAGCCGGTACAGCCACACCGGGCCGGTCGGCCAGGCGAAGAGGTAGAAGCCGAGCAGGCCCTTGTCCGGGGTCGTGTCGTTCACCCGGGACAGGTTCGGGTTGTAGGCGGCGTACGACACCAGGCCGGTCGCGAACAGCACGGTGACACCGGCGAGCAGGACGAGGCCGAGCACCGAGGTGAGCCAGGGTCCGCGCAGCGGGCTGCGCCAGAAGCCCGGGGACGAGGGGAGCCGGAGAGGGTCGCGCATGATCCGACGGTAGGCCGCGACAGGCCCGGCACAGGGGTTACGACCGGTAGCGAAACGCTGGCACCCGGCCCGGACGGCGGCCCTCCGCCGCCCGCCCGGCCTAAGGGCCTCTCTTTCGGATCCTGTCGGCGGTCGCCACAAGGCACCGTCGGCCGGAGCGACCTGATCCGAAAGAAAGGCCCTAGCGTTCCCCTGTGACCCGCCACCACCCGACCCCCCGCCCCGGCCCCCGCTCCGACCCCGTCGCCGCCCGCCGCGATCTGTACGCCGCCGGGGCCGCCGTCCTGCTGGTCACGGTGGCCGTGCTCGTCGGGCGGCACATCCAGGACACCCGGCACACGCTGTTCGTGCACTGGCCCCCGCTGCTGGCCGAGTGGGACCCGCACCTGGGGCCCGGCACGCCCGCGGTCCTGTTCCTGGCGGCCGCCGGGGTGGCGTACGGCCCCGCGCTCGCGGCCCGGCTGCCCTGGCGCGGCCTGCTCGCGGCCGCGTGGGCGTCCGCGCTGGCCTGGATCGTCTGCCTGGCGCTGGTGGACGGCTGGCAGCGGGGCATCGCGGGCAGGCTGACCAGCCGCAACGAGTACCTGCGGGCGATCGGCGCGTTCGCCGACATCCCGGCCGCGCTGCGCGGCTTCACCCACCACATCGTCAGCGGCTCCCCCCGGCCCTGGCCCGCCCATGTCGCGGGACATCCCCCGGCGGCCACGCTGACCTTCGTCCTGCTCGACCGGATCGGGCTGCGGGGCGGGGGCTGGGCCGGGATGTTCTGCGTGGTCACCGGCGCGGCCGGCTGCGTGGCGGTGCTGGTCGCCGTGCGCGCCCTGGCCGACGAGACGCTCGCGCGGCGGGCGGCCCCGTTCCTGGTGCTGGCCCCGGCGGCGGTGTGGCAGGGCACCTCCGCCGACGGCTGCTTCGCGGCGGTCGCCGCCTGGGCGGTGGCCCTGCTCGCCCTCGCCCTGACCCGCCCCTCCCCCTGGGCGGCCGCCGGCTCCGGCCTGCTCCTCGGACTGACCTGCTACCTCTCCTACGGCCTCACGCTCTTCGCCCTCATCGCCGCGGCGGTGCTCCTCCTCGCCCGCCGCGAACTACGGGACCGGCCAGCCCTGTTGCTGCCGCTGATCGCCGGACTGGCCGTGTTCCCCGTGGTGTTCACGCTCGCCGGTTTCAACTGGCTCCAGGGGTATCAGCTCCTGACGATCCGTTACTACCAGGGCGTGGGCGGCATCCGCCCCTACGGCTACTGGGTGTGGGCCGACCTCGCCTGCGCCGCGCTGATCACCGGCCCGGCCACGGCGGCGGGCCTGCGCCGCACGGGCGCCGTCCTGCTGCGCCGCCGCACCGGCCCCCGGGCCCGGCTCGCGGTCCTCGTCCAGGCCGCGCTGTCGGCCCTGCTGGTGGCCGACCTGTCCGGCCTGAGCAAGGCCGAGACCGAGCGGATCTGGCTGCCCTTCGCCCTGTGGCTGCTGCCCGCCTGCGCGCTGCTCCCCCGGCCCCGCCCCTGGCTCGCCGCGCAGGCCGTGCTCGCCCTGCTCCTCAATCACCTGCTGCTGACGGGCTGGTGATGACGACCCGGAGGCGGGGCGCTGCGGGTGCCGGGGCCGGTCCGCGTGGGCATCATGGGAAGGGAGACATCCGGGCCGTATCGATCGGCGGGAACGACGCCCCGGGAAGGGTTGAGGGCGATGATCTCCGAGATGGTTCTCGTCCGCATGGACGACGCCGCGCTCCACGGCGACCTCGTGGTTTCGGCGCCCTCGCGGGCGGTGGTGCTCTTCGTGCACGGCAACGGCAGCTCCCGGCACAGCACCCGCAACCGGACCGTGGCGGCGCAACTGCGCACGGCCGGGTACGGCACGCTGCTGCTCGACCTGCTCAACGAGCGGGAGGAGCGGCACGACGCGCTGAACGCCGAACACCGCTTCGACATCCCGCTCCTCACCCACCGGCTGGTGGGGGCGATCGACTGGCTCGCGGAGCAGCCCGAGACCCGCGGCGCCCCGGTGGTGCTGTTCGGCGCGGACACGGGCAGCGCCGCCGCCCTGACGGCCGCCGCCGAGCGGCCGGACCGCGTCCTGACCGTCGTGTCGCGCGACGGACGGCCCGACCTGGCGGGCGACGCGCTGGAGCGGGTCCGGGTGCCGGTGCTGCTGGTCGTCGGCGGGCAGGACCACGAGGTGCTGCGGCTCAACCAGGAGGCGGCCCGGCGGCTGCGGACCCCGCACTCCCTGCACGTCGTGCCCGAGGCCACGCACCTGTTCGAGGACCCGCGCGCGCTGGCCCAGGTCGCGGGCGCGGCCAGGCGGTGGTGCGACGAGCGGCTGCGGGCGGCCCGAGAAGAGCTGGAGACGCACGGGCAGTGACCCACCGCCCGGTCCCCGCTCAGCCGGGCCCCGGCCTCCCGAACAGTTCCGCGTAGCTGACCGGCAGCCGGGCCAGCAGCTCGTCCAGCTCGCCGCCGGAGACCGAGTCGGCCACGGTGGACAGCACCGCGCCCGCGTCCCACTCCGCCGTCCGCGGCCGGGCGCCGGTCTGCTGCGCCACGCGCCGCAGGAACTCGTCCCGGCCGAAGGACTCGGCGCAGCCCCGGTCCCGGTGCAGGGCCTCGTCCAGCGGGGCGGGCAGCCGCGCCGCCAGCTCGTCGGCCTCCTCGGGGGTGATCCGGGTGGCCAGTGTCCACAGCACGGCCTCGCTGACGTGCTCGGCCTCCTCCTGGCTCCGGTACTCCCCGCGGTCACGGACCTGGGTCAGAAAATCCGCCAGTCGCACGGTGACCTCCCGCTGTCGAACGCCGTCCCCCTCACCACCGTACGGCCGTGAAGTCGACGGGACGCGGGCGCAGGGTGCGGGTGTGCTCGGTCAGCGCGCGCAGTCGGCGGGCCATCTCGTCGGCGGGCAGGTGCCCGCGGTCGCCGTGACCCGGCAGGACCCACTCGAAGCGCAGCCGGTCCGCCGCCCGGGCCAGGGAGGCGGCCAGCTCCTCGATGGAGTACCAGGTGACGCTGTCGTGGACGGCGAGATCGCCGAGCGAGCGCGACCAGTAGAAGCTGTCGCCGGTGAAGCAGTACCGGTCGTCCGCGAGGTACAGCACGCTGCCGCGGGTGTGGCCGGGCAGCGGATGCACGGTGACGCCCGCGTCGATCTCGACGGGGTCGAGACCCCGGATCACCCGGTCCGCGTCGGGCGCGGCGTCGAGGTCGCCCTCGTGGATCCACAGCCGGGCGCCGAGGTGGTCGGCGTAGCGGCGGCCGTGGGGGGCGTGGTCGCGGTGGGTGAGCAGCACGTCCGTGATCCGTCCCAGGGCCGTGTACCGGTCGGCCAGGGCCGGGCTCCAGCGGGGGGTGTCGATCATCATGAGGGTGCCGGAGGGCCGGCGCAGCAGGTACGAGTTGGCGCCCGCCGCGTGCCGGGAGTTGTGGCCGCACAGCAGCACGGCGTCGTCCAGGGCCATCGGGAACGGGTCGAGCGACTGGTCGGCGCGTCCGGTGGCGGGGCGGATCGAGCGGGTGGGGCAGGCGAAGACGGCGGCGTGCAGGCGCCGGTTCTCCTCGTCGGTCGCGGGCTGGCGGAGGATCCGGGACCTGCCGTCCTTCTCGTCGATCAGGTCCGGCGCCAGTTGCCGTGCCACGTCGCAGTTGGTGCAGCGGTCGTCGACGTACCAGCCGTCCACAGAGGCTCCTTCCGCGGGGCGCGGCCCGTGGCGGGCCCGCCGTTCCAGGATGACCCGCCCGAACCGGGACCGGTAGGTGCCAACCGGTCGCGTACCTGCCGGGTACGAAGCTCTGACCAGCGGTTGAATCAAGCCAGAAGTGGCTTGATCGGCGTGGTCCGATTGCACGGACGTGCGGCTCCGATCAAGGTCGGAGGGTGAGCACGTTCTCCCCGCAGCCGCGCGACGCCGCCGCTCTCGAACGGCCCGGTTCGTCCCGGGGAGGGCGCGAGCGGTGGGCGTGGCCGCCCGGTGCCTGGCGGGCGCTCGGACTCTTCGGTGCCGTCCGGCTGGCCGGGGTGATCCTCGTCGTCGTGGTGAACCTGTCCGCCGGCCGCTCGATACTCAAGGGCCTGGCCCACTCCTGGGACTCCGTCTGGTACCTGCACATCGCCACCCACGGCTACGGCACCCGCGTGCACATCACGAACTCCGGCGCGGTGCAGACCGACTGGGCGTTCTTCCCCCTCTACCCGGGACTCATCCGGGCGCTCGACTGGATCCCGCTGATCTCCCCGGCCGTCGCGGCGCTGCTGGTCGCCTGGACCGCGACCGCGCTGGCCGCCGCCGGCATCTACGCCATCGGACACCGGCTGTACGGCCGCGCGGTCGCCACCGCCCTGGTCGTCCTGTGGGCCGTGCTGCCGCACTCGGTCGTCCTCACCCTCGCCTACACCGAGCCCCTGTTCATCGCGCTCGCCGTCTGGTGCCTGTACGCCCTGCTGGACGGGCGCTGGCTGACGGCCGGGGCGCTCGCCGCCCTCGCGGGCCTGACCCGGCCGAACGGCTACGCGGCCGCCGCGGCCGTCCTCGGCGTGGCCGCCTTCGAGGCCGTACGACGACGCGGCCGGGCGCCCCTGCGGCTGTGGGCCGGCGCCCTCGTGGCCCCGCTCGGCTGGACGGCGTACCTGCTGCTGGTGGGGCACCGCACGGGCGACCCGCTGCACGGCTACTTCCAGGTGCAGAGCGCCTGGGAGTCGCGCTTCGACGGGGGCCTGGGCACCCTGCGCTTCCTCGCGACGATGCCGCTGTCCGACGGGGTCGTCTACCCGGTGGCGCTGGTGGTCGTGGCGGCGGGCGTGTTCCTGGCCGTCCGGCTGTACCGGGAGCGGGTGCCGCTGGCGCTGCTGCTGTACACCGCCGCGCTGCTGCTGCCGGTCGTGGTGGTCTCGGGCCCCTTCGAGTCCAAGCCGCGCTTCCTGCTGCCTGCGTTCCCGCTGCTCATCCCCGCGGCCCAGGCGCTCGTGCGCACCTGGCGCACCGACCCCGACAGCGCCCGCAGGCTGTGCGGGTACCTCGCCGGCTTCTCGCTGCTGTACGGCACCTACCTGGCGACGTTCGCCAACCACTCCCCCTGAGCGGCGCCCACCCCGCCGCCCGCTGCTCCGAACGGGGTATCCCGATGCTCCGTTCGGGTGCGAGCGTCAGCCGTTCGGCCGTGTCCCGGCCGCCGAGGGCGCCGGTGCCCGGCCCGGTGCCGCGAGGATGGCGGATGACTGACGTCGGCGAACCTGCGAGCGCCGGGAGGCGTACCAGCTGTGAGCATTCTGAACGAGCCCAAGGGGCCGGCCGACACCTACGAAAGTGAGGTGACGGTACGGCGCAAGCAGCCCGGCAATGTCGTGGTGAAGTGGCTGACGACCACCGATCACAAGACGATCGGCACGCTGTACCTGGCGACGTCGTTCGCGTTCTTCCTGATCGGCGGCGTCATGGCGCTCATCATTCGCGCCGAGCTGGCCCGCCCGGGGCTGCAGATCGTCTCCAAGGAGCAGTACAACCAGTTGTTCACGATGCACGGCACCGTGATGCTGCTGATGTTCGCGACGCCGCTGTTCGCCGGATTCACCAACTGGATCATGCCGCTCCAGATCGGCGCGCCCGATGTCGCCTTCCCGCGGTTGAACATGCTCGCCTACTGGCTGTACCTGTTCGGCTCGCTCATCGCGGTGGGCGGCTTCATCACCCCCGACGGCGCGGCCGACTTCGGCTGGTTCGCCTATGCCCCCCTGCACAACGAGGTTTTCTCGCCCTATGTCGGCTCCGACCTGTGGATCATGGGGCTGGCGTTCTCCGGCTTCGGAACGATCCTCGGCTCGGTCAACTTCATCGCCACGATCATCTGCATGCGCGCTCCGGGCCTGACCATGTTCCGCATGCCGATCTTCGTATGGAACGTGCTGCTGACCGCTGTCCTGGTGCTCCTGGCCTTCCCCGTGCTGGCCGCCGCGCTGTTCGCCGTCGAGGCGGACCGCCTGTTCGGAGCCCATGTCTATGACTCGGCCAACGGCGGGGCGCTGCTGTGGCAGCACCTCTTCTGGTTCTTCGGCCATCCGGAGGTCTACATCATCGCGCTGCCGTTCTTCGGCATCGTCTCCGAGATCATCCCCGTGTTCGCCCGCAAGCCGATGTTCGGTTACATGGGTCTGATCGCGGCGACGATCTCCATCGCGGGGTTGTCCATCACCGTGTGGGCGCACCACATGTACGTGACCGGCGGTGTACTGCTCCCCTTCTTCTCCTTCATGACCTTCCTGATCGCGGTCCCGACCGGGGTGAAGTTCTTCAACTGGATCGGCACCATGTGGAAGGGCTCGCTGTCCTTCGAGACCCCGATGCTCTGGGCGACCGGCTTCCTCGTCACCTTCCTCTTCGGTGGTCTGACCGGTGTCATCCTGGCGTCGCCGCCGATGGACTTCCACGTGTCCGACTCGTACTTCGTGGTGGCCCACTTCCACTACGTGGTCTTCGGCACGGTCGTGTTCGCCATGTTCGCCGGATTCCACTTCTGGTGGCCGAAGTTCACCGGAAAGATGCTGGACGAACGGCTCGGCAAGATCACCTTCTGGACGCTGTTCGTCGGCTTCCACACCACGTTCCTGGTGCAGCACTGGCTGGGCGCCGAGGGCATGCCGCGCCGTTACGCCGACTACCTGGCCGCCGACGGGTTCACCGCCCTGAACACGGTGTCCACCATCGGTTCGTTCCTGCTCGGCGCCTCCATGCTGCCGTTCCTGTACAACATCTGGAAGACGGCCCGGTTCGGGGCGCCGGTCGGCGTGGACGACCCCTGGGGCTTCGGCCGCTCGCTGGAGTGGGCGACCTCCTGCCCGCCGCCGCGGCACAACTTCACCACCCTGCCCCGGATCCGCAGCGAATCCCCGGCGTTCGACCTGCACCACCCGGACATCGCGCTGGCCGAAGCCGAGGCGCACGGCGCGGTATGAGCGACCCGGGTCTGCGGCAGGGGGCCGGCGAGGGGGAACTGAGCAACGAGGTGGAGGGGTACCTGCTCTGGCAGGCCCGCGTCGCGGAGGCCGAGCAGCGTGCCCGGGAGTTCGTCCGGCCCATGGACTGGCTGACGACCGCCCAGCGCACGGAGATCGAGCAGAGCTACGTCGAGGACGCCCTGCGCCGCGCCAGGAAGGACCTGGAACGCGTCGCCGCCCGCTGCGTGTCGCTGCGCGCCGAGTACGAGCACCGGTACCGGGAACTGCGGCGGCGGTGCGTGGGCTGGACGCTGGGCGTCTGCGCGGGACTGGCCGCGGTGGCGGCGCTCGTACTGCTCCGCTGAGGGCGCCGCACTGGACCTCGGGCGGTCAGCCGTGCGGGTGGGCTGCGGTGATCAGCCCGTAGGTCACCAGGCCGTAGGCCAGGTGCGGGAGGACGTCGGCGGTCCAGTCGGCCGGGGACCAGGTGCGGGGGTCGCTGACGCCCAGGCCGGCCATGGGGGCGTCGGCCAGGACCATGGCCAGGGCGCCGGTGGCGGGGCCGCCCAGCCACCCGGGCGGGCGGACACCGGATCGGTGGAGCAGTGCGACGGCGGCGCCGGTGCCGACGCCGACGGCGATGCCCGTGAGCGCGCCGAGGCCGGACAGCCGGTTGTCCCGGCCGTCCGTCTCGGGCACCGGGTGCCCGGCCTTCTCGGCGACCTTCTCCACCACGTCTTCGGGCGCGCCGCTGGAGGGCCGGCCGCGCAGCGCCATGTCCAGGTAGGTCATGGCGTTCAGTGCGGTGGTACCGGCGGCCCCGGCGGCGCAGCCGCGCAGGATGCTGCGGAACACGCGGTTGCGGGTACCGCGACGGTCCGGGTGCGAAACGTCGCCCGGACCCTCGCCCCGGCCCCTCGCCCAGGACCGGCGGCCGGTCAGCGGGAGAAGCGTGAGGCGCCCAGGTTCACCAGATGGCCGACCATGTCGATCCGTACGCCGTCCGGGGTGGCGCGGGCGGCGCTGAAGCCGACGTTCTCCGGGAGTCCGACGCGCCAGGTGGCCGTGGCCCGTTCGGCGCCGGGGGTGTTGAGGGAGATCTCGTCGCCCTGGGCGAGCAGGGTGCCGGAGCCGTCGGCCTGCCGGCCGCCGACGGTGCCGCTGATCCTGACGTGTGCCGCCTGACCGTCCGAGCCGGGCGCCTGGGACACCTTCACGGGGCCGGTGCCGGCCAACCGGGTGAGGACGCCGGACAGTTGGTCGTACGACAGCGTCAGCGTGCCGGTGACGAGGTTCGCCTCGGCGCTGCGGGCGGTCAGCGAGGTCACCGTCACGCCGTGCAGGTCGAGCCGGAGCTGCTGGACGCCGAGGTAGCCGCCCTGGGCATTGCTCGTGGTGTCGAGGGTGAAGTTCTTCGCCGTCAGGGCGACGTGGTCGAAGTCCTGGCCGAACGCCTGGGTCAGGAAGGGGAAGCCCTCGATCGACACGTCGAGGTGGCTGTCGGTGGAGTTGCCGTAGCCGTACTTCTGCTCGGCGAGCCGGGCGACCTCGTTGTCCGCGTAGTGCACGGCGACCCGGTCGGCGACGGTGAACAGGACCGCCAGGATCACGACCGTGACGGCCAGTACCTTGACCCAACGACGTCTCATCCCAATTCCCCCCGTGGTACGTCGAGTTGATCCGCACGCTCCCCACGTGCGCCCCCCGATCATGCACCACGTGAGGCCCGCCGGACGCAGCGGGGGCACACCAGGGCCGTACGCCCCGGTGTGCCCCCTCGCGAGCGGTGCCCGGTGTCAGCGGCCGTGGCCCGCCGGGTCACGGTCGTCCATGCCCGCGGCCTGTGCGGGGACGGTGCCGGCGCTCTCCTCCGCGCGGTCCCCGTGGCCCGGCCACCATGCCGCGTGGCCGATGAGCGCGGTGAGGCTCGGCGTGAAGAACATCGCCATCACGAACGCGGCGATCGCGATGCCGAAGGAGACCGCGAAACCCATCTCCGTGAGCAGCGAGTTGCCCGCCAGCATCATCGTGGCGAAGGTCGCCGCCAGGATGAAGCCGGCCGCGGCCACGGTCGGACCGGCGTGCCGCAGGGCCATGCCGGCCGCCTCGCGCGGATCGCGGCCCTCGCGGGCCTCCTCCCGCAGCCGGGCGATCATGAGGATGTTGTAGTCGGTGCCGATGGCGACCACGAAGAGATACATGATCACCGGGAGCATGAACATCAGGCCGGAGTGCCCCTCCCCCTTCTGGAAGATCCACACCGTGGCGCCGAGGGTGGCACCGAAGCCGAGGCCCACCGAGGCCATCAGGTACCAGGGCGCCACGACGCTGCGCAGCAGCAGGCCGAGGATGACCATGATGAGGAGGGCGGCGACGGGGAACACCGTGCGGTAGTCGTGGTTGACCGCCGCGTCGATGTCCTTGTAGATCGAGGACATGCCGCCGACCAGTGCCTTCGTGCCGGCGGGCGCGTCGGCGTGGGCCGCGTCGCGCACCCCCTGCACGGCGTCGATCGCCTGGTCCGTCGACGCCTCGTACTTGAGGGTGACCGTGAAGTCCGCGGTGGTGCCGTCCTTGTTGAGCTGCGACATCCGGGCGCTCGCGACGCCGTCGACCGCGCCGAGCTTGTCCGCATACCCGGCGAAGGCGCTCTTGTCGAGCGGCTTGCCGTCGGTGCTGGAGAGGTAGACGTCGGTGGGCGCGGCGGCACCGGCCGAGTACGCCTTCTGCATCTCGTCCTGGACGACCATGGACTCCTTGGTCTTGGGCATCGAGCCCGAGGCCAGGTCGAAGGTGGCCTTGTAGCCGAGCGTGCCGGCCGACAGCGCGAGCAGGATGAGGCCGGAGGCGATGGCGCTCAGCGCCGGACGGCGCCGCACCGCGCGGCCGAGCGCGGCGAACCGGGCGTTCTCCGGCTCCCGCTGCCAGGACTTGGACGGCCAGAAGACCTTGGGGCCGATCAGGGAGACCACGGCCGGGATCAGAGTCAGGCCCGCGACCAGGGTGGCGGCGACCGCGATGGCGAGCGCGGGGCCCATCTGCTTGAGGAAGCCGAGGGTGGAGAGGGTCAGCGCGAGGAAGGCGATGACGACCGCTCCGGCGGCCGAGGCGATGGCCTCGCCGACCCGGTCGACCGCGTTGATCATGGCCTGCTTCGGCTCGTCACCGGCCCTGAGGCGTTCTCGGTAACGGAACATCAGGAACAGGAAGTAGTCCGTGCCCACGCCGAAGAGCACCACGATCAGGATGGACGAGATCGAGCTGTTGGCCTGGAGCCCGAACAGCTTGGTGGCGTAGGCGATCAGCCCGTTGGCGACGGCCGAGACCAGGCCGATGAGGAGCAGGGGCAGAACGGCGAGGATCGGTGCCCGGAAGATGATCAGCAGGGTCACCAGGATGATGACGAAGGTGCCGATGCCGATCAGCGCCTGGCCGCGCTTGGAGGAGTCCTGCTGGTCGAGGGCCTGCGCGGCGGAGCCGCCCAGCTTGACGTCGAGATGGGTGCCCTTGGCCAGTTGCCCGAGGTCGTCGCGCAACGTCTTGGCCGCGTCGGCCTGTTTGGGCTGGCCGGCGTTCTTGCTGTCCATCTGGACCAGGGTGAGGGAGTACTTGCCGTCCTTCGACGGCGGGCCGGGCACCACCTTCTGTACCTGATCGATCTTCTTCTCGCCCAGTTCGGTGGTGATCCGGGTGATGTCCTTCTTGTCGGCGGCGGTCAGCCGGCCGCCGTCGGTGCGCTGGTAGAGCGCGATCGCGGAAGGAGTGAAGGCGCTGGGGAACGCCTTCTGCTGGAGATCCGCGGCCTTGATCGACTCGTAGCTCTTGGGCAGAAAGCTGCTCTCGTCACTGTTCGAGGGCAGGCCTGGGGCGGTGGCGACGATCGCCACCGCGGCGATCAGCCACGCCACGATCGTCCAGACCGGATGCCGGACGACGGCAGCGCCAATACGTCGGAACATGCGGGAGGGTCCTCCTGTGCAGGAAGATCACCGCAGCCCGGGGAGCGGTCCCTGGCATCGGCGACCCCGACCGGCCCATGTCCGAGGGGCCGGTCGAATGGTTGTCTTAGGGATCACATCGTAGTGACCGACGAAATGTTCTTCGCACCGGATACCGGGTGGCCTGTACCGCACCTCAAGCGGATCAAACCCGTCCGGAAATCCGCCGGCCGGACATCTCCGCGGCCGTCGGCACAACGGCCTGGTCAGGGCGGCCGTTTCAGGTGGGGGCGCCCGCCAGCGCGGCCCGCGACCGGCGTCGCGCCTCGGCGATCACCCGCGCACCGCGGTCCGGGGCGGTGTCGAGGCGGACGAGGACCGCCGGAACGGCGATGGCGGGGAGCAGGTGGTCGAAGAGCGCCGACATCCGCTCGTCCAGATCGGCCCAGCCGGCGACGGCCTGCGAGACGAACTGGACTCCTATCCACGCCCCGAGGAAGACCTGCGCGCTCTCCTCCGGCACCACGTGCGGCAGCACCTCGTCCCTGGCCCTGGCCTCCGCCAGCAGCGACGCGGTGAGCTCGGCCCAGGCAGGCCAGGCGCCGCCGAAGACGTCCGGCCCTTGGAGGTCGGCCGAGAGCCGGACCGCCGCGAGCAACAGGGGCTCGCGCGGCAGCCGTTCGGCCACGGTCATCCCCGCGTCCACCCATTCCTGGAGCTTGAGTTCCCGGGGGACGTGGTACTCGGCCGAGATCTGCTCCTGGAGCACGCCCCGGGCGAGGGCCGCCTTGGAATCGAAATGGAAGTAGAGCGCGCCCTTGGTGACACCGGCCCGGCTCAGGATCTCGGCGATGGTCGCCGCGGCGTAACCGCGCTCGGCGAACACCGCGGCGGCGGCCTCCAGCACAGCGCGTCGGGTCCGGACAGCTCGCTCCTGCCGAGCCATGGACCCTCCTCAAGCTGAACGTTAAACCAATGCTCGCACCCTACCCCACGGCCTCTCAGCGGCCGGGTCTCCACGGGCCGTTGGGAAGACAGGGACACAAGGGGCGGGGCGTGCGGCGCGGACCGGCCCGTTTCCGGATTGAATCGGGTAAGAGCACATCGTCGCCGCCCCTGGAGGACGCCATGCGCGTCGCGATCACCGGGTCCAACGGACTCATCGGTTCCGCCCTCGTCCGTTCGCTCCTGGACGACGGGCATCAGGTCGTCCGGCTCGTCCGCGCCGCCTCGGCCGCCGTTCCACGCGACGGCAGCGAGGTGGTGCACTGGGATCCGGCCGGGGGCGGGGCGCGGCTGGAGGGGGTGGAGGCGGTGGTGCATCTGGCGGGGGCCGGGGTCGGGGACCGGCGCTGGACCGCCTCGTACAAGCGGGAGATCCGGGACAGCCGGGTGCGCGGTACCCATGCCGTCGCGCGGGCGTGCGCCGCCGAGGCCGTGCCGCCGCGGGTGCTCGTGTCGGCGTCCGCCGCCGGGTATTACGGGGACACCGGTGGGCGGCCCGTGGACGAGAGCGCGCCGGCCGGGGACGACTTCCTGGCGTCCGTCTGCGTCGAGTGGGAGGCCGCGGCCGAGCCGGCCCGGGAGGCGGGGATCCGGGTGGTGCATCCGCGGACCGGGCTGGTGGTCGCGCGCGAGGGCGGGGCGTTCGGGAGGATGCTGCCGCTGTTCCGGCTCGGGCTGGGCGGGCGGCTCGGGTCCGGGGAGCAGTACTGGCCGTTCATCTCGCTGACCGATCACGTCGCGGCTCTGCGTTTCGCGCTCGACACCGACGCGCTGTCGGGACCGGTCAACTTCACGGCCCCCGAACCGCTGACGAACCGTGAGGTCACCCGGGCCCTGGGCCGCGCCCTGCATCGCCCGGCTCTCGCCCCCGCCCCCGCCCTCGCGCTCCGCGCGGTGCTCGGGGAGTTCGCGACGAGCCTCACCGGCAGCGCCCGCGTCGTCCCGGCGGCGCTGTCGAGGGCGGGCTTCACCTTCCGGCACCCCACCTTCGAGCAGGCGTTGCGGTCCGTGCTCTGAGCGGGCGAGCGGCCCGCGTACCGGTATATTCCGTTTGCCTGGGGTATCAGGGAATCGACCTTTCGTTCGGAGGACCCCGTGTGCCGCCTGTTCGGGCTGACCAGCGCTCCCCGGCGCACCCATGCCACCTTCTGGCTGCTTGAGGCGCCCGACAGCCTCAGCGCGCAGAGCCACCGGGAGCCGGACGGCACCGGGCTCGGGTACTACGCGGTCGACGGCACACCAGAGCTGCACAAGGCGCCGATCGCCGCCTATGCGGACCGCGCCTTCGCCGAGGACGCCCGGGAGGTGGAGTCGGCCACCTTCCTCGCGCACATCCGGTACGCCTCCACGGGTGGCCTGGACGTGCGCAACACGCATCCCTTCGAGCAGCGGGGCCGGCTGTTCGCGCACAACGGGGTGATCGAGGGGCTCGACCGGCTCGACCGCCACCTGGGCGAGGACCGCGCCCTGGTGCGCGGCGACACCGACTCCGAGCGGTTCTTCGCCCTCGTCACCCGGGAGACCGAGGCGCACGGCGGTGACGTCTCCGCGGGGCTCGTGGCCGCGGCGCGCTGGGCCGCCGGGAACCTGCCGCTGTTCGCGCTGAACGTCATCCTCGTCACGGCCGGGGAGCTGTGGGCGCTGCGCTACCCGGACACCCATGAGCTGTACGTCCTGGAGCGGCCCGCGGGCGGCCATCACGGGTCACGCCATCTCGAACACACCGGCCGGCACGGGCGGCTGCGGGTGCACTCGGCGGCGCTGGCCGGCCTCTCCTCCGTCGTCGTGGCCAGCGAGCCCATGGACGAGAGCCCGCACTGGCGGCTGCTCGCCCCCGGCGAACTGCTGCACGTGGACCGCGGCCTGCGCACCACGTCCCGCGTCGCGCTGCCCGACCCGCCAACTCATCCGCTCACCCTCGCCGACCTGCGTCCCGACGCGGCGGCCTCGCAGCGGCCCGTCTAGTAGTGCTTTGTTAGGTGTCTTGTCGGGTCGGCAGTCTGGTGCTTCTCGGCGGGTATGAGGGCGGATGAACTCGCTACGTTTCGGGACCGATTGGAGGAGTTCGCCGGGGAGATGTTCAAGCCTTTGGCGCGGGCGGATCAGCG
>NZ_JBEZND010000051.1:0-68073 GCF_040706415.1 Streptomyces sp. NPDC048106 | reverse complement strand
GCCTCCTGCGCGACGTCGCCGAAAACCGCCAACTCGGCGACGTCACCACCCTCACCGACGCCGGCGTCATGGACCTCATCCAGAACAAACTCCCCACCGCACCCAGCGAGGACTGACCGAGACCGAAAAAGTCGAGGGTCGGTTTCGGTGACCACCGAAACCGACCCTCGACCTGTGACCCCCAGAAGTGAGGAACCTGCAAGAGGCCGGCGAGCAACACCGGATTCTCACGTCCCCGTCGGGACAACCGGCGTGCTCACCTCTGCCTTTGCCATCGGCACGACCGTCGGCGCCAGCACCACGGCCTCCGAACGAATCGACGCTCGAATTCCCCCGGAAACGGGCCTGTTGTCCTGGGGCGGTGACCGACTCAACCGGCGGCTGCGGCGACCGGGTGAACCGCGCGGTGATTTCCTCGACCTGTTCCCTGATCCGTGGAAGAACTGGTTGCTCGATGCGGTGCCAAAGACGACCTGGAGCTTCCTATGAAGATCGGCAGGAGCGCCGTGCTTCTGGCTGTGGCGGTGGGAACCGTCGTGTTCGGAGCAGGCGGAGCAGAGGCTGACAGTCCTCATGGCAAGAAGGGCGGAGAACAGGTCAACAACTGCACCGTCGTCTCCCTTGTTAACATTTTGGGCGGCCCGCAACTCGACTGCGTGAATATGCAGACCTCAGGCAGGGGCCATGGCGATGCAAAGCAGGTGAACAACTGTCAGGTATTCGTTCTGGCCACCGTGGGGAACCTGCAGGTCCTTCCGCTGCGGCTCGACGAATCGAGCACCACGTGCCGGAACGTCAGGCACTGAGGGTAAGGGTGCCGTGCAGTTCACGGCTGCGACCGTCACCGCAATGCTGTGCCACGTGAGTGAACCTTGCGGCAGATACTTTGAACTCCCCGACACCCCTTGGAACATCTAGGGCAAGTGACCCAGCCATTGAGGAGATGGAGATTCCGATGGGCATCGGCAAGACTGCTGCGCTTCTGGCAGCCGCTACTGGAACCGTGATGTTCGGGGCGGGCGGCGCGGAGGCGTACGGCGGGGGCGGTGGGACCAGTGGCGCGCAGATCAACAACTGCAAAAGCGTTTCCATGATCAACATCATCGGTGGCCCCAGGGTCAACTGTCTGAACGTCGACGGCAAGTCCGGCAAGCACCACGGCCCGCAGGTGAACAACTGCAGCGCGGTTCTCAGCGTCGTGGGCAACACGATCTTCTTCCCTATCGAGGACACCCAGGGGCCGAGCGTCAACTGCGCCAACTTCCGATACTGACACCATCGGAAGTCCGCTGTTCGCTGCGTCCGTTCAGGTGAAGCTGGGATCAGTCCCAGGTCCTGAATGTCTGCCTTTCGTTGTCCCGGGCGACGCGGTCACGTGATGGAGAGCCTGGTGCGAATGTCCGAACAGGGAAGAATTCCGGAACTGATTCATCAGACCTGGGCGG
Source organism: Streptomyces sp. NPDC048106 (assembly GCF_040706415.1). Lineage (NCBI taxonomy): Bacteria > Bacillati > Actinomycetota > Actinomycetes > Kitasatosporales > Streptomycetaceae > Streptomyces > Streptomyces sp. NPDC048106. The sequence continues at coordinate 66,628 of NZ_JBEZND010000051.1, read as the reverse complement.
ACATTGACGTGCCTGCTCAGTGGCGGGAGTGGGTGGATTCCTGGAAGAAATTCCACCCGGGCTGGAAGTACCGGCTGTGGACGGACACGGAGAGTCGCTCCTTTCTTGAGGAACATTATCCGTGGTTCGTGCCGGTATATGACGGATATCCCGACCCGGTCATGCGTGCCGACGCCATCCGGTATTTCCTGCTCGGCCATTTCGGCGGAGTGTATGTCGATCTCGATGTCGAGTGCCGGCGTCCGGTGGGCGAACTGCTCACTGGACGCGGGCTCGTACTCGGGTGCGAGCCGGAGCTTCACACCCGCTTGCCGCCGGCCCGTCACCGGGCTCTGGGACGCATCGTCGGCAACGCGTTCATCGCCTCCGCTCCGGGGCATCCGTTCTGGGCGCATGTGCACAGGGAGCTCGTCCGTACCCACCTCCTGCCCAACTCCCTGGACGTGTCGGGGCCCTTCTTCCTCACGCGTGCGCTGGAGAGCGCGGCCGAGCCCGAATCGATCACCGTGGTGGGCCCGGAGCTGCTCTGTCCCAAGGTGAACCCCGTCGCGGTCCGGCTGTTCGGGCCGCAGGAAACCAACCACGACCACGCCTACGCCGTGCATCACGGGGCCGGGTCCTGGGCCGCGGAGGAGAAGTGGGCGCCACGGACCCCGCCGCGCACCCGGGTGAGGTTCTGGGCCAGCCAGGGCATGCGTCCCTTCGCCGACGGGGCCTTCGACCTGGAGGCGCAGCGCCGCCGTTGGTCCTCGGGCGCCCCGGCGCCGACGGTGTCGTGTCTCATGGTGACCAAGGACCGCCCGGAGCTGGCCGAGCGCGCGATCCGGTGCTTCCTCGCCCAGACCTATGCGAACAAAGAGCTGGTCGTGGTCGACGACAGCACGAACGACGCGCTGGAACAGCACGTCCGAAGTCTTGGCGACCCGCGTATCCGTTTCCAACGGCTTCCTCCGACCGGGCAGACACTCGGGGCGCTGCGCAACATCGCGGTGGACCTGGCCACCGGCAGATACGTCTGCCAGTGGGACGACGATGACCTCTACGACCCGGAGCGGGTCGAGGTGCAGATGGCAGCGGTCCTCGCGCTGGGCGCCGATGCGTGCTTCCTCGCGCGGCAGCGGCTGTGGCGGCCCGCCCACCGTCTGCTCGCCATCTCCCACCTCCGCGTATGGGAGGGCACCATGCTCTGCGCGAAGGCCGCGCTGCCTCGCTACCCGGAGCAACGCCGTGGTGAGGACACTCCGGTCGCGGCCCACGTCGTCGGCAACAGCCGGGTCGTCTCGGTCGACCTACCAGAGCTGTGTACCTACGTGTGCCACGAGAACAACACCTTCGAGCCTGACCACTTCCAGCGCATCTTCGACGTCGCTCCCCAACTGTGGACCGGTCATGACTATGCCGAGCAGGTCGTGGCGATGGCCGCACGGGTACCCCTCGGCCCGACAGACCTCGTCCATGCCATGACCGACACCGCCGGGAGGGAACCCGGCGTGAGCACGGAGGCAAGCCCTGAGCCGGGCCCCGACTCCCTGCGGGCACACCGGGCAAGGTGGGTGGTCAGTGAGCCGGCCCCGGCGCCCACCCCCGACCGTCCCTCGGTTCTGGTGCTCACCCCGGTCAAGGACGCGGCCCGGTTTCTGCCCGGCTACTTCGGCAACCTCCGGAGTCTGGACTATCCACGCGAGATGATCTCCCTCGGTCTGCTTGAGGGCGACAGCAGGGACGGCACCTGGGACGTGCTTCAGCGCGCGCTGCCCGACCTGGAACAGCAGTACCGCCGGGTGACGCTCGCGCGTCACCACGCGGGGGTTCGCCTGCCCGGGCAGCGCTGGGAGCCGGGCGTGCAACGCGAGCGCAGGGCGGCACTGGCGAGGGTGCGCAACCACCTGCTTTCCCGGGCCCTCGCCGACGAGCAGTGGGTGCTGTGGATCGACGCCGACGTGACCGGCTACCCGCCCGACCTCATCCAGCGGCTGCTGGCGGCACGGAAGGACATCGTCGTGCCGCACTGCGTCAGCGAGCCGAACGGACCCACGTACGATCTCAACACCTTCCTCCTGCGCCCGGAAGCACGTGGCCTGAACTGGACCCAGTGGATCCGCGACGGAATCCTGCAACCCCCCAGGGGATTCGGCAGGACCTATCTCGACGAACTCGGCGGGCACGAACTCGTCCGCATCGACTCGGTCGGCGGCACGGTCCTGCTGGTACGGGCGGATCTGCACCGTGCGGGGCTGGTGTTCCCGCCCGTCCCCTACCAGCACCTCATGGAGACCGAGGGCCTCGCGGCCCTGGCCAAGGACATGGGCACCACGTGCTGGGCCCTGCCCGGACTCGAAGTGGTGCACCCCCACCACTGGTCGGAACCGGTCGGCCGACCGACCACACCGACTGTCCCAACAGGCGCCCCGCCGGAAAATCGCCACCCGGCTCCGGCGGCCGAAGGAAAGGACGACGAATGAGTGCCCCTCGCCCACCTGCGGTCTCGGTGGTCATCCCCTGCTACAACTACGGCCGCTATCTGCCGCGGACGCTGGACAGCGTGGTCCGGCAGACGTTCGCCGACTGGGAGATCGTCATCGTCGACGACGGCAGTACCGATGACTCTCCGGCGGTGGCCCAGGCGTTCATCGACCGGCACCCCGACCGGCGCGTCCGGCTGCTCCACCAGGCCAATGCAGGGGTCTCCGCCGCACGCAATGCCGGGATCGCCGCCGCGGCCGGCCGCTACATCCTGCCGCTCGACGCCGACGACGTGATCGACCCCACCATGCTGGAGAAGACCGCGGCCCTGCTCGACGCCGAACCCGACATCGCGATCGTTTCCACCGATCTCTTCGTGTTCACCGACGCGGAGGACGTGCCGCCGCAGGTGCTGTCGCTCCCGCCGTACGACAGGGAACTGCTGCTCGAACGGCTGATCATGTTCTACTGCTCGCTGTACCGCCGTGAAGCCTGGGAAGTCGTCGGCGGCTACAACGAGCGCATGCGGGTCGGCGAGGACTGGGACTTCTGGATCGGCTGCGCCGAGCGAGGATTCGTCGCCCACCATCTTTCCGAACCACTGTTCGGGGCACGCAACAAGGACACCGGTCTCCACGTGGAGGCAGCCGAGAACGATCTCACCGTCCGCGCCCGGATCGTGGCCAACCACCCCACCTCGTTCAAGCCCCTGACCAGGGCATGGGCACAGGCCCTGCTCGAACAGGAGGACTCCTACCGAAGCGACGCGCGCGTGCCCGACGACATCCTCAGCCGGGCCGGAGAAATGGACCAGTTCCTCCGCGTCGTCATGGACCTGCAACGTATCGCGCGCACGCAGCGCTACCGCATCCAGTACCTGGAACAGGCCCTGGCGGAGCGGAATCTGCCGAGCCAGACCGGGCCCGGCGCCCAGCCCACGGCAGTGTCCGACCGTGGCGGCCAGGGCGAACCGGCGGGCATCTACACGGACATGCAGGAGTCTTTGGCGCAGGCCTCGCCTTTCACATGGTGAATGGCCTCGACGCATGGGCCGACGAGGATGTCCGGCACATCGGCCGAGGCGGCCCTCCCGCTCGACGAACTGCCGCGCCGCCGCCGTGTTCGCCGCCCACTTGTCGCCCTGGGTCCGCTGCACCGGCTGCTCCTCGGCGGCGGTCTCCAGGCCAAGCACGTGGGTGAGCATCCACTGCTGCGCGAAGGCGCGCTTGTCCCACCCAGGCGCTGCGCCTGGACCCGGCAGCCGCGATCCTCGCCCTGGACCACGACCACGCCCGGTTCGGTCGGGAGGCGGCCGCCGGCCTGGCGGTGGGCGCGTGCGTGGTGGAAGCCGCGCTGCCGGCCTGACCGACCACCCGGTGGGTACCGCCGTGGGTGGCTTGTACGGGGCCTGGGTGCGCCGGTGGCGGCAGCCCGCGGGTTCCTGTGCCGGGGGCGGGGCGTGGTGGCGGGGCTATTCATTCGGTGGGGAGGGAGTCCAGGAGGCTTTGTACGGTCTTCAGGTCCTCGCTGTCGGCCGCGTCGCCGAGAGTGAGGGCTTGGCGGAGGAAGGAGCGGGCCTCCTGGGTCTCTCCCAGTTCGATCAGGGCCTGACCCAGGTCCATGAGCATTTGGGCCTCCAGATAGGGGATCCCGATCTGCTGCAGTAGGAGCAGGCCGCTGCGGAAGTGGTCGGCTGCCTCGCGCCACTGCCCGGCAGCGGCGCAGTCGCGGCCTAGTCCGCCGATCGCTCGGGCGCGGTAGTGGCTGGCGAGGTACCCGCTTACCGGGCAGTCGGGCGCGTCCAGGAAGGCGATCACGCGCTCATGCAGGGCCAGGGCTTCCCTCGTGCGGCCGAGGTCGCGCAGGCATGCCCGGTAGCCGAACATGGCCTGGAGCCAGCCCTCGCGGTCGCCGGCGGCTTCGAACAGGTCGACGGCGGCGCGGGACTTGTCGAAGCGTTCCTGCGTCTGGCCGAGCTGGCTGTGGGGCCATGCCGCGTACAGCAGTGCCCAGGCCTGCTGGGAGAGATCCTGGGCGCGGCGGGCGTATTCCAGCGCCTCGTCGGCCCGTTCGATGGCCTCCTGATACCGGTGCTGGAAAATCAGCACGCCGGAGTAGTGGTTGAGGTGGACGGCCTGCAGGTAGGGGTCGTCGAGTGCGGCAGCGGCCTGGCTGGACAGGCGGTAGACGTCGGTCCAGTGCCCCCAGTAGATGCACAGGTTGCCGAACCATTGCATGGCCTGAGCGGTCTCCACGACGCGGAGGTGTTCACCGTGAGCGGCGGCGCTGCGCAGCGCGGCGTACCAGGCGGTGGTTTCGCTCTCGAGCCAGGTGCGGGCCTGCTCCGCGCTCTCCAGGGGGACCGGGCCCTGCCTGGGGGGCGGCGGTGCCGCGTGGTCGGGTTTGAACCAGTGGCCAGCGGCGGCGGCGGTGTCCAGCAGCCAGGTGCGCAGCCGCTGGTCGGCTGCTTCCCGCTGGTCGGGTGTCTCTTCCCGGGCCAGGCGGGCGCGGGCGAACAACCGTAGCAGGTCGTGCAGTTGGTAGCGGCCGGTGTGGGTGGCCTGCAGCAGCCCGGCCTCCACCAGTTCCTCCATGACGTCCTCGGCGTCGAAGATGTCGGTGGCGGTGAGCGCGGCTCCGTAGTCGGCGGTCATGTCCGGCCCCGGCACCAGGCTGAGCAGCCGCAGCATGCGGGCCGCCTGGCCGGTCAGCTGCCGGTAGGACAGTTCGAAGGCCGCCTCCACCCGCACGTCCCCGGCGGTGAGCGCGCCCAGGCGGCGTTCCTCGTCGGCCAGGCGCCGGACCAGGTGGTCGATGCTCCACCCGGAGCGGACGGTGAGCCAGTTCGCCGCCACCCGCAGCGCCAGGGGCAGGTATCCGCACAACTCCGCAACCCGCGCGACGGCCTCGGTTTCCGCGTCGGCTCGCTCGGGGCCGAGGATGCGGCGCAGCAGCTGCACCGCCTCGTCCTGCGCCATCTGCGGCAGTGCGAGGCGGTCGACGTCCTCCAGGCCGGTCAGCGGGCGCCGGCTGGTGACCAGCACCAGACTGGCCCCGCCCCCGGGGAGCAGCGTACGGATCTGGCCTTCGTCGCGGGCGTTGTCCAGGACCACCAGGCACCGGCGCTCACCGAGCAGCGCTCGCAGCAGTCCCGCACGCCCAGCCGCGTCCTCCTGAGCCAGCTCCCGGTCCGACACCCCCAGGGCTTTGAGCAGCTGCAGTAGCGCCTCGGCCGGGTCCACGGGGCCGTCCACACCGTGCAGGTCCACCATGAAGCATCCGTCGGGGAACTCCTCGGCCAGGTCCGCCGCCGCCTTCAGCGCCAGCGTGGTCTTCCCGCACCCCGGGGGACCCGAGACGACCGTCACCGACGTCCCCACGCCGCTGCACACCCGCTCGGCAGCCTCGCGCAACCGTGCCAGCTCACGATCGCGCCCCGTGAAGTCGCCCACCGAGCGCGGCGGCACAGCCGTGCCGGCCACCGCCGCCGCACGCGCCGGACGGCCCGCCCGCGCCGCGACCAGCAGTGCCTCCCGCTCCGCGCCCACCAGCCCCAGCCCGTCCGCGAGCGCCACCACCGTGCGCCGCTGCGGAACCCGGCTACGGCCTCGCTCCATGTCGCCGATCGCCCGGACGCTCACCCCCGACGCCTCGGCCAGCTCCTCGATCGTCCAACGGCCCTGCTGCCGCAGACCACGCAGTACAACCCCGAACGGTCTCTCGCCGGACACAACCTCTCCCTCTCCTCCCCGACCGGGGAAATACGACGCGGTTTGCGCTGTCGCAGGACGCCTCCGGCCGACCGGCCCGCACGCCCTCCGACCCGACGTTCCCCGCACGGCTCTCGAATGAGAGCGGTGCCACTGGTCGGGGCGGAAACAGGCCGGTCACCGCTGATCATCAAAAGATGCGCGGACGGAGAAGACCGTTCGGTAGCCGCAGGTCACAGCGTAGACCCTGTCCCTCCGGCGGCCGATGTCCGGATCAGGCCACGGCGCGAATCGCCGACCGCTTCCCCATGGCCGCACCCGCGCCACAACCCGGCCCACCTCCTCGGCCCGCGCTACGCCCAGCGCATCCCGAGCACGGTGACGGCCGCCGGGGCGGCGCTCTCCGCACACCTCGGTGTGCTCCGCGCACCCTCGCTCGCTGCCGGGCCCGATCATCGTGACCCGCTGACCCTGGTCAGGGGCGCCGGTCCCCGACTGGTCACCCAAGAATGACCAAGGGCCGGTTTCGGACACCTCCGAAACCGGCCCTGATCTGCGACTGTCTCCAGTCGGGACGACAGGATTTGAACCTGCGACCCCTTGACCCCCAGTCAAGTGCGCTACCAAGCTGCGCCACGTCCCGTTCGCGCGACTCGCGGTGAACCGCGTGATCGCGCGAAGAGCACTTTACCGCACGTGCGGAGGTGCGCGGTCAGGGGCTTGGGCAGGGCGGGGCAGAATCGACGGTATGACGAATGCGGGCGCGGCGGGCGGACGGGATCGGGACCCGGAGGGGCGGGCGCGCAGTGCGCGACCGCGGGACGGGCTCGGGCGGCCCCTGGCGCACGGCGCGCAGGGGGTTCCGCGGCAGCCGGAAGGGGTCGTCAGGGCGCCGCGGGACACGGTCGCCGAAGCGCAGGCGCTGCTCGACGCGGGCAGGCCGTTTCACGCGCACGAGGTGTTCGAGGACGCCTGGAAGTCGGGGCCCGGGGACGAGCGGGCGCTGTGGCGAGGGCTGGCGCAGCTTGCGGTGGGGCTCACCCACGCGGCCCGGGGGAACGCGGTCGGCGGGGCGCGGCTGCTGCGGCGCGGTGCGGGCGCGGTCGAGGAGTGGGAGCGGGGAAGGGGCGAGGACCGGCCGTACGGGATGGATCTCGCCGGGGTCGTCCGGTGGGCGCGGGAGCTGGCCGGGCGGGTGGCGGCGGGGGGCGGCCCCGTGGACGCCGTGGCCGAGGCGCCCCGGCTCGGGCCCTGACACGCCGCGGCCGTGCGGACGGGCTGCCGTCGCCGTCCGTGCGGAGGCGGTGGACGCGCGGTCAGCGGCATACGGCAGACTCGGTGGCGTGCGAAAGATTCATGTCATCGGTATCGGCGCGGGCGACCCCGGGCAGCTGACTCTCCAGGCGGTCGGGGCGCTGCGCGGCACGGACGTGTTCTTCCTGCTCGACAAGGGCGCGGAGAAGAGCGAACTCACGCGGCTGCGCCGGGACATGCTGGACGCGCACCTGCCCGAGGGCTCGTACCGGGTGGTCGAGGCCCGGGACCCGGAGCGGGACCGCGCGGCGGGCGGGTCTGCGTACTCGCCGGCCGTCGGCGACTGGCGCAGCGCCCGCGCCGGCGTCTACGAGCGGATGATCGCCGAGGAACTGGGCGAGGGGGAGACCGGCGCGTTCCTGGTGTGGGGGGACCCGGCGCTGTACGACAGCACGCTCGGGATCCTGGAGGAGGTGCTGGAGCGGGGCGCGGTCGCGTTCGAGTACGACGTGGTGCCGGGTGTCAGCAGTGTCTCCGCGCTGGTCGCCCGTCATCGCACCGGCCTGAACCGGGTCGCCCGGCCCGTGCAGATCACCACCGGGCGGCGGCTCTCGGAGGGCTTCCCGGAGGGGGTGGACGACGTGGTCGTGATGCTCGACGCCCACCAGGCCTTCCGGCGCTACGCGGACGAGGACATCGACATCTACTGGGGCGCCTACATCGGCACCCCGGACGAGATCCTCGTCTCCGGGCCGCTCGCCGAGGCCGGACCGGAGATCGAGCGGGTGCGGGCCGAGGCCCGGGAGCGCAAGGGGTGGATCATGGACACGTATCTGCTGCGGAGGAATCCCGGGGAGCGGTAGTCCGGTTCAGCCGGCCTCCTCCGGAGCGAGGGCCGCCCACCGCAGTACGGCCGCCACGTCCGGTACGGCCGTCACCCCGGCCGGCAGCGGCGGGCGGCGGACGACCACCACGGGCAGCCCGAGTTCCCGCGTCGCCGTAAGTTTCGCCGCCGTGGCCCCGCCCCCGCTGTCCTTGGTCACCAGCACGTCGACGCGGTGCGCCCGCAGCAGGTCCCGCTCGCCGGCGACGGTGAACGGGCCGCGCGCGAGGAGCACGTCGGTGTGCGGGGGCAGCGGTGGGTCCGGCCGTTCCACCGAGCGGACGAGGAAGTGCTGGTCCGTCAGGTGGGCGAAGGCGGCCAGGCCCAGCCGTCCGGTGGTGAGGAACACCCGGTCGCCCAGGCCGGGCAGCGCCTCGGCGGCTCGGGCCAGGGACGGGACGTCGTACCAGCGGTCGCCGGGGACGGGCCGCCAGCCGGGGCGGCGCAGGACCACCGCGGGGACTCCGGTGGCCGCCGCCGCGCGGGCCGCGTGCGCGGTGACGGACTCGGCGAACGGGTGGGTGGCGTCGACCAGCGCGTCGACCTGGTGCGCCCGCAGCCAGCCGGCCAGCCCCTCGGCTCCCCCGAAGCCACCGGTCCGCAGTTCTCCCGCCACCGCTCGCGGCCGGGTGGTGCGTCCGGCCAGGGAGGTGGTCACCCGGACCCCGGGACGGTCGGCCAGCGCGGCGGCGAGACGGCGCGCCTCGGCGGTGCCGCCGAGGACCAGGACGTGCCGGGGCCGCGACGGGCTCGGGGGCGGCACGGGCTCCGACGGCGGCGGGAGCTGCGGGGGCTGGGGAGACAGCGGGGGCATGAGGGTGAGCGTACGAGGTGGCGGGGGGCCTTCGCCGGGCGGCCCGTTGCCGTCGTCCCCGCGGGGGAGCACGGCCGGAGCAGACGCGTCGAGCCCCCGCTAGCGCAGCAGGAGCTGGACGCCGCCCACGATCGTCGCCGCGATCACCAGTCGTTCGAAGAGCCGTTGGTCGATGCGGGGCACGGCCCAGCGGCCGACCAGGGCGCCGGGGACGACGAACACCACGAGCGCGGCGTCCAGGAGCAGGGAGTGGGCGTCGATCAGACCGAGGCCCGCGCTGAAGGGCACCTTGGAGACGTTGACGATGAGGAAGAAGAAGGCCGAGGTGCCGAGGAAGCCCAGTTTCCGGAAGCCGGCGGAGAGGAGGTACAGGGACATCACAGGGCCGCCCGCGTTGGCGACCATCGTGGTGAATCCGCCGAGCACTCCGTAGGAGCGGGCCTTCAGCCGGCCCGAGGGGGTCGTCACCGCGTCCGGCGCGTCCTCGGCGCCGGCGTCCTCACGGCGTCGGCGCCACAGGGTGAGGCCGGTCATCAGCAGCAGGATCGCGCCGATCGAGGTCCGTACGATCCCGTCCCCGGCCCACATCAGGAACAGCGTGCCGGCCACCACGCCCACCGCGACGGCCGGGAACAGCCGCCACAGGGTGGGCCAGTGGGCGTGCCGCCGGTAGGTGAGGACGGCGAGCACGTCGCCGGCGATCAGGATGGGCAGCAGGACCCCGGTGGAGGCGCGGGCGGGCAGGATCGCCGCGAAGACGGCGAGGCTGACCGTGTTGGCGCCGCTCACCGCGGTCTTGGAGAAGCCCACGAGGAGGGCCGCGAGGGCGAGGGCGGCGAACTCCCAGCCGGATATGTGCCAGAGCGTCATCATGTTCATGCGGAGACCGATGCTATGCGCGGACACCGGTCACCCGCATGCACCGGCCGCCACACGCGTCGCACCGGCCCCGCCCCCGACCGGGGCCGGTCAGCCCGAGTACCGCGCCCGCAGTTCCCGCTTGAGCACCTTCATGCTCGGCCCGAGCGGCAGTTCCCCGGCGAACTCCACCCGCCGCGGGTACTTGTGGCGGCCCAGATGCTCCTTGGACCACTCGATGACGGCGGCGGCGTCGAGGGCCGGGCCCTCGCCCTCGGCCGGGACGACGACCGCGCAGACCTCCTCGCCGTGCAGCTCGTCGGGCAGGCCGATGACGGCGACCTGGGCGACGGCGGGGTGCCGTACCAGGACCTCCTCGACCTCGCGCGGATAGACGTTGTAGCCGCCGCGGATGATGACGTCCTTCTTGCGGTCGACGATCCGCAGGAAGCCCTGCTCGTCCTTGGTGCCGAGGTCGCCGGTGCGGAACCAGCCGTCGACCAGCGCCTCGGCGGTGGCCTCCGGACGGCCGAGGTAGCCGGAGAAGACGTTGTGGCCGCGGATGACGACCTCGCCCAGCTCGCCGGGCGGCAGCAGTTCGACCCGGCCCTCCACCTCGGCACGCGCGATCTCGGCGTCGACGCCCCACAGCGGGTGGCCGATGGTGCCGGCCCTGGTGCCGAAGGCCGGCTGGTTGACGGTGGCCGTCGGCGAGGTCTCCGACAGCCCGTACCCCTCGTAGATCCGCGCGCCGAACGCGGCCTCGAACCGTTCCAGCACCGCGACGGGCAGCGAGGCGCCGCCGGAGATGCACACGCGCAGCGCGGGCAGCACGTCGGCGTCCGCCGCGGCCGCCGCGAGCGCGACGAACATGGTGGGCACGCCGTGGAAGGTGTTGACGTTCTCCTTCACCATCAGCTCGATCGCGCGGGCCGCGTCGAAACGGGGCAGCAGCACGAGGGTGGCGCCCGCCCGCCAGGTGGAGTTGAGCGAGACGGTCTGCCCGAAGGCGTGGAAGAGGGGCAGCGCGCCGAGGGCGATGTCGTCGGGGCGGATGTCGTTGGCGTCGAAGGCGCAGACGGTCGCGTTCATCACCAGGTTGAAGTGGCTGAGCACGGCGCCCTTGGGGACGCCGGTGGTGCCGCTGGTGTAGAGGATCACGGCCGGGTCGTCGGCGGCCCGGGTGACGTACGTGGTCAGCGGTTCGGCCTCGGCGGCGAGCCGGTCGAACTCCCCGCCCAGGGTGACCACGCGGACGCCGAGGGCTTCGGCGGCGGCCCGGCCGGCCGCGGCCTGCGCCGGGTGGACGAGGAGCAGGGTGGCGCCGCTGTCCTTGAGCACATGCTCGATCTCGCCCGCGGACAGCAGGAGGTGGACGGGGACGACGACACCGCCGGCCGCGGCGACGGCGTAGTAGGCGAGCGGGAACTCCGTGGTGTTCGGGGCCATGAGGGCGACCCGGTCGCCCGGCCGTACGCCGAGGCCGGTGAGCGCGCCCGCCTGGGCCAGTGCCGCCTGCCACGCGTCGCCGAAGCTCAGCCGCCGTTCCCCTTCCACGAGTGCGGTGCGGGCGGGACGGCGCCTGGCGTTCTCGGCCAGGATGGCGGCGACGGACAGGGTTGCCATGGAGGGCGGCTCCGTTTCCTTGCTGCGGTTCGCGTGCCGAACCGGTCGTACTGTCGTTCCTCGGCGGGATTCCCTCGGGGCGGGAGGGAATCCCTCGTCGAATGGTGGTCAGGACCTCTCGAGTCAGGGCCTCTCGAGTCAGGACCGCTCGACCAGCACCGCGCTTCCCTGGCCCACGCCGACGCACATGGTCGCGAGCCCGCGCTCGGCGCCGGTGCGGCGCATGCGGTGCAGCAGGGTGGTCAGGATGCGGGCGCCCGAGGAGCCGAGGGGGTGGCCGAGGGCGAGGGCGCCGCCGGTGGGGTTGACCAGCTCGGGGTCGATGCCGAGCTGGTCGACGCAGGCGAGGACCTGGGCGGCGAACGCCTCGTTCAGCTCGGCCTCCTGAAGGTCGCCGACCTCCCAGCCGGCCCGCGCGAGCACCTTGCGGGTGGCGGGCACCGGTCCGATGCCCATGACGTCGGGGTGGACGCCCGCGGAGGCGCCCGCGACATACCGGCCGAGGGACTCCAGGCCCAGTTCGCCGAGCACCTCCTCGCTGACCAGGAGCAGGCCGGCGGCGCCGTCGTTCATCGGCGAGGTGTTGCCCGCGGTGACCGTGCCGCCCGCGCGGTAGACCGGCTTGAGGCGGGCCAGCTTCTCCAGCGAGGTGTCCTCGCGGATGCACTCGTCCTGCTCGACCACGATGCCGTCGGGGCGTTCGACGGGCAGGATCTCGTCGGCGAAGACACCGTTCTTCCGCGCGGCGGCGGCGAGTCGGTGGCTGCGCAGCGCGAACTCGTCCTGCCGTTCACGGGAGATGCCGTGGCGGGTGGCGACCTCCTCGGCGGTCTCGCCCATGGCGAGCACGCCGTGCAGGTCCTTCATGGCGGGGTTGGTCAGGCGCCAGCCGAGCCGGGTGTCGAAGGTCTCCATGCGGTGCGGCAGCGCCTCGTCGGGGCGGGGCAGCACGAAGGGGGCGCGGCTCATGGACTCGGAGCCGCCGGCGATCACGATGTCGGCCTCGCCCGCGGCGACGGCGCGGGCGGCCGTGGTGACGGCTTCGAGGCCGGAGGCGCACAGCCGGTTGACGGTGGCGCCGGGCACGGACTCGGGCAGGCCCGCGAGCAGGGCGGCCATCCGGGCGACGTTGCGGTTGTCCTCGCCGGCCTGGTTGGCGGCGCCCCAGTAGACGTCGTCGATCCTGGCGGGGTCGAGGGTGGGCACCTCGGCGACCAGTTGGCGGATCACGGCCGCGGCGAGGTCGTCGGGCCGGACGGACGACAGGGCTCCCCGCAGCTTGCCGATGGGGGTGCGGCGGGCGGCCGCGAAATGGACGGGACGCACGGGTTCGACTCCTGACCTACGACGGTGTGGATCAGCGGACCTGAACAGCTCTTAATTAGCACTGCTAGTTTTGGACTATAGACCCAGGAACGGCCCCCTGGGAAGATCCTCCGGAACCGTACCGAGGCAGTTGGAGGAGAGATGCCCCACGTTCGCGCGCATGTCCTCGACGGCACCCGCGGCGCACTCGCCGTCCGCGAGTGGCCCCACCCCGCGCCCCGTTTCCTCGCCCTCCTGGCACATGGGTACGGCGAGCACGCGGGCCGGTACGACGGGCTCGCCGCCGTCCTCAACGGACACGGGGCCGCCGTGTACGCGTCCGACCACCTGGGGCACGGGCGGTCGGCGGGCGAGCGGGTGCTGATCGAGGACTTCGAGGACGTCGTCGCCGACGCGCACCGCGTGGCCGGCCTGGCCCGCGCCGCCCACCCGGGGCCGCCGCTGGTCCTGGTCGGCCACTCCATGGGCGGGCTGATCGCGGCGCGCTACGCGCAACTGCACCGCCCGGAACTCGCCGCGCTGATCCTCTCCGGGCCGGTGATCGGCGCCTGGGAGCTGCCGGGCCGGCTGCTGGCCCTGCCGGAGATCCCGGACACGCCGGTCAGCCCGGCCGCGCTCTCCCGCGACCCGGCCGTCGGGGCCGCGTACGCCGCCGATCCGCTGGTCTGGCACGGGCCGATGAAGCGGCCCACCCTCCAGGCCTTCGTCCGCGCCCTGGACGCCGTCGCCGCGGGCGGTGACCTCGGCACCCTGCCGCTGCTGTGGCTGCACGGGGACGACGACCGGTTGGTGCCGCTGTCCGGCAGCCGGCCCGGCGTCGAACGGCTCGGCGGCGACCGCACCGAGCGGATCTTCCCCGGGGCGCGGCACGAGGTGTTCCACGAGACGGTGAAGGACGAGGCGTTCGCGGAGGTGACCCGGTTCCTGGACCGGGTACTGGCCCGCTGAGCAGCGCTGTTTGCGTCCCGCGACGTGGGGCACCCGCCCTTTCGGACGAGAGCGTACGCACTGAGGTGTACGTCGTACGACGCTGATGAAAGGGGACGTACTCACCATGACCGTGGTGAAGAGCACGCTGTCCGACAAGGCGCTCGGGGTCACCGGTCCCGCGCTCCAGGACACCCTGGTGGACCTGCTGGGCCTGTCGCTGATCGGGAAGCAGGCGCACTGGAACATCGTCGGTCCCCGGTTCCGCTCGATCCACCTCCAGCTGGACGAGGTGGTGGCGACGGCCCGTGCCCACTCCGACACGGTCGCCGAGCGTGCCGCCGCGCTGGGGGTGCCGCCGGACGGCCGGCCCGAGACGATCGCGGCGACCTTCGCGCTGCCCGGGACCAAGGACGGCTGGCTGCGGGACACCGAGGTGGTCGAGCTGATGGTCTCGACCCTGGAGGCGGCCATCGCACGGCTGCGCGAGCGGATCGCGGCCACGGACGAGGCCGATCCGGTGACGCAGGACCTGCTGATCGGCATCACCGCCGACCTGGAGAAGGAACGCTGGATGTTCGCGGCGGAGAACCAGCCGCGCTGACGCCCGCCTCGGAACGGAAGCTGACACCTGCCTCAGAGCGAAAGGAAAGTCCCATGGCCGACGCCCTGGAGACCGAGGCGCTGTGGGAGGACTTCCACCGCGTGGTGAACATGACTTCGGCGGAGCTGGCGGCCTGGCTCAGGGTCCGCGACGCCGAGGAGAGCGCGGAGCCGCTGCCCGACGAGGCGGGCAGCGCGACCGGCCGGCATGTCCTCGCGATCCTCCAGAAGCGCCGCACCGATCTCACCGACGACGACGTCCGCGTGATGTACGAGGTGGTGGACACCGTCGGTGACCTGGTGGACATGGAGAACGAGCCGGAGCCGGAGCTGGCCCCGGAGGATACCCGGCGTCGGCACCGGCTGATGACGCTGGGCCACGACCCGCTCAAGCCCTAGCGACGCCACGGGGATGGCAGCGACGACAGCGGCGGCAGGGAGTGCGCCCATGAACCGGGACGAACGCGTCGTACGGGAGCTGGTGTCCGAGTACGGGCGGACGTACGCCGAGGAGGCGGGCATCCGGCTGGCGGACACCCCGCAGCCGCTGTACCGGCTGCTCGTGCTGTCGTTGCTGCTCAGCGCCAGGATCCGGGCCTCGGTGGCGATGGCCGCCGCCCGCGCCCTGCACGAGGACCGGCTGGACAGTCCGCGCCGGATGGCCGGCGCGGACTGGCAGCGGCGGGTCGACGCGCTGGGCCGGGGCGGCTACCGGCGCTACGACGAGCGGACCGCGACCCAGCTCGGCGACGGCGCCGAACTGCTGGACGAGCGCTGGGGCGGCGATCTGCGCCGGCTGCACGAGGAGGCGCGGGGCGACACCGGGGAACTGAAGCGCCTGCTCCAGGAGGAGCCGGGGATCGGCCCGGCGGGCGCCGACATCTTCCTGCGCGAGGCGCAGCGCGTGTGGCCGGACGTCGGTCCCTATCTGGACGGCAAGGCCCTGGACGGCGCGCGACGGCTCGGCCTGCCGAAGGACGCGAAGAAGCTGACGAAACTGGCCGGGGACACCGAACCGGCCGTACTGGCCGCCGCGTTGGTGCGGGCGGCGCTGGACAAGGACGTGGCCGAGGAGTGTCTGCGGCGCGCGGCCTGAGCGTGCCCGCCCGCCGGGCTACAGCGCGAGCACCCGCGAGATCGTCCGCAGGACGCCGTTCTCGTTGTTGGACGGCGCCAGGTGGCGGGCGCGTTCCACCACCGCCGGGTGGGCGTTGGACATGGCGAAGGACCATTCCGCCGCGTCCAGCATCTCCAGGTCGTTGAGGTAGTCGCCGAAGACCATGGTCTGGGCCGGGGTGATGCCCAGGGTCCGCTGGAGGGCGCGCAGGGCGGTGCCCTTGTTGGCGGTGGGGGCCATCACGTCGACCCAGTGCTCGCCGGAGACGACGACCTGGTGGGTGTCGGCGAAGGGGGCGAGGGCGGGGGCGGTGGAGCGTTCGGCGGAGTGGAAGTCGAAGACCGCGACCTTGATCAGCTCGTCGTCCACCGCGGTGACGTCGTCGACGACACGGTGTTCGACGTAGTAGCGGCGCACCTCCGCGAGGAAGGCCTCGTCGGTCCGCTCCACGTAGGCCGCGCGCTTGCCGCAGACGACGGCGCCCGCGTCGCCGCCGGCCGCGTTCAGCCCTCGTACCGCCTCCGCGATCCCGGCCGCGACCGGGCGGTCCAGCGGGTCGGAGCTGAGTTCGGCACCGTCGCGGACCACGTAGGTGCCGTTCTCGGCGATGAAGACCATGCCCTCGGCGACGTCCGCGAACTGCCGGGCCAGCGTGGCGTACTGGCGGCCGCTCGCGGGGCTGAACAGCACCCCGCGCCTGCGCAGTTCGGTGAGCATCGGCCACAGGCCGGACGGGATCCGCTTGTCGTCGTCCAGCAGCGTGCCGTCCATGTCGGTGACGATCAGGCGGATGTCCGCGGGGCCCGCCGGAAGGCCGGGAACGTCGAAGAGGGGTACGGGTATGGCGGACATGTCCTGCTTCCGGCCGGGGTCAGGGTACCCGTCCAGTGTCCCTCATGGGTGAAAACGTCCCCGAGGCACCCCGAACCGCCGACCGGGCGCGGTTCCCGGGACAGCGTGATCACCCGGCGGCACAATGACGGCGGGTGCCCGCAGTCCGAACCACCGACCCCACCGGGCCCGGCCCGCGGAGGACACGTATGACCACTCTCGCCGACCCCGTGCCCGGCGGCCGTCCCGCCGATCTGCGCCGGGTCGCCGCCCTCACCGCCGCGCTGGCCGCCCGGGACGTGCGCGGCATCGTCCTGGCGTACGTGGACACGGCGGGCGTCACCCGGGTGAAGACCGTCCCGACGGCCCGGCTGGAGGCCGCCGTCTCCTGGGGCGTCGGGATGTCCCCGGTGTTCGACACCTTCCTGGCCGACGACTCGATCGTCGCCACCGACGTGCTCGGTTCCCCCGACGGCGACCTCAGGCTCTACCCCGACCTGGACCAGCTGGTGGCGCTGGCCGGGCAGCCCGGCTGGGCGTGGGCACCGGTGGACCGGATCACGCAGGAGGGCGAGCGGCACCCCGGCTGTGCCCGCACCTTCCTGCGCCGCGTGGTCACCGAGGCGGCCGAGCGGCACGGCCTGGACTTCAAGGCGGCGATCGAGGTCGAGTGGGCGGTCGGGCTCGGCTCGGCGCCCGCCGGGGAGTTCGTGCCCGCGGTGTCCGGACCGGCGTACGGCGCGATCCGGCAGGTGGAGCTGGGCGACTGTCTCGCCGATCTGCTGGGCGCGCTCGACGCCCAGGGCGTGGACGTCGAACAGGTCCATCCCGAGTACGCGGCCGGGCAGTTCGAGCTGTCGGCGGGCGCCCTCGATCCGGTGGCGGCGGCCGACCGCAGCGTGCTGGTGCGCCAGACGATCCGGGCGGTCGCCCAGCGGCACGGGCTGCGGGTGTCGTTCTCCCCCGCCGTGCTCGCCGGGAGCGTCGGCAACGGCGGCCATGTGCACCTGTCCTGCTGGCGCGACGGCGTCAACCTGCACGCGGGCGGCGAGCGCCGGTACGGCCTGACGCCCGACGCGGAGTCCTTCGCGGCCGGGATCCTGGCCCGGCTGCCCGCGCTGACGGCGGTCACCGCGCCCAGCCCGGCCAGCTATCTGCGGCTGCGGCCCTCCCAGTGGGCGGGCGTGTTCACCGCGTGGGGCCGCGAGACCCGGGAGGCGGCGCTGCGGCTGGTCACCGGCACCACGGGCCGCCGGCAGCAGGACGCCAACCTGGAGGTGAAACCGGTCGACCTGGCCGCCAACCCCTATCTGACGCTCGGCTGTCTGATCGCCGCGGGACTCGACGGGCTCGCGGCCGGGCGCCCGCTGCCCGGGGAGATCACCGGCGACCCGGCCCGCTACGGCCCGGCCGAGGCGGCGGCACTCGGGGTGCGACGGCTGCCGGTCACCCTGCCGGAGGCGGTGGCGGAGTTCCGCGCGGACGAGGTGCTGCGGACGGCGCTCGGCCCGGTCCTCGCGGACGCGGTGAGTGCCGTACGGCTCGGTGAGGCGGCCGCCGTCGAGGGGCTCGACGACGCGCGGGTGGCGGCGGCCTACCGCTGGACGTACTGACCATGGCGCCCGCCGGTCCGGTCCACGAGGCGCTGGCCGCGCTGGAGCTGGTCGACCACCACTGCCATGGCGCGGTGACGGCCGACCTGGCCTTCGAGCAGTTCGAGTCCCTCATCACCGAGGGCTCGGCCTGGCCCGGTGTCTCACCCTTCGACAGCCCGGTGGGCGTCGCCGTACGACGGCACTGCGCGCCCCTGCTGGACCTCCCCCGGCACGCGCCGCCGGACGCGTACGTGGCCCGGCGTGCGGAGCTGGGGTGGCGGGAGGTGAACCGGCGCTTCCTGACGGCGGCGGGCGTCGGGACGTTCTGCGTGGACACCGGTCACGCCCCGCAACCGGTCACCTCCCCCGCCGAGTTGGCCGGCGCGGCGGGTGCCGCCGCGGGTGAGGTCGTACGCCTTGAGCGGATCGCCGAGGAGGTGGCGGCGCGGGGAGTGGAGGCGGGCGAGTACGCGGCCGTCCTCCGCGCGGCCGCCGAGGAGGCGGTGCGGCGGCCGGGTGTCGTGGCGGTGAAGTCGGTGGCCGCGTACCGCACCGGGTTCGCCCTCGCCCCGGAGCGGCCCGACGACGCCGAGGTGACCGGGGCGGCGGAGCGCTGGCTCACCGCCGGGGGCGGCCGCCTCACGGACCCGGTCCTGGTACGGCAACTCCTTTGGACGGCTGTCGACTTGGGGCTGCCCCTCCAGCTGCACACCGGTTTCGGGGACGCGGACGTGCGGCTGCACCGGGCGGACCCGGCGCTGCTCACCGACTGGCTGCACCGCGTCGCCGGCACCATCCCCGTCCTGCTGCTGCACTGCTGGCCCTTCCAGCGCCAAGCGGCCTATCTCGCCTCGGTGTTCGAGCGGGTGTACCTGGACGTGGGGCTCGCCCTGCACTACGCGGGCCCCGCGCGGGCCCGGGTGGTGCTGGAGGAGGCCCTGGAGATCACCCCGTTCCGCAAACTGCTGTACAGCTCCGACGCCTACGGTGTGGCGGAGTTCCACCACCTGGGTGCCCTGTGCTTCCGCCGGGGCCTCACCGAACTGCTCCAAAGCCGTGTCGACGCGGACGAGTTGAGCCTGTCCGACGCGCTGCGGATCGCGTCCTGGACGGGCCGCGACAACGCCCGCCGGCTCTACGGGCCGCCCGTATCCGAACCGGTCCGCGACCCCCGCGGCCGCCCCACCCGGAAAGTATGATCAAGCAATGTCTGACATGACCGAGACCACGCCCGGCTGGCTGACCACGGACGAGCTGGAGATGGCCAGGGCCCGGCTGCCGATCCTGTACGTCGAGGCCGTGCCCGTGCGGGTCGACGACAGCGGCGAAGTCACCAGCATCGGACTGCTGTTGCGCATCGGCCCGGACGGCAAGGTCAACCGGACCCTGGTCTCCGGGCGGGTGCTGCACCACGAACGGGTCCGCGACGCGCTGCTGCGCCACCTGGAGAAGGACCTCGGTCCGGTGGCCCTGCCCCGGGTGCCCGCCTCCCTCCAGCCCTTCACGGTCGCCGAGTACTTCCCGACGGCGGGCATCACCCCGTACCACGACCCGCGCCAGCACGCGGTGTCCCTCGCCTACGTCGTCCCGGTCACCGGCGACTGCCGGCCCCGCCAGGACGCCCTGGACCTGGTCTGGTTCAGCCCCCAGGAGGCGGCGTCGGCGGCCCTCCAGAGCGATATGCCGGGCGGCCACGGCGTGCTGCTGAAGCAGGCGCTGGCCCATGTGGGCCTGGTGTTCTGACCGGGTCCGGCCACGCCGCGACGCGCGTCGGCGCTCTGAAGGCGGCGTGGCCGCCCCGCACAGTGGAGGGGCCAGAGGGACCGGACGGGGAGGGCATCGCGCATGGATCCGGTATCGGTGGGGCTGCTGACGGCACTGGCGGGGGGAGCCGGCGGGGAGCTGGGCCGGCAGGCGTGGGCGGGGCTCGGGGAGCTGGTACGGCGTCCGCCGCGGCGCGGTGCCGCCCCGGACGGCGCTCCCGACGGCTCCGGCGCGGCGGAGCCGGCCCGGCCGGCCCGGGACCCGGGCGACGCGGCGGCCGCACGGGCCCTGAGCACCGCGCTGGCCGAACGGTCCGCCGCCGACGCGGAGTTCGGGGAGCTGTTGCGGCGCTGGGACGAGTCGGCCCGGCGGGCCTCCCGCGCGGGCGGGGACGTCCACAACTCCGTCTCGGGCGGCACGCACTCGGCACCGGTGATCCAGGGGCGCGACTTCTCGGGCATCACCTTCACCGGCACGCCCCCGGCCGACCGCTGATCAGCGCCGGCGTCGCACCGCGCTGACCAGCGATTCCGCCGTACGTCACAGGTTGTCCGCGGATTCGGCAAGAGCTGGACAACGGCTGCACCAGAGGCCACAAAACAATGGCAAAGGGGGCTGGGGGCGGGTCCCTCGCGCGTGCGAGGGTGCGGGGCATGAGCACAGAGCACGTCCTCGACCACCGGCCCGAGGGGCACATACGCGCGCGCCTGCGCGAGAGCGCGAGCAAGGTGCCGGAGGTCACCGTCTACTTCTGGATCGTCAAGATCCTCACCACCGGCATGGGCGAGACCGCCTCCGACCTCCTGGCCAAGGCACTGGGCCCGATTCCCGCGGTCGGCCTCGGCGGCCTCGCGTTCGTCGCCGCGCTCGTGCTCCAGTTCGCCGTGCGCCGGTACGTGGCGTGGATCTACTGGACGGCCATCGTCATGGTCAGCGTGTTCGGCACCATGGCCGCGGACGTGCTCCACGTGGGCCTCGGCGTGCCGTACACCGTGTCCACCCCGCTCTTCCTCGTCGTCCTCGCGGCCGTCTTCGGACTCTGGTACGCCAGTGAGCGGACCCTGTCGATCCACACCGTGCGCACCCGTCGCCGCGAGTGCTTCTACTGGGCGGCCGTGCTCGCCACCTTCGCCCTGGGCACCGCGGCGGGCGACCTCACGGCGAGCATCGGCCTCAAGTACCTGGGCTCCGTCGTCCTGTTCGCGGTGGCCATCGCGGTCCCGGCGCTCGCCCACCGCGGCGGCGTCCTCGGCGCGGTGACGGCCTTCTGGGCGGCGTACGTCATCACGCGCCCGCTCGGCGCCTCCCTCGCGGACTGGATGGCGCTTCCGGCCGGGCGTGGGGGCCTGGGCTGGGGACTGGGTCCGGTCACGTTGTCGTGGACCGTGGCGATCGTCGCGTTCGTGGCGTTCCTGGCGGTGTCCCGGCGGGACAGCCGGACCGCCCTCTGACGTTCTTCGCCACCACCGAAAAGGCCCCGTGGGACGTGTGTCCCACGGGGCTTCCCGCTGTGCGGGCCGGGGTGGATCAGCGCGGCGCCGCGGCGCGGAAGCGCCGGTACAGGGCCGCGCCGCCGACCAGTGAGGCGGCGCCGACGAAACCGGCGATGAGGGTGCCGTCGGCGCCGGTGTGCGCGAGGGCGCCCGTCGACTGCCGGCCGGCCGCGGGCGGGTCCTCGACCGGGTGCGTGGGCGGCTCCTGCGGGCGGGCCGGGGGCTCGGTGCGCACCGGCGGGGTGGCCCGCGGGGGCGTCACGGGCGCTGTGGCGTGGGTGCTCGACGTGTTCTCGGAGTGGTTGCCCACGGCCGGGTTGAGGAGCCCCACCACGTTGACGCTGTCACCGCTGACGTTCACTGGCACGTCGATCGGCAACTGGATCCCGTTGCCGGAGACGACGCCCGGCGAGTCCTTCTCCGCGGAGGTGGCCGTGGCCCCGCCGCCGTTCGCGGCGCCGCCCTGGGTGGTGGCGTCCTTGGTGCCGCCCGTGTTGGCGCAGCGGTTGCCCACCGCGGGGTTCAGGATGCCCACCACGTTCACGGTGTCCCCGCACACGTTCACCGGAACGTGTACCGGGAGCTGGATCCCGTTGCCGGAGATCAGCCCGGGTGAGCCGACCGCCGCGCCGTCCGCCGTGGAGTCGGCGTACACCGGTCCCGCCACAGCGATCGCGCCCGAGGCGGCCGCGAGGGCGATCACACCGTTCCGGGTAACCCGTTTCATAGGTTCTCTGCCTTCCAGACTTGATCACGGGCACTCGCCCGCGCGGAGGTAAACGCGGGAAGGAACAGGTGAGTTATGGCCTGTCAATCTTTCGGCTGGTACGTCACGACCACCGCCGTCCCCGATAGGATCGGCATGTGATCGAACTGGCTGAAATGATCAGGGAGTTGAGCCAGGAGCTGAACTCCGCCCTGGCCGAAGGCCCGTCCGGTGTCGTGCGGTTCGAGCTCGGTCCCGTCGAGGTGACGGCGGACGTCGTGGTGAGCCGCCGGGGCGGCGCCGGCGGCAAGGTGCGGTTCTGGGTGGTGGAGGCCGGCGCCGAGGGGCAGTCGGAGTCCTCGCGCACCCATCGGATCAGCCTCACCCTGCACCCGAAACTCGTCGCGCCCGACGGAACGCACGTGAAGGTGCTGATCTCGGGGGATGAAGAAGAGGGAGAACGCTGACGAAGCCGCCACGGCGGTACGGCCGCTCCGCTGTCCCGACACCCTGACGTGGCGGGACGGGTGGCCGTACGCTGGTCGGCACCGTCAGGGGGACACAACCGGCGGCAGGTGACGATCGGAGGTCACGGGGGTGGAAGGGCGGAACCCCGCGCGGGTTCGCAACGAGTTGGTGGCCGGAGTCGTCGACGCGCTCCAGGAATCGGCCACCCTGCGGCACCCGACCAGTGCCGATCTGCTGGTGACCATGCTGAGCCAGGAACTGGGCGCGCCCGTCGAGCCGTTGCAGAACAGAACGCTGCGCCCGTATCTGCTCCAGCTCGTGGAGGCCTGCGCGCGGGTCCCCGACGGACTGCCCTGCCTGGTGCGCTGCCTCGGCTATCTGGAGCAGCAGTCCGTCACCGTGCTGGCGCTGTACCGCCTGGTGGACGAGTGGGAGGCGGTCGACTTCTTCGACGGCGCCGATCTGCACCCGCTGCGCCCCGACCTGATGGAACTGCGCTCCTCAGCCACGCTGGCGGCGATGGCGCGCCGGGCCAGCCGCTCCCGCACCCAGGAGCTGCCCGCCTGGTGCGACACGGGCTGGGCGGTGTTCTTACGCCTGGCCGGCGGCAACTCGGCGGCGCGGGAACTGCCCGTGAGCATGGCGTTCCTGTCGCTGGCCGCGGACCAACTGGTCGAGGAGGGGCTGCGGGAGGCCGCCGAGCGGCTGCGCCGCTGGAACCGCCGGCAGGCCCGCACCTGGGGCTTCGAGGACCAGATGGCGGAGTGGCAGCGCGACAGCCTCACCGATCAGCCGGCCTCGCTGATGCCCGCCTATCTGATGATCCAGTTCGAGCCGGACGGGGTCGACCCCGACCGGTACTACCTCTCGCACTGGCGCCAGTCGGACGCGGAGAGCTGGCACCCCGTGCCGGGCGAGACACTGCATCTGCACCGCGACGACCTGCCGGCCGAGGTGGACTCGCTCATCGAGCAGACCGAGGAACGCTGGTCGGATCTGCGGCAACCCGTCGTACTCGAGTTCATCCTTCCGTGGGAACTGCTGGGGGAACCGGTCGAGTGGTGGCACAAGGAGGCGGACTCCGCCTCGCCCACCCCGCTGGTGATGGACTACACGGTCCTCGTCCGCAGTTTCGAACGCCTGCGCAGGGCCGCGTGGCACCGTCCCTGGCACAACAAGTGGCGCCAGTTCAAGGAGCGTCCGGCGGAGGCGCACTCGTACTGGAACCGTCCCGGCCACTCGCACTTCCATCTGGAACGGGAGCTGAAGGAGGACGAGCAGGCCGTCTGCCTGGTGCTCAGCGAGCCGCCGGGCACGGACTCCGCCACCAGCCGCCAGGAGTACCTGGCGGGTCTGAGGGCGGGTGTTCCGGCCATGATCTGGCACCGCGGGGACTGCTCCGATCCCGCCTTCAAGGAGGCGGTGGCCGAGATCGTGCAGGACCGGGGGCTGGCCGGGCTGCTGGAGCGGACCGGACGTTGGCGCAAGGAGGCACTGGCCATGGGGCCGGAGGGGTGGGACAACCATGTGGGGCGCCATCTGGCGATCCTGCTCGACGATCCGGAGCGCAAGCCCGAGCCGCCGGGGCCCGCCCATGTGCCGGTGAAGCCGTGAGGCGGCCGGCCGGGTCCCCGTGGCCACCGACCGTCCGCCAGTTGTGAGTGGGGGCGCCCGACATGCATCAGCGTGATTCCACCGGCCCGCGTGCGTTCCGTGTCCGCCGTCCTGCTTCCGCCGTGCTGTGGCGTACACCGTCCGCGTGCCTCCGCGCGTCCTTGCTTCGGGGGTGCTCACGCTGCGAGTCTTGGTTCGTGGATGTCACGCATGCCTGGAGTCTGCGGGACTCCACAGAACTCTCACCGTCACTACGGCGCCTTGAGAGCACCCATGCACGATGACGACGAACAGCGACCGGCCAAGGCCGCGCGGGCCCGCCGGGAGGCCGCCCGTGTGCTGAGCCGGCTCGGCCCGAAGGACGGGCCGGGCCCCGTGGAGGCGGTGCTCGTCGTCGACACGCATCCCACGATGCGGGTGTGGGACGGAGCCGTCGAGGACGATCTGGTCGAGGAGCTGGAGCGGTCCGGGCGGTTCACCCGGGTGCGGGTGGTACGGCTGCTGGGGACCGACGAGACGGATCCGGCGCAGGTGCGCGCCGGGGAGCCGCTCGGCGCGCCGGCCGGGGGCGCGCGCCGGGTGGTGCTCGTGCTGACCGACGGCATCGCCACCGGCTGGCGCCTGGGCACCGTGCATCCGCTGCTGCGCGAGTGGGGGCGCGCGCAGCCGGTCGCCGTGGTGCATCTGCTGCCCCCGCACCTGTGGTTCCGCACCGGGCTGGACGTGTACCGGGTGCGCGTCCGCGCCCCGCGCCCGTGGGTGGCCAACAGCGCCTGGAGCTGGGCGGAGCGCGAGGCTCCGGCCGATGCGCGGGACGACGGCGACTCCGGCGCCGAGGCGGCCGCCGCCCCCGTCCTCGTGCCCGTGCTGGCCCTGTCCGGGCGGTGGGCGACCGCGCTGACCCGGCTGGTGACCGGGGCCGAGCCCGAGTGGCTGGACCTGTCCGCGGTGCAGGCGCGGGAGTGGAAGAGCAGGCCCGACGCGGCGCGTGCCCTGCCCTGGGCGCAGGACGTGCCCGACCCGTACAGCCCGGTGCCCGCCGCCGACCGGGTCTCCGACTTCCGGGCCGCCGCCAGCCCCACGGCGTTCACCCTGGCGACCCGGCTGGCCGCCGCGCCGCTGAGCCTGCCCGTCATCCGGGCGGTCGTCGCGGCCACCCCGGACGCGGGCCCGGTGCACGTCTCCGAGCTGCTGATGAGCGGTCTGGTACGGCCCGTGCCCGCGCGCGGCGACGGCCTGACGGACGTGGTGTTCGACTTCGCGCCCGACGTCCGCGAGGAACTGCTGGCGCTGGGGCGCCGCAGCGCGACCGCGCGGGTGCTGTACGACGTCCGGGGGTTATTGTCCGGGGACGAGGCGACCCGTTCCCTGCTGCCCGCTCCGGACGAACCGCTGGACACGCTGGCCATGCCCAGCGTCAACAGCCGCAACATCACCTTCTTCCGGGTGGAGCTGACCGCGCTGCGTGCCCTGTCCGGGCGTTACGACCAGCGTGCCGCGATGCTCGCCAAGGTGCTGAGCTGGCACGATCGACGCTACGCAGTCAGCCTGGAAAAGTTCACCCTGGAAAAGATGCGACGCACATCCACGGGATCCGATCCGTCCGCCCCGGCCTTCGCGGCGGACGAACGCGACGCCGAGCCGGAGTCCCGGACCGTTTCCGAAGGAGCCTCATCGATGCCGACACCGCCTCAGGAAACCGTGGAGGGAGAGCGCACCGCACAGCCGCGCGTCTGGGGGAACCTGCCGCCGCGCAACCCCAACTTCACCGGGCGCGACGCGTTGCTGGAGCTGCTCGACCAGCGGCTGCGGGAGGGCACCACCACGGTGCTGCCGGAGGCGATCCACGGGATGGGCGGCGTCGGCAAGACCCAGCTCGCGATCGAGTACGCCTACCGGCACCAGTCCGAGTACGACATCGTGTGGTGGATCCCCTCCGAGCGGCCCGGACAGATCGGCCAGGCCCTGGTGGAACTGGCCCAGCGGCTGGGCCTGGTGACCACCACCGAGGCCAACATCGCGGGCCCCGCCGTCCGGGAGGCACTGCGCGAGGGCCGGCCGTACTCGCGCTGGCTGCTCATCTTCGACAACGCCGACAACCCCGAACAGGTGCGCCACTACTTCCCGCAGGGCGGCCGGGGCACCATCCTCGTGACCTCCCGCAACCGGCGCTGGGGGCAGGTGGGCGGCTCCCTCGAAGTGGACGTGTTCACCCGTGAGGAGAGCAAGGAACTGCTGCGCCGTTCGGGGCCGCCGCTGCGGGAGGACGAGGCCGACGCGCTGGCCGACGCGCTCGGCGACCTGCCGCTGGCCCTCGAACAGGCGGCGGCCTGGCGGGCCGAGACGGGGATGCCGGCGTCCGAGTACCTGCGGCTGTTCGAGAACAAGCGCATGGAACTGCTCGAAGTGGCCCCGCCGCCGGACTACCAGCTCCCCGTCGCCGCCGCGTGGAACGTCTCGCTCGACCACCTGGAGACCCGCAGCCCCGCCGCGCTGCGGCTGCTCCAGCTCTGCTCCTACTTCGCGCCCGACCCGATCTCCCGCTCGATCTTCTCCGGCCTGGGCAACAGCAGCATCTTCCCGGAGCTGGACGCCGCGCTGAACGACCCGATCCGGCTCGCCCGCGCCATAAGGGAGGTGAACCGGTACTCGCTGGCGCGCATCGACCACCGGACGAACTCCATCGAGATGCACCGCCTGGTGCAGCTGGTCCTCAACAACCGCATGACGCCCGAGGAACAGGCCCGGATGCGGCACGGGGCGCACACGCTGCTGGCCGCCGCCGACCCCAAGGCGCCCATGGAACCGGCGAGTTGGCCACGGTACGCGGAGCTGTACAGCCATGTGATCGCCGCCGGCGCGATCAAGTCCGACCAGCCCTGGGTACGGCAGCTGGTGCACAACATCGCGGAGTACCTGTACTGGTGGGGCGACCACGACGTGTCGCTCGATTTCTCCGAGCAGGCATGGAAGTCCTGGCTGGACATCTTCGGCGAGGAGGACCAGCAGACCCTCCTGATGGGGCAGTGGCTCTGCTTCATGTACTGGGTGGTGGGCCGCTTCGACGACGCGGCGCGGCTGGTCAGCCACCTCCGCGAGGTGTACGAGCGCACCGCGTCGGCGGACGGCGAGGACAACCGCGAGGACGCGCTCGACGCGCTCCAGCTGGAGGCGGCGGTGCGCCGCGTGGAGGGCAGGTTCGCCACCGGCGCCGAGCTGGACCGGATCGCGTACGATCGGGCGCACCGGGCCTTCGGCGAGGACGACCCGACCACGCTCAACATCGCGCACAACCTCTGCGTGAGCCTGCGTCTGGTCGGTGACTTCCAGGGCGCGCTGGAACTCGACCGGCGCACGCTGAGCCTGAAGCTGCGGCTGTACGGCCGGGAGGACCGGCGGACCCTGCACTCCGAGAACCACGTCGCCATCGACACCCGCGAGACGGGCGACTACATCGGGGCGCGCGCCCTCCAGGAGGCCGTGCTCGGCGCCTGCCAGGACGTGTTCGGCCGCAACAACCCCACCACGGTCGAGGCCAAGCGCCAGCTCAGCGAGGCGTACCGCAAGGCGGGCGACCACGCGCGGTCGCTGGACCTGGCCACCGAGGCGCACGCCCAGTTCACCCGCCGCTACGGGGAGACCCATCCCCAGTCGCTGGCCGCCGCGCTGGCCCTGTCGATCGCGCTGCGGCAGAACGGCGATCTCCAGGCGGCTCGGACGCGGGGTGTGAAGGCCTGCGAGGGGTACCGGCAGATCTACGACCCGCACCACCCGCACGTCCTGTCCGCGGACATCGACCTCGCCGTCACCCTGCGGCTGCTCGGCCGGCCCGAGGAGGCGCAGCGGCTGGACGAGGCGGCGCTCGCCTCGCTCACCGAACGGCTCGGTACGGGGCACCCCCTGGCTCTCGTCTGCGCCATCAACCTGGCCAGTGACCTGGCCGCCGTGGGCCGGTACGAGGAGGCGCGGCAGCGCGGCGAGGAGACGCTGGCCCTGTGCCGGGAGTCCTTCGGCGAGGACCACCCGACCACGCTGGCCTGCGCCGCCAACCTGTCCCTCGACCTCCTCGCGACCGGCGCCGAGGCCGAGTGCAGGGCGCTCCGCGAGGACACCCTGACCCGCATGGAACGCGTCCTGGACGCTCCGCGCCTCCAGGCGGACTCGGGGACGCGGCACCCGGCGACGGTGCAGTTCAGGGAGCGGGGACGGGCCAACTGCGACATCGATCCGCTGCCGTTGTGACGGGGGGTGGGGGCTCCGCCGCCCGGCGAGCCCCCACGCAGCCCTCCCGCCGGGTCATCCGGTCCCGTGTGTCACGCCCCCAGCCAGGCCGCCAGGCGCACCGGGTCCGCGCGGCGGCCGGTCGTCGCCTCCAGCGCGTCCTGGACGGCGCGGGCGCGCTCCGGGTGGTGCAGGAGCAGGGCGGCGGCGCCCCGGTGGGCCGGGTCGGCCGCGAGGGCGCGGCCGAGGCCGGGCCAGGCGGAGACGGGTGCCCCCTTGGCGGACAGCCGGGCGGCGAACGCGTCGCGGGCGTCGGCGTGTTCGCCGCGGAGCAGGAGCACCTCGGCCGGGTCGGCGCCGTCGACGCCTCCGGGGTGCTGCCAGGAACCGCCGGGGTCGCTGAGGTGGTGGCGGGCCAGGACCGCCGTGCTGTCCGAGAAGCGGACCTCGCTGTCCGGGACCAGGAGGGGCTCCGCGGCGAGCGCCGACGGCGACCTGGGGGCGCCCTGCCGCCAGGCTCGCACCGCTTCCTCGACGGCTTTCGCCGGGGGGCGCAGATGGTGGGCCCGCCAGCGGGCCTGGTGGTCGGCCGCGGCCTCCTCGGCCAGGCGCAGCGGGGTCTCGGGGACCTGGTCGGTCATCCAGTCGGCGCAGCGTTCGGTGAGCCGTTCGACCACGTACCGGCCGAGCGGGGTGAGCCGTTCGTGGCCGCGGACGGCGTTCAGCGTGGCCCACACCTGGGTGCGCCAGAGCGCGAACTCGAAGTGGGCGAGGGGGGCGTAGGCCGGGTCGGCGGTGTGCCGGTGGGCGCGCCAGAAGCGGGTCACGCCGAGGAAGGCGTAGATGCCCTGGAGCAGTCCGCCGAGCGGGCGGGGGTCGTCACGCCAGGGGGCGTAGAGCAGGGTCTCGGGCGTCGCGGGGTCCGCCGGTGCCTCGCTCAGCGGTTCCAGGTGCATCAGGCCGCCGAGCTTGGTGTGCTGGAACTCGTGCACGAGGGTCGCGGCGAGCTGGGCGACGTCGTCCGGCCGGGACGCGGTGACGCCGCCGAAGGCGTCACCGGCCGTGCTGCTATGCGGCCGAAACCTTTCTCTCACGGGGGTCGGCGCCACCGACATCAGGCCCCGGCGCATCGCCTCGGCGCTCTCCGGATCGTCGCGGAGCAGCACCTCCCAGGCCCCGGCGAGCGACGACTCCCAGTAGGCCGCCTCCGCCGGGGACAGCAGGCTGGGCTCGCTCGGACGGGGGAACGTGCGGTAGGGGTCCAGTTCCTCCAGCACCAGGGGCTTCGCCTGTTCCCCGGCCCCCAGCGTCGTCCGGCGCACGGGGATCCAGTCCCGCTCGCGCCGGTCCGGGTCGGCGGGGACCTCCACGACGCCGGCCGCGCCGGTGACGCGCAGCCGCCCGGCACGCCCCGTGACCCGGGCGGTGCCCCACGGCTCGGGGTCCGCCAGCACCGCGCAGCCCAGCGTGGGCAGCGGCACCAGGCCGCGGCGGGCCGGAACGGTGATGTCGAAGTCCAGTCCGGCCCGTGCCGCCGCGGCGGCGGCGAGGGCGGCGAGGTGCCCCATGACCACCCGGTCCGGCGCGTCCTCGTAGACCCGGCCTCGGATCCGGCGCACCGCGAGCGACACCCACATGCCGGTGTTCGGGGACATCAGCAGGTCCTCGCACACCTCGGGAGCGTGTCGCTGGGCGCGTTCCAGCAGGTCCCAGCCGTGTGCGAACGCGTCCATGCCGTCCGGGTCCGCGCTGTCCGGAAAGGCTCCGTTGCGCAGCGCGCGCAGCAGCAGGAGCCGGCGGCTGCGCTCCGCGTGCAGCAGTTCCGCTATGACCGCGCCGTCGCCCTCACCGCACGCGAGGGCGCGCAGACCGGCGGCCGAGAGCCGGTGGTACGGCAGATGTTCCCCCGTCGTCGTGGCATCAGCGGCCACGTGTCCCCCACAGCACCCTGCTGATCACCTCGTCGCTCAGTCGAAGCGGGACGGGCTGTATGACACCGTGATGGCCTGCGGGCCGTCGATGTGATGCAGCAGTTGCTCCAGGGACTCGGTGAACGTCTCGCCGTCCATGGAGCGCAGCGCTTCGAGGGAGATGCCCGAGAGATCGACGAGACCGGACTCGACGGCAGGCATCGGATGCTCCACGGATGCCAAGTCCCCTCCCGTGTCTACCAGTTATGCATTATCGGTGCCTCGACCAGCATGACCCAGCACCGCACCGGCCGCAACCCTGTGGCCTTCCGGCGCCGCGAGATCGAGTCAGCCGCGGTACCGGGCGAGCCGGGCGGCCGCGCCGTCCACCCGGTCCACTTCGGGCGAGGGTCCCTCCAGCAGCCGTACGGCCTCCAGGAGTTGGTCGAGGGTGCCCGGATAGCGCAGGCAGGTGCGGACGATGCCGTAGACGTCCATGCGCAGCCGGGGGTCACGGGGGCTGTTGGCCGCGACGCGGTCGCTGATGCTGTCCAGCACGAGGCCCATGCCGTTACCGCTGCGCAGTGCCGGCACGGCGGTCAACGCCTCGACCAGTTCCGCGAGTTCGCGCAGCGGCAGGTCGGAGGGCAGCCCCGCCAGCCCGCCGGCCGGGCGGCGCCCCGCGGCCCCGTCGGCGATGCCGAGCGCGTCGCGCGGCGGCAGGCCGGCACCCCGCCGGAACCTCTCCAGCTCCGCCGCGGTGAGCGAGTCGTACCACCGCTCCACCCGGCGGGCCGCGAGCCTGCCCAGTCCGTCGGCCCGGTGATGGGCGCTGACCATGCCGATCACCGCGCCCCCGCACCACACGGCCGCGCCCGACATGCCTTCCCAGGGGGAGCGGTGCGGCTCGGGGTCGGCGGGCGGCGCGGCGAGGGCCAGTTCCAGGGTGCCCTCGCGCAGGTTGGACAGGACCGAGACGGTGCCGGTGACGTGGCAGGAGTCCCGGTACCGACCCGGCGCGTCCTCGTCCTCGCGCAGCTTGAAGCGCGGGAAGCCCATCGCGCTGAAGGACAGCACCACGTCCGCGTCGGGCACGACGGCGTAGCGCGGCGGTTCGACGCCGGTGCGGTCCGCGGGCACGCGCTCGAGCTCCAGCAGCGCGACGTCGGCGGCCACGGACGACAGCACGACCCGTGCGGGAGCGCTCCACTCCCCCGGCCGGTCCGCGTCGAACCGTACCCGCACGGAGGTGGCCTCCGCGACGACATGAGCGGCCGTCAGCACACAGCCGTCCCCGACCCGGTACCCGGACCCCCGCCGCGCCGGTGTCCCCGCCACCAGGACCTCGGCCACCCGCGCCGCGTCCAGCCCCTCTTCCCCCGGTCCCCTCACACCCGTCCTCTACCCCCCGTGCCCCAGGGGTACGCGGCGCCCGGGGCCGCCGGGAGAACGATCGAGGGGCGGCACCGGATTTCTCCGGTGCCGCCCCTCTGATCCGACTCTCTCAAGTCGGGACGACAGGATTTGAACCTGCGACCCCTTGACCCCCAGTCAAGTGCGCTACCAAGCTGCGCCACGTCCCGGTGCCGTTTGACCTGGGGTTTCCCCGGTCACAACGTGCAAGGAAACAATACCGCACTCGGCTCGGTGATCGCGCACGTCTTCCGGGGTTGACCTCAAGTTCGGTCGAGGTCGCAGGCTGTCGTACATGACGATCACAGCGGACGACCACCGCCTCCACGAGTACGCCGACCTGCCCGGGCTGATGAGCCTGATGACGGGGGACGAGAAGCACGGCCCGGCGGCCACCTCCACGCTCGACGTGCTGTGGGTGCTCTACGACCGGGTGCTGCGCGTCACGCCGGAGCGGGCGGCGGATCCGGGCCGGGACCGGTTCCTGCTGAGCAAGGGACACGGTCCGATGGCGTACTACGCGGTACTGGCCGCCAAGGGCTTCCTGCCGGTCGGCTGGCTGCCGGGGTTCGGCGGGTACGACTCCCCGCTCGGGCACCACCCGGACCGGGTGCTGGTGCCGGGGGCCGAGATCGGCAGCGGCTCCCTCGGGCACGGGCTGCCCCTCGGCGTGGGGACCGCGCTGGGGCTGCGGGCCCAGGGCCGCACCGAGCCGGCGGTCTGGGTGCTGACCGGGGACGCCGAGCTGGACGAGGGCAGCAACCACGAGGCCATCGCCTTCGCCGGGCCCGCCGGGCTGGACCGGCTGCACACCGTGGTGGTGGACAACGCCTCCGCCAGCCACGCCCGGCCCGGCGGGATCGCCGCCCGGTTCGAGGCCGCCGGCTGGTCGGCGGTGACCGTCGACGGGCGCGACCACGCGGCCCTGTACGAGGCGTTCACCGCGCCGCATCCGGGGCGGCCGCATGTGGTCGTGGCCCGGGTCGAGCCGAAGAACGCCTGAAGAACGCCCCGCTTTCCCTCGCACTTTCCTCACGCTCCGAAAGGGCGGCAATCCCATGGACACCATGCGTGACCGTTTCGCTCCCGTCGTCTCCCGGCTCCTGGACGAGGACCCGCGGGTCGCCGTGGTCCTCGCCGAGGTCGGCAAGGACGCCCTCCGCGAGGCGAGCGCCCGGCATCCCGACCGGGTGATCAACGTCGGCATCCGCGAGCAGCTCCTGGTGGGGGCGGCGGCCGGAATGGCGCTGACCGGGCTGCGGCCTGTCGTGCACACCTTCGCCAGCTTTCTGGTGGAGCGGCCGTTCGAGCAGGTCAAGCTGGACTTCGGGCATCAGGACACGGGGGCGGTGCTGGTCAGCGCGGCCGCCTCCTTCGACTGGCCGGCCGGCGGGTTCACGCATATGGCGCCGGGCGATGTGGCGCTGCTGGACACCCTGGACGGCTGGACCGTCCATGTGCCGGGCCACCCCGACGAGGCCGGGACCCTGCTGCGCCACGCGGTCGCCGCGGGCGACGACCGGGTCTACGTACGGCTGTCCGCGCAGTCCAACCGGCAGGCGCGGCCGGTGGACGGCGAGCGGTTCGTGACCGTGCGGGAAGGGCGTGCCGGTGTGGTGATCGCGGTGGGCCCGCTGCTGGACGCGGCGCTCGACGCGACGGAGGGCATGGACGTGACCGTGCTCTACGCGACGACCGTACGACCGTTCGACGCGGCCGGGCTGCGCAGGGCGGCCGGGGCGGCGGGGACGGAGGTGGTGGTGGCCGAACCGTATCTCGCGGGCACGTCGACCGCCGCGGTGAACGACGCCCTCGCGGACCTCCCGCACCGGGTCCTCGGCCTCGGCGTCGGCCGCCGGGAGCTGCGGCGCTACGGCACGGTCGAGGAGCATGCCGCCGCGCACGGCCTGGACGCGCGGGGGCTGCGGGAGCGGATCGGGGGGTTCCTGGGGGCGGGCGCCGGGGTGTGAGTCCCGGCGCCGGATCGCGGGCGGCGTCAGCCCGGTGCCGGGGCGGCGTCGGCGCGTACCAGGCCGCGTATCGCGGGGACGGCGAGGAGGAGGACGACCACGGCGAGGCTGGTCACGGCGGCGACCAGCAGGACGTGGCCGGCGCCCAGCACACCGGCGGCGGGGCCCGCGACGGCCTGGCCGACCGGCATCATGGCGAGGGAGCCCGCGACGTCGTAGGCGTGGATGCGGTTGAGGGCCTCGGCGGGCACCTGGGTCTGTACGCTCGTCGCCCACATCACGCCCCAGAAGGACATCCCGGCCCCCGCGAGCGCCGCGCCCGCCGCCATGGCCGGCACGCCGAGGCCGAGACCGACGGCCCCCGGGAACGTGAAGTAGACGCACAGGGACAGCGCGCCCGCCCGGAGCATCCGGCGGGGACGCAGCCGGAGGGCGAGCAGGCCGCCGACGACGGTGCCGGCGCCGAGGGCCGAGTTGACCAGGCCGTAGGCGCGCGGGCCGTGGTGCTGGACCACCTCGGTGGCCACCAGGGGGACGGTCGGGCCGTTCACCGCGATCATGTACAGACACCAGATGGCGATCACGGACCACAGCCAGGTCCGGGACCTGAACTCCCGCCAGCCCTTGCCCAGATCGGCCCGGAAGGCGCGCAGGCCGCGACCGGTGGCGGCGCGCGCGTCCGGGGGCAGCGGCGGCAGCCGGAGCAGCAGCAGGCACAGGGCGCTGACCGCGTACGTCCCGGCGTGCGCGGCGAACACACCGCCGGGCGAGGCGAAACCGACGAGGACACCGGCGACGGCCGGGCCGGCGAGCTGGGCGGCGGACTCGGCGATGCGGATCGCGCCGTTGGCGCCCTGGACGTCGGCGGCGAGCTGCGGAACCGTGCTGGCCACGCCGGGCTGGAACACGGCGGCGGCCACCCCGTTGACGAAGCCGATGGCGCAGAGCTCCCACAGCGCCACGTGCCCGGCGAAGAACAGCCCCGCGGCGAGGGACTGGGTGCAGACCCGCACCAGGTCGGCGCCGATCATCAACCGGCGGGTGCTGAACCGGTCGGCGATCACCCCGCCGAAGACGACCAGCCCGCCGAAGGCCGCGGTCGACGCCGCCATGGCCAGTCCCACCGCGCCCGCGCCGTACCCGTGTTCGAGCAGCCCGGCGGCCAGCGCCACCGGCAGCATGGTGTCCCCGAGCCGCGCGACGGCCCGGGCCACGAAGAACAGACCGAAGTCACGCGACCAGACACTCCGGGCCCGGGTGCTCCGTGGCCGCACGCTCCACCGGCCCACCGCCCCGGCGCCCGGCTCCCCGCCCGGCCCCGCGTCCGGACGCCCCGCGCGCCCATCGCCACGCCGCGCGTCCGGCTCGGCTCCCCGCCCACCGCCGCGCCGCACGTCCGACCGCACGCCCGCCCCGGCCCCGCGCCCCGCGTCGGCCGGTGTGCCCGCCCCTCGGGCCGCGCGCCGCGCCCCCGGCTCCCCGGCCCCTCCCGCCGCCCCCGGGCCGGCCTCTCGTCTCCCGTCACCCCGCGCACCCCCGGTGGCACCATCCCCGCCCGGCCCCGCCCCAGTCATCCCCGCTCTCCCTCCTAGGAACCGCGCGAGATCATGCCACTCCCCCTCCCCCGGTCACCGGGATTTTCACCGGCTGGGCGGCGTCCCCAACTCCGGGTGGGATTCCAGGAGTCGGGGCGGGGCGGCCTGGCGCCAGGAGTCGGCGAGGATGTCCCGGAGCTCCGCCTCGTCCTCAAGTTCCGCCAGCCGCGCTCTGATCCAGGCGAACTGGGCCTCGTGCCCGGCGATCCAGAACTTCTCCGGCTCGGCCAGCACCAGTTCGTCCCGCTCCTCCTTCGGACAGCGCACGGCGACGGACGTCTCGTCCTCCGGCAGCGTCGCGAACATCTTCCCGGCCACGCGGAAGGTGGGCATGTTCCAGGCGGTCTTCTCCGCGGTGTCCGGGAAGGACAGCGCGATCCGGCGTACGTCTTCGGCATCCGTCATGCCACGGACCGTAGCGCCGGCCACTGACAATCCCGGGCGCCCGGAGCGGTGAGCGTCGGCCCGCGGATCCGCTACGCCGCGCTCACGTCCGGGCCGCCGCCCCCAGCGCCGCCAGCACCGGCCTGATCAGCGGATGCCCCTCCGCGCCCCGGCGCACCGCGGCGAAGACGCGGCGGGTGGGGGCCACGCCGTCGACCGGGCGGACGATCACGTCGGTGAGGTCCATGCCGCGCAGGGCGGAGCGGGGGACGAGGGCGACGCCCGCGTCGGCGGAGGCGAGGGCGACGACGGCACGGAAATCGTCGGAGGAGTGTTCGAGGCGGGGCTGGAACCCGGCGCTCTCGCAGGCGAGGACGACGACGTCATGGCAGGGATTGCCGGGGTAGGGCCCGATCCAGGTGTCCTTGGCCAGCTCGGCGAGCGGGACCTCGGCCGAGTCCGCGAGGCGGTGGCCGACGGGGACGACGGCGTCGAACGGCTCCGCGTAGAGCGGGACATGGGTCAGCCGGGGGTCGTCCGCGGCCGGTGCGCCCCGGTACTCGACGGCCACCGCCACGTCCACCTGCCGGTCCAGCACCATCGGCAGGCTGGCGTCGCCCTCGGCGTCCCGCACCCGGATGCGGATGCCGGGCGCGGTGTGGGCGAGGCGGGCCACCGCCGGGGCCACGACCTGGGCGATGCCGGTCGCGAAGGCCGCCACGGTGACCGTGCCTGCCTCGCCCGAGCCGTACGCCGCGAGTTCCGCCTCGGCGCGTTCCAACTGGGCGAGGACCGCGTTGGTGTGGCTGAGCAGGATCTCGCCGGCCGGAGTGAGCCGTACGCCCTTGGCACCCCGGTCGACCAGCCGGTGGCCGGTCTCCTGCTCCAGGGCCGTCAGCTGCTGGGAGACGGCCGAGGGGGTGAGATAGAGCGCGGCGGCCGCCGCGGTGACCGTGCGGTGGTCGGCCACCGCACGGAGGATGTGGAGCCGCCGTGCCTCGATCATGCCCCCGATTATCCCAGGCGGTATCCCCTGGTCAGGCCGCCAGCTCCGCGCGCGCCGCGACGAAGGCGGCCACCGCGCGGTCGACGTCCTCGGTGGAGTGCGCGGCGGAGAGCTGGACGCGGATGCGGGCCTGGCCCTGCGGGACGACCGGGAAGGAGAAGCCGATCACGTACACGCCCCGCTCCAGCAGCAGCTCGGCCATGCGGCCGGCCTGCGCCGCGTCGCCGATCATCACGGGGGCGATGGCGTGGTCGCCGGGGAGGATGTCGAAGCCCTCCTCGATCATCCGGGACCGGAACAGCGCGGTGTTCTCGGCCAGCCGTACCCGCAGGTCGTCGGCCGACTCCAGCAGGTCGAGGACCTTGAGGGAGGCCGCCGCGATCACCGGGGCGAGGGTGTTGGAGAACAGGTACGGGCGCGAGCGCTGGCGCAGCAGGGCGACGATCTCGGCGCGGGCGGCGACATAGCCGCCGGAGGCGCCGCCGAGGGCCTTGCCGAGGGTGCCGGTGAGGATGTCCACGCGGTCCATGACGCCGTGCAGCTCGGGGGTGCCGCGGCCGGAGGGGCCGACGAAGCCGACGGCGTGCGAGTCGTCCACCATGACCATCGCGTCGTAGCGGTCGGCGAGGTCGCAGATCTCGCTCAGCGGGGCGACATAGCCGTCCATGGAGAACACGCCGTCGGTGACGATCAGCCGGCGGCGCGCGCCGGACGCCTCCTTCAGCTTCGCCTCCAGGTCGGCGAGGTCGCGGTTGGCGTAGCGGTAGCGGCGGGCCTTGGACAGCCGGATGCCGTCGATGATGGAGGCGTGGTTGAGGGCGTCGGAGATCACCGCGTCCTCCTCGCCGAGCAGGGTCTCGAAGACACCGCCGTTGGCGTCGAAGCAGGAGGAGTAGAGGATCGTGTCCTCCTGGCCGAGGAACGCGGACAGGCGCGCCTCCAGCTCCTTGTGCACCTCCTGGGTGCCGCAGATGAAGCGCACCGAGGCCATGCCGTAGCCCCAGCGGTCCAGG
Organism: Streptomyces sp. NPDC048106; assembly: GCF_040706415.1. NCBI lineage: Bacteria > Bacillati > Actinomycetota > Actinomycetes > Kitasatosporales > Streptomycetaceae > Streptomyces > Streptomyces sp. NPDC048106. Next base: position 29,064 of record NZ_JBEZND010000051.1, on the reverse strand, counting down.
GCCTCGTGGGCGGCGGCGATCACCTCGGGGTGGTCGGCGAGGCCGAGGTAGTTGTTGGCGCAGAAGTTGAGGACCTCGCCGGGGCGGCCGCCGGCGGTGACCTCGACGGTCGCGGACTGCGGGCTGCCGATGACCCGCTCGGGCTTGTGCAGGCCGGCGGCGCGGATCTCGTCGAGGGTGGTGCGCAGGTCGTCGCGGACGGTGTCGAACATGACAGAAGCTCCTAGGAAAAGCGGGTGACTTACGCGGTCCAGTCGAGGATGACCTTGCCGCCCTTGCCGCTCGCGGCGTCCGCGAAGGCCGCCTCGAAGTCGCGGTAGCCGTACCGGCCGGTGATCACGGGGGCGAGGTCGAGGCCGCCCTCCAGCAGCACCGACATCGCGTACCAGGTCTCGAACATCTCCCGGCCGTAGATGCCCTTGATGGTGATCATCGAGGTGACGACGCGGGCCCAGTCGACGGGGAACTCCTGGGACGGCAGGCCGAGCATGGCGATCCGGCCGCCGTGCGTCATGTTGGCGATCATGTCGCGCATGGCCTCGGGCCTGCCGGACATCTCCAGGCCGATGTCGAAGCCCTCGCGCAGTCCCAGCTCCCGCTGTCCGTCGGCGATCGTGGCCTCGGCAACGTTCAGGGCGAGGCTGACGCCGATCTTGCGGGCCAGGTCCAGGCGCTCCTCGCTGACGTCGGTGATGACGACGTTGCGGGCGCCCGCGTGCCGGGCGACGGCGGCGGCCATGAGGCCGATCGGGCCCGCGCCGGTGATCAGGACGTCCTCGCCGACCAGCGGGAAGGACAGGGCGGTGTGCACGGCGTTGCCGAACGGGTCGAAGATCGCGGCGACGTCGAGGTCGACCGGGACGCGGTGCACCCACACGTTGGACGCGGGCAGGGCGACGTACTCGGCGAACGCGCCGTCGCGGCCGACGCCGAGGCCGACGGTGGCCCGGCACAGATGCCGGCGCCCGGCCAGGCAGTTGCGGCACTTGCCGCACACCAGGTGCCCCTCGCCGCTGACCCGGTCGCCGATCCGGACGTCGGTGACGCCCCGGCCGACCTCCACGACCTCGCCGACGAACTCGTGTCCGACCACCAGCGGGGTGCTGATCGCCTGCCGCGCCCAGCCGTCCCAGGCCCAGATGTGCAGGTCGGTGCCGCAAATACCGGTCCGCAGGACCTTGATCAGTACGTCGGCGGGCCCTATCGCGGGCTCGGGGACGTCCGTCAGCCAGAGTCCGGGCTCCGCCTTGTCCTTGACCAGCGCCTTCACGCGTGCGGCTCCTGTTGGGTGAGGTCCCGGACGCGGGCATGCCGAAGGCGCCCGCACCGGGTCAGAGGGGTGGAATCACCCTGCAATCTGCCGTATGCGCGGGGCCGGGGTCCATCGAGCTTTTCTTAACCGCCGCCTCAGCTTTCCTTCACGCCCCGTCCGTCACACGAGCCGATCGTCAGATGGGCAGCCCGTCCCGCGCGCTGCGTTCGATGCGGACGACGAGATCGGCGGCGAGCGCCTTGATGGTCTCCAGCCCTTCCCTGCCCCAGGCGCGGGGCCCGGTGTCGGCGGCGCACACGGTGCCGAGCGCCATGCCGGTGCCGTCGAGGAGCGGGGCGCCGAGGTAGGAGCGGATGCCGTACTCGTCCACGACGGGGTTGCCCGCGAACCGGGGATAGTCGCGGACGTCCTCCAGCACCAGGGCCTTGCGGCGGACCACCACATGGGGGCAGAACCCGTGGTCGCGGGGGAGTGTCCGGCCCCACTCCGCCCTGCTGCCGTCCTCCCGCAGGACCGGCGCGACGGCCGGGGCGCGCAGGCCGGCGAAGAGCTGCCGGTCCTCGCCGACGAAGTTGACCATGGCGTAGGGCGCGGCGGTGAGGTGGGCGAGATGGTCCGCGAAGGCGTCGAGCGCGGGGTCGGGGCGTTCTCCGAGGCCGAGCGCCCGCAGCCGCCGGACGCGGGCGGGGGCCTCCTTGTCCTCGGGGGTGAGCAGCAGACCGCGGACCGGCCGGGGCGGCTCGTAGCTCATGGCCGGGCTCCGTCGCTGTGCGGGTGCCTCATCTGGGGAACTCCGTGGGCGGTTGGGCGGGATCACCGGTGCGCGGCGCCGTGGCTCGGCGCGGGCTCCGGGGTGTGGGCGAGCAGGTGGCGGACGAGGGCGAGCAGGGTCTGCACGCCGGAGCTGGAGATCCGGGCGTCGCAGCGCACGACCGGGACCTCGGGATCGAGGTCGATGGCGGCGCGCACCTCCTCGGTGTCGTAGCGGTGGCCCCCGTCGAACTCGTTGACGGCGACGACGAAGCCGAGTCCGCGCTCCTCGAAGAAGTCCACGGCGGCGAAGCAGTCCTGGAGCCGGCGGGTGTCGGCGAGGATCACCGCGCCGAGCGCGCCCTCGGACAGCTCGTCCCACATGAACCAGAACCGCTCCTGCCCGGGGGTGCCGAACAGGTACAGCACATGGTCCGGATCGAGGGAGATCCGGCCGAAGTCCATGGCGACCGTGGTCTCCATCTTGTTCTCGATGCCTTCGAGGCTGTCGGTCTCGGCACCGACCGTGGTGAGCAGCTCCTCCGTGCTCAGCGGGGCGATCTCGCTGACCGCGCCCACGAAGGTGGTCTTGCCGACTCCGAACCCGCCCGCCACGAGGATCTTGAGCGCGGTGGGGAAGGGGTCAGAGCTGTCGTCGTAGTCCATCGAGCACTGCCTCCAGCAGGGACCGGTCGGTGGGAGTGTGGTGGAACGCGGGGGGCTTGGTGGTCAGCGCCCCGCAGTCGACCAGGTCCGCGAGCAGGACCTTGGTGACCACCGCGGGCAGTTTCAGGTGCGCGGCGACCTCGGCGACCGAGACCGGTGCCCGGCACAGGTCGAGCGCCTGGGCGTGCTCGGGGCCGAGGTAGCCGAGCGGGGTGACCCCGGTGGCCATCACCTGCGAGATCAGATCGAGCGCGACGGTGGGCTCGGTGCGGCCGTCGCTGACCGTGAAGGGACGCACGAGCCGGCCGGCCGCGTCGTCCAGCCAGGGTCCGTCGCCGGCCGCGGCCACGCTCAATGCCTCGGCGCCGTGGGTTCGACGGCGTGCTGCCGGGGGGCGGTGACCAGGTAGGGGCGGACGCTCTTGACCAGCATCGCCATCTCGTAGCCGAGTACGGCCGCGTCGGCCTCGCGGCCCGCCATCACCGCGAGGCAGGTGCCGGATCCGGCGGTGGTGACGAACAGCAGGGTCGAGGCGAGTTCCACGACGACCTGCCGTACGTCGCCGCCGTCCCCGAACCGGACGCCCGCGCTGCGGCCGAGCGAGTACAGGCCGGAGGCGAGGGCGGCCATGTGGTCGGCGCTGTCGGGGTCGAGACCGTGCACGGACTTCACCAGTCCGTCGCAGGACAGGAGCACCGCGCTGCTGGTGTGCGGTACGCGCTGCACGAGGCCGCTGAGCAGCCAGTCGAGGTCGGATGCGTGAGCGGTCGGCGCGTCGCTCGCCATGGTGGATCGACTCCTTGGGGTACGAAGTTCTGTGGGGGCACTGGGGGTTGGGGGTCGCACGGACTGGTACGGGGCTCAGCCGGCCGGTGCGCTTCCCTCGGCCGGGCCGGCGGACAGGGGCGGTGGATCGGTGCGGGCGTGCTCCAGGTGGCCGTGCGGCAGCGGCACTTGGGCCGGGTCGTGCTCCGGCTGGGCGACGCGGACGCGCGCGGGCTCGACCGAGGGGATGGCCGCGGGCTGCGGCTGCCCGGCGTGCGGGTGCCCGGCGTGTGGATGCCGCTCGTCCGCGGGCTGCCGGGCCTCGGCGAGGCCGATCCCGCGCTGGAAGGCCGCCATCAGTCCGGGGTCGTGGCCGCCGAGGGTGTCGTCGTCCTGGCGGGGCGCGGGGCCGCCGCGGAGCTGGGGGACCAGGTTCTCCTGGGCGCGGCGGCGCGGCAGCCGGGGCCTGGCCGTGGTGCCGCGCACCGGGTCGACGCGCGGGGTGGGCAAGGCGCCCTCGGGCTCCTCGGCCACCGCGTGGTGCCGGGCCCGGCTGCCGGGTGCCGCCTCGGCGGGGGCGGTGCGCTCGTGGTGGGTGCCGCGGACGGGCAGCGGGGGCGCGGACGGCATCGCGGCGACCGGTACGGACGGCATCGCGGCGGCCGGCGCCGCGAGCTCCGGCTGCGGTGTGCCGAGCAGCGCCTCGGGTACGACGATCACGGCCTGGACGCCGCCGTAGATGTTGCTCTGCAACCGCACGCCGATGCCGTGCCGGCGGGCGAGTTGGGAGACGACGTAGAGGCCGATGCGGCCGTCGGCCAGCAGGCTGGCGACGTTGACCCGGTCGGGGTCGGCGAGCAGGGCGTTCATCCGGTTCTGTTCGCCGGCGGGCATGCCGAGCCCGCGGTCCTCGACCTCGACGGCGAGACCGGAGGTGACGAGGTTGGCGTGCAGCAGCACCTGGGTCCCCGGGGCGGAGAACACCGTGGCGTTCTCGATGAGTTCGGCGAGCAGGTGGATGACGTCGGCGACGGCGTGGCCGCGCAGTTCGCCGTCGGTCGGGGGCACCAGCTTGACCCTGGAGTACTGCTCGACCTCGGCGATGGCGGAGCGCAACACCTCGGTCATGCTCACCGGGTTGCTCCACTGCCGCCGGGAGACGGCGCCGCCGAGCACGGCGAGGTTCTCGGCGTGCCGCCGGATGCGGGTGGCCAGGTGGTCCACGTGGAAGAGGCCCTTGAGCAGGTCGGGGTCCTCGATCTCGTGTTCCAGATCGTCGAGGATCGAGATCTCGCGGTGCACGAGGGACTGGAGCCGGCGCGCGAGGTTGACGAAGACCTCCAGCTTCTGCTCGCTGTCCGCGTGGCTGGAGAGCCGGGCGGCCCGTACGACGGCGGCGACGGCGCCGTCGTGCGCGCGGGCGAGGTCGGCGGCGAGCAGTTCGAAGCCGTCGGCGTCCGCGGGCGGCCCGCGGCGGGACGGGGGCTGCGGCGGGGCCTCCCCCTTGCCCAGGGCGTCGACGAGTTCGCGCAGGTCGGCCTCGCCGCGGGCGGCGGTGCGGCGCAGGGCGTCGATGTGGTCGGTGACGGTGCGGGCGGCGCGGTCGGCGGCCACGGCGGCGATCAGGACGGCGGCGACGGCCACGGTGACGGCGCCGCCGAGCACGGCCCACAGGACGGGGCCGGTGCGGACGCCGGTGGAGCGGACGGTGAACAGGACGGCGGCGGTGGCGCCGAGTGCGACCGCGAGCGGGGGCAGCACGGCGAGCCGCGTCAGCTGGGGCCGTATGTGGGTCTCGGGCAGTGCGGGAGCGGGCCGGGCGACCGGGCGACCGTGCCGCCCGCTGCCCGGTGCGCGAAGGTGAGACATCTGCGTCCTCGTACGGGTCCGTCGGGCCTGGGTCGGACACTCACGGTAGTTGCCTCCACCCCCTGCGCGAGCGGCAGTTGCGGAACTCCCCCGCCCGACGTCCCGCTCTGGTATGAGGACCCGTACGAAAGACCGATGACCCGGTTGGACACACCCCTGCCGACTCGAAAAAGATCGATAAGGCCCGATCAAAAGCGGTCAGAAAGAGCGGAGGGGGTCGGAGGGACGCACTCCGGTTTCGGCTCTCGACTCCCGCCCGGTTCACGGCAGTTGCCCGTGTCCGACACCCCACGGAAGCGCGCGCCCACCCCTCTCCGAATGTCACGCAGAGTATCGCCCTTGGCCCCGGGTAGGTCCGTGGCCGTGGGGCGGAACCTCAGCCGCGCTTCGGCGGCTCCGCGACCAGCGCGCCGACCGAGCGCCAGGTGCGGCGGACCTCGCCGGACACACCTCGCCACCAGGCCTCGGCCGGGATCTTGCCGGCGGGTTCGAAGGGCTCGCCGGGGCGGGGCAGGGCCACCGCCTGGCCGGTCTCCTCGGCGGCCTCCTTGGTCCACTCCCCCGGTTCGGCCCACGGGTGCGGGGCGAGGTTGAAGGTGCCCCAGTGGATCGGGAGGAGGACGCCGTGCGGGGCGCCGCCCTGGAGGTCCAGGTGGGCGCGCAGCCCCTCGTCGGGACGCATGTGGATGTCCGGCCAGAACTCGCTGTAGGCGCCGATCTGGATCATCGTGGCGTCGAAGGGGCCGTGGGCGGCGCCGATGTCCTTGAAGCCGTCGAAGTAGCCGGTGTCGCCGCTGTGGTAGATCCGGTGCTCCTCGCCGGCGACGACCCAGGAGGCCCACAGGGTGTGCTGGGTGTTGCGCAGGCCGCGGCCGCAGAAGTGGCGGGCCGGGGTGGCGGTGAGGGTGAGCCCGCCGACGCGGGTCGACTCGTGCCAGTCCAGCTCGCGCAGCCGGTCCGGAGCGACGCCCCAGTGTTCGAGGTGGGCGCCGACGCCGAGCGGCACGGCGAAGACGGTGCCGGTGCCGGCCAGCGCCTTGATGGTGGGCAGGTCGAGGTGGTCGTAGTGGTCGTGGGAGATCACCACGACGTCGACCTCACCGAGCGCGGCCAGGGGCAGCGGCACGGGGTGCAGCCGCTTGGGTCCGGCGAAGGGGAAGGGGGAGCAGCGCTCGCCCCACACCGGGTCGAACAGCACTCTCCGGCCGTCGATCTCGGCGAGCACGCTGGAGTGTCCCATCCAGGTCAGCCGCAGGCCGGTGGCGGGCGGCCGGGCGAGGTCGGCGAAGGTCGTGGGGTGCACCGGGACGGTGCCCCGGGGGGCGCGCAGCGGCCGGGTCTCCTTGTCGAAGAAGACCTTCGCGAAGTCCAGCGGGGAGCCGGCGGGCCGGGTGCGCGCGGTGCCGCCGGGGTTCTGGAAGACGCCGTCCTTGAAGTGCGGGGAGCGGCGGATGCGTGCCAGGCGCTCACCGCCCGGGTCCACACCGAAGGCCGCGGGGCGCGGCACACGGGGCCCTGAGGACGAGGAACGCGGACCGGTCACGGTACCTCCCGGTGAAGTCATGGGCTCCCCATTATGGTCCGCTCATCGGACAATCATGGAACGGCCGAGCTGATCGCCGCGCGGGACACCCGCGGCACCGTCGACCGCCGCGCGCCCCGTTCCGCCGGACGTCGTGGTCAACCGGGCGTGGGCCGGGAGCGGTTGACGGGGCGGCTTCGACCGGTGGCCGCCCAGGGAGCGGTGCCGGGGCAGGGCGCGGCGGGGGGGGCACCGCGAGACGCGCACGCCCCGCGCCGCACCAGATGGCGTGCGGTCGGGGCGGAAGCGGTCGCGGGGCGGTCAGGCCACGGCGGCGATGCGCATCCGGATGTCGTCCGGGGACAGGGTGCCCTTCGCCGTGACGTGGTCGCCGGAGGACTCGCCGCGCAGTCGGCGGCCGATCCACGGGACGAGGTGCTCGCGGGCCCAGTGGACGTCGTCGCGGCGGACCTCCAGGGTGCCGCGGGGCGGCAGCGGCGGCCACGGCTGCTCCGGGTCGGCGGGCACGTCGAGGCCGAGCGCCTGCCCGGCGCGCAGCGCGACGCGGGTGTGTCCCTCGGGCGAGAGGTGCAGCCGGTCGCTGTCCCAGGCCCGGCGGTCCTGCACGGACCTCAGCGACCACAGGTCGAGCACGGGGCAGCCGTACCGGTCGGCGATGGCCCGGACGTGCCCGTTGTACGTGGCGATCTTGCCGCGCAGGTGCTTGAGCAGCGGCACGCCGCGGGTGTCGAAGCCGGTGGTCACCATGACGGTGCCGGCGACCTCGGCGAGCCGGGCCACGGCCGCCTCGAAGCGCTCGGCCACCTCGTCCGGATCGGTGCCGGGACGGATGATGTCGTTGCCGCCCGCGCAGAAGGAGACCAGGTCCGGGGCGAGTTCGACGGCCCCCGGGACCTGGTCGGCCACGATCTGGTCCAGCAGCTTCCCGCGCACGGCGAGGTTGGTGTACTGGAAGTCGCCCTCGGGCCGCCGGTCGGCGAGCAGTACCGCGAACCGGTCGGCCCAGCCCACGAACGCCCCGTCGGGCCCGGGATCGCCCACGCCCTCGGTGAAGCTGTCCCCCACCGCCACGTACGACCCGATCACTGTTCTGTCATTCTTCGAATCGTCTGCCACGTCGGGCCATGATTCACCTTGGGCTGTGACTTACGCGACCGTAGGCAAGGCTTGACGAACGGTGAGATGAGCCACTCCGGAAGTTGCCCCGTTCCAGGAATACGCCCGCCGCCGGGGCTGTTACCCCTCAGATTCGCCGCAACCGGATCACCGCCGCGTCCAGATCCCCGCGCAGTCCGGTGATCAGCCCGTGGTGCAGCAGGACCGCCCCGCGGTGCACTTCGCCCGTTTCGCGGCATTCGTACGACGCCGTCGGGTCGAGGCCGCGCAGCCGCAGCGCCGGTGCCGGTTCGCCGTAGCGCTGCGCCTGGAGCCAGGCGAGGACCACGGTCTCGTCGCCCAGGACGTACTGCACCGCGGCGAGCCCGCCCGTCGGGGGCCGCAGCCGGTACAGCTCGCCGCGCTGGACCAGGGGGCGGATCTCCTTGTACAGCCGGATCCACCGCCCGGCCTCGGCCAGTTCCTCCTCGCTCCACCGGCCGAGGTCGCCGCCGATGCCGAGGACGCCCGCCATGGCGCTGACGAAGCGGAACCTCAGGCTGCTGACCCGCCCGTTGAGCTGGGTGTTGGGGCTGTCGGTGACCCACGCGGCCATGACCCGGGCCGGGTGGAGCTGGCTGAAGCCGTGCTGGATGGCCAGCCGGTCCAGCGGGTCGGTGTTGTCGGAGGTCCACACCTGGTCGGTACGGCCGAGCACCCCGAGGTCGATCCGGCCGCCCCCGCCCGAACAGGACTCGAAGGCGACGCCGGGGTGCGCGGCGCGCAGCCGGTCGAGCAGGGCGTAGAAGGCGTGCACATGGTCCACCCACAGCCGCTGCGGATACGGCTCCCCGGGCCACCCGGCGTCGGTGAAGCAGCGGTTGAAGTCCCACTTCACGAAGTCGACCGGGGTGCCGGAGAGCAGGGCGTCCAGCCGCTCCCACAGATACTCCTGGACGTCCATCCGGGCGAGGTTGAGGACCAACTGGTTGCGGAACTCGGTGCGTTCGCGGCCGCTCTGGTGCTGCACCCACTCCGGGTGGGCGCGGTAAAGGGCACTGTCCGGGTTGACCATCTCCGGTTCGACCCAGATGCCGAACCCCATGCCGAGCGCGTGCACCTGGTCGGCGAGGGGTTTGAGGCCGCCCGGGAAGCGGTCGGGGTTCGGGGTCCAGTCGCCCAGCCCGGCGCGGTCGCTGGTGCGGGTGCCGAACCAGCCGTCGTCCACCACGAAAAGCTCCACGCCGATCGCGGCGGCCCGCCGGGCGAGTTCGCACTGCTGCTCCGCACGGATGTCGAACCCGGTCGCCTCCCAGGAGTTGAAGAGCACCGGCCGGTCCCGGTCGGCGTCGGGGATCACGTACGCGCGCTGGTAGGCGTGCCAGGCGCGGCTCGCGCCGCCGAAGCCGCCGTCGCTGAACAGCCCCGCGAAGACCGGGGTGGTGTACGACTCGCCCGGCGCGAGAAGCAGCAGACCCGAGTCGTCGTATCCGGCGCCGCCGGTGATCTGCACGCGGGCGTCGGGGAGTTGGGCGACGGTGATGCGCCAGGAGCCGGACCAGCCGAGCGCGCAGCCGTAGACCTCGCCGCGCTCCTCGGTGGCGTCGGTGTCCAGGGCGACCCAGGGCAGGTGCTGGTGGCCGGTGTGGCCGCGGCGGCTGCCGATGAGCTGCTCGCCGTAGGTGAGGGGGGCGGTGTCGAGCAGGGACTCGGCGGCCCAGCGGCCGTGCAGCCGGGACAGCCGCCAGCCCTCGCGGTCGGGCAGGGTCCAGGTGGCCGCGTCGGCGCGCAGCAGCTCCAGGGGCGTGTCGCCGCCGTTGCGCAGGCTCACCCAGCGCTCCAGGACGTCGCCGCGCATCCGGTAGTGCAGGGTGATCGCGAGCCCGCCGTCCGCGAACCTCAGCCGCAGCTCGTCCCCCGTGCGGTCACCCGGGGCGCCGCGCGAGGTGTCGCACGAGGTGTCGTACGACACGAAGCGCCACTCGGTGCCGCGCCGCTCCCCCGTGCGCACGGACAGGGCGGGGCGCACGAAGCGCGGGCCGCCCTCGACGGGGTACTCCTCGCGGCCGTCGAGCGGGGACTCGAAGGGGCGGTAGCCCGGCAGTGGGCGGGTGGCGAGGGCCTCGGCGTCCGCGAGGGTGATGCGCGGCCCCCAGTGCAGGTGCACCAGCTCGTCCGCGGCGGTGAGATGCAGGGCGTAGCCGCTGGCGGGGCCCGTCAGCAGCCAGGTGCGGCCGTCCTCCGAGATGTCCGTCATCAAGACCTCACAGTCGCCAACGGAAACGCTCAAGTACGCGCATCATCGGCCCCCGTCGCCCCTGCTGACAATGCCTGTGGACAACTCATTGCGGGGGAAATCAATGCCGTATGGTCGACGCAACTCCCGCCGCGAGCCGTGACGGCGGGGACCGATCGGGAGGAGCCCCCGTGACGCAGCAGGTCCCGTCGACCGAGCCGGAGCTGGCCGGTGTGCGCAATTTCCGTGACGTCGGCGGGCTGCCGACCGTGGACGGACGCCGGCTGCGGCAGGGCGTGCTGTTCCGCAGCGGGCACCTGGCGCATGCCACCGACGAGGACGCGGCCTTCCTGTCGTCCCTGGGCCTGCACACCATATTCGACTTCCGCAACGCGGCCGACCAGAAGCTGGAGGGCCCGGACGTCGCGCTGCCCGGCGTGCGCAATGTGAACCTGCCGCTGAGCGACCCGGCGGACGGCGCGGAGTTCTGGAAGATGGTCCGCGACGGCGACCTCGGCGAACTGCGCGCGATCCTGGACGACGGCAAGGCCGCGGCCCGGATGGTGGCCTCGTACCGGTCGACGGTGCGCAACCGCACCAGCGAGCACTCGCGGGTGCTGCACGCGATCGCCGAGGACAGCGTGCCGGCACTGATGCACTGCGCGGCCGGCAAGGACCGCGCCGGCATCTCGATAGCCGTGACGCTGCTCGCCGTGGGCGTGGAGCGCGACGCGATCGTGGCCGACTACCTGGAGTCCAACGCCAAGCACCGCCGCTACAAGGTGCAGCGCAGCGGCAGTGCGCACAGCGCGTACACGCCCGAGGTGATGGAGCTGCTCAGCCCGCTCTTCGACGCGCGCGCCGAGTATCTGGCGGCCGCCTTCGACAGCATCGAGGAGACCTGGGGCGGCGTGGACCCCTATCTGGAGCGGGGCCTGCGGCTCACCCCCGAGACGCGGGAGCGGCTGCGGGCGCGGCTGGTGGACTGACCTGTTCGTCCGGCGCGTGCCGCCGTGCCCGGGGGTGCGGGCTCAGCCCTTGCCCCCGATGGCGAACAGCAGGTAGAGGAACGCGGCCAGGACGTGCCCCAGGGCGATGTAGATGATCAGCCGGATCCACAGGGAACGGGGGAACTTGGTCTCGAGATCGCTCATGGCAGCTCTCCGTTCAGGTGCCCGAGGCACAGTGCGGCCGTGGGGCTCTGCAGCAGGGTGTGGACGAACAGCAGCTCCACGCCGTCCGGGTCCTCGGCGGCGAGGCGGTGCGGGGTGAGCGAGTCGAAGTGGGCGCTGTCGCCGGGGGCGAGCAGGTGCGTGGCGTCGCCGAGGCGCAGCCGCAGCCGCCCCTTGAGGACGTAGAGCCACTCCTCGCCGGGGTGGACGCGCACGATGTCGCCCTGCGCGCCGTACGGGGCGTGGACCCGCAGGGCCTGCATGCCGCGGCCGGGGGCGCCGGCCTGGAAGTAGGTCCACCCGGCGGCCGGCGTCGGGTCCATGTCGGCGGCCCGGACGATCGCGTTCTGGTCGGCGACCCGCTCGCCGAGGAGTTCGGAGACGGTCGTACCGTAGATACGGGCGAGCGCGAGCAGCATCGGCAGCGAGGGCTGCCGCTGCCCGGTCTCCAGCCGGGACAGATGAGCCGGTGAGAGTCCGGCGTCCCGGGCCGCGGCCTCCAGGGTGAGGCCGGCCCGTCGGCGCAGTGCGCGTAGCTGCGGCGCGACAGCGGGCAGATCCTCACCCTGGCCCGCCGCCGCGGCATCCGAGGCGTTCATGCCTCCATTCAGCCCCGCTTTTGCCCACAGGGCAAATTTCTTGCCTGTGAGGCAAAAAACGCTACCCGCCGCTCATGGGGCGGTCAGCGGTTGGCGACCGCCTGTTTGATCAGCGTCTTGCCGAAGTCCCACATCAGACCGCCGCCGCTGTGCGCGTCGTCCATGACGGCGGTGAAGCCCTCGATGAACCGGTCCACGTCGGCCTCGCCGAAGACGAGCGGCGGGATCAGCTTGATCACTTCGAGGTGGTCGCCGGAGACCTGGGTGAGAATGCGGTGCCGCTGCAGCAGCGGCACGACGACCATCTGGGCGAACAGGCCCTTGCGGGCGGCCTGGAGCATGGCCCAGCGGCTGCGCAGCTTCAGCGAGGACGGCTTGCCGAACTCGATGCCGATCATCAGGCCCCGGCCGCGGACGTCGGCGAGCAGCTCGTACCTGCCGATCAGCTCCGTGAGCCGGGACTTCAGCAGGTCGCCCGTGGCGCGCACACCGGCGACGATCTGCTCGTTCTCCATGACCGACAGCACGGCGAGCCCGCACGCCATCGCCTGCGCGTTGGAGCCGAAGCTCGCCGAGTGGACCAGGACGCGGTCCATGGACGAGTAGACCTTCTTGAAGATCCAGTCCTTGCCGAGGGTGGCGCCGACCGGGACGTAGCCGCCGGACAGGGCCTTGGCGACGCACACCAGGTCCGGCTCCACGCCGTCCTCGTGCTGGTAGGCGTAGAAGTCGCCGGTGCGGCCGAGACCGGTCTGCACCTCGTCGGCGATCAGCAGCGCCTTGTGCTTGTGCAGCAGCTCCTGCGCGGCGCGCAGATAGCCGGGCGGCGCCTCGTGCACGCCTTTGCCCTGGATCGGCTCCACGATCAGCGCGGCCACGTCGCCCTTCTTCAACTCCCGCGCCAGCGCGTCGAGATCCCCGAGGGGCACGGCGGTGTCGGGCAGCAGCGGGGCGAAGCCGTCGCGGAAGCCGGTCTCGCCGTTGACGGACAGCGAGCCGGTGGTCAGTCCGTGGAAGGCGTGCTCGCAGTACAGGACGCGGGGCCGGCCGGTGGCGTACCGGGCGAACTTCAGGGCCGTCTCGACCGCCTCGGTGCCGCTGTTGCCGAAGAACACCCGGTCCAGGTGCGGGCTGTGGGCGAGCAGCCGCTCGGCGAGCAGCCCTGGCAGCGGCTGGCAGTCGAACCGGGTGAGGTCGGCGAGGTCCAGGTCGAGGACGTCGTGCAGCGCCTTGCGGACGACCGGGTGGTGCCGGCCCAGGCCCATCACCCCGAACCCGGCGAGCATGTCCAGGTAGTCGTTGCCGTCGGCGTCGAAGAAGTGGGCGCCCTCGGCACGCTCGTAGACCTTGTCGAAGCCGATGGTGTGCAACATGCGCGGGAGCTGCGGGTTGAGGTACTTCGTGTGCAGCTCGTATCGCTCGGCTCCGCGCTCGGCGAGCAGGGCGCCGAGGTCGAACTCGGTGGTCATTCACTCTCCTTGACTGTGCCGTCGACATCCTTGACGGCCAGGCTCCCACTGATCCGCCCGGCGATCTCCACGGGCGTGAGGCCGATGTCGGCCAGTACTTCGCTGCGCTTGGCGTGCGGCAGGAACTGGTCCGGGATACCGAACAGCCGTACCGGCACGTCCACCCCCGCGTCCGCGAGGGCCTGCGCCACGGCCGAACCGACCCCGGAGGCACGGCTGTTGTCCTCGACCACGGCCACCATCCGGTGTTCCGCGGCCAGCCGCGGCAGCGCGGGGTCGACCGGTTTGACCCAGCGGGGGTCGACCACGGTGCATCCGGTGCCGCCCTCCTCCAGGAGGCCGGCGGCGCCCAGACACACCGGCGCCATGACGCCGACGGCGACCAGCAGCACCTTCGGCCGCTCCGCCCGGTGCAGCACGTCCATGCCGCCCACCCGGTCGACGGCGGGGATGTCCGGGCCGACGTTCTCCTTCGGGAAACGCAGCACGGTCGGCGCGTCGTCCACGGCGACCGCCTCGCGCAGCTGGATCCGCAGCTGCGCGGCGTCGCGCGGGGCGGCGATCCGCAGGCCCGGCACCACCTGGAGGATCGACATGTCCCACATGCCGTTGTGGGAGGCGCCGTCGGGGCCGGTGACGCCGGCCCGGTCGAGGACGAAGGTGACCCCGCAGCGGTGCAGGGCGACGTCCATCAGCAGTTGGTCGAAGGCGCGGTTGAGGAAGGTGGCGTAGAGGGCGACCACCGGATGCAGTCCGGCGGTGGCGAGCCCGGCGGCCGAGGCGACCGCGTGCTGTTCGGCGATGCCCACGTCCCACACCCGGTTCGGGAAGCGCTCGGCGAAGGCGCCGAGGCCGACCGGGTGCAGCATCGCGGCGGTGAGCGCGACGACGTCCTCCCGCTCCGCGCCGAGGCGGACGATCTCCTCGCCGAACACCGAGGTCCAGGAGGGCCCGCCGGCGGCGAGCGGTTCGCAGGTCAGCGGGTCCATCACACCGACGGTGTGGAAGCGGTCCTGCTCGTCGGCGAGCGCGGGCCCGCAGCCGCGGCCCTTCTCCGTCAGGCAGTGCACCAGGACGGGGCCGTGGAAGCGCTTGGCGCGGCGCAGCGCGGACTCGACGGCCGCGGTGTCGTGCCCGTCGACCGGGCCGATGTACTTCAGGCCCAGGTCCTCGAAGAGCCCCTGGGGGGCGAAGGCGTCCTTGAAGCCCTTCTTGGCACCGTGCAGGGACTCGTAGAGCGGGGCGCCGACGACCGGGGCCCGCTGGAGGACTTCCTTGCCCCAGGCGAGCACCTTCTCGTAGCTGTCGGTGGTGCGCAGGGTGGCCAGGTGGTCGGCGAGGCCGCCTATGGTGGGCGCGTAGGAGCGCGCGTTGTCGTTGACGACGACGATCAGCGGGCGGTCCGGCGCGTCCGCGATGTTGTTGAGCGCTTCCCAGGCCATGCCGCCGGTCAGCGCGCCGTCCCCGACCACCGCGACCACATGGCCCCGCTCCCCCTTCACCTGGCGGGCCTTGGCGAGGCCGTCGGCCCAGCCGAGCGCGGTGGAGGCATGGCTGTTCTCGATGACGTCGTGCTCGGACTCCTCGCGCGCGGGGTAGCCGGACAGGCCGCCCTTGCCGCGCAGCTTGGAGAAGTCCTGACGCCCCGTCAGGAGTTTGTGGACATAACTCTGGTGGCCGGTGTCCCAGAGGATCCGGTCGACGGGTGACTCGAAGACCCGGTGCAGGGCGATGGTCAGCTCCACCACGCCCAGGTTGGGTCCGAGGTGACCGCCGGTACGCGACACCGCGTGCACCAGGAACTCCCGTATCTCCTCGGCCAGTACGCCGAGTTCCTCCCCGGACAGCCCCTTCAGGTCCCGCGGTTGCCGGATCGCCTCAAGAATCGTCACGTTCGTGGCCCCCTCTCGCTCCGTGCTTGTGCGTGGACTCACTTCATCCGCTCGGCGAGCCGCTGTGCCCCCTTTCCGTTGCCCGAGGCAACTCCCCGATCGGCCTCGTGGGCCACGTCGACCACGCCGGCACCGGCGCTCCCGCCATCGACCGCCACCGGCCCGACCCGGATCGCCCGCGGCTGCCGCCGCGGGGTCACCGGCCGGACCGGTACCTCGGGACCGCCCGAGGGTACGGCGGTCATCGCCTCACTCCCGGTTTCCGGAGACCGTCTCCCTCATGGCGCGCAGCGACTCCTTCAGGGAGCCCATGGTGGCGAGCACCGCCGTCGGCTCGTAGCCGCAGTGCGCCATGCAGTTGTCGCAGCGCGGGTCCTTGCCCCGGCCGTACTTGTCCCAGTCGGTGTCCTCCACCAGTTCCCGGTACGTCGGCACGTACCCGTCGCTCATCAGGTAGCAGGGGCGCTGCCAGCCGAAGAGCGAGTAGTTCGGGATCGCCCACGCGGTGCACGGGAAGTCGACCTTGCCCTCCAGGAAGTCCAGGAAGAGCGGGGAGTGGTTGAGCCGCCACTTCTTCCGGTTGCCGCCGGAGAACGCCTTCCGGAACAGCTCGCGGGTCTGCTCCACGCCGAGGAAGTGCTCCTGGTCCGGCGCCTTCTCGTAGGCGTAGGCGGGCGAGATCATCATCTCGTCCACCTTCAGGTCGTCGTTGAGGAAGTTGAGCACCTCGACGATGGTCTGCGGGGTGTCGGTGTTGAAGAAGGTGGAGTTGGTGGTCACCCGGAAGCCGCGCCGCTTGGCCTCCTTGATGGCCGCCACCGCCTCGTCGAACACACCCTCCTTGGCGACCGACTCGTCGTGCCGCTCGCGCAGCCCGTCGATGTGCACGGCGAAGGCGAAGTAGGGCGAGGGCTTGAACTTGTCCATCTTCTTGCGCAGCAGCATCGCGTTGGTGCACAGGAAGACGTACTTCCGCTTGGCCACCAACTGCCGCACGATCTCGTCGATCTGAGGATGCATCAAGGGCTCACCGCCCGCGATGGAGACCATCGGCGCACCCGATTCCAGCACCGCGCCCACCGCCTGGGCGACCGGCATGCGCTGCTTGAGCACACCCGCGGGGTGCTGGATCTTGCCGCAGCCCTCGCATTTGAGGTTGCACGCGAAAAGCGGTTCGAGCTCGACAATGAGCGGGAATTTGTCCCGCTTGCGGAGCTTCTGTTCGGCCAGGTATGTAGCGACCTTGATGGACTGACGCAACGGCATTGCCATCTGGGCTCACCTCCGGGGGAGCAGCAAAGAACGGTGCCATTCGAAATATGCGGGAAGTACGGAACGAAGAACGCGGAATGCCGATATTCCACCGCGCACCGTGCCGATCCGGACGAGTTCGTGTTCGGGAGCGTCCACGACCACCCGGACGGCCGCGACCGGGCGCTCGCCCGCGGTCACGGCGCTGAGCAGGGTGGCCGCGGACTCCATGTCGACGGCGATCGCGCCGGTCGCGCGCAGGGCGGACCGTTCGGGACCGCGGACGACATGATCGGATCCGGTGAGCGGGCCGGTGTGGACCGTGCGGCCGGGCAGCAGCCGCGCGAGTTCCTTCACCAGCAGTTCGGTGCCCACGCACGGGACGGTCCCGTGCGGGTCCCGGGTCTCCTCGGCGACCACCAGGTCACCGGGGTGCATGCCGGGGGCGAGGCCCGCGCAGAAGCCGGTGGCCACCACAGCGGCCTCGGCGAGCGCGGGCCGGGCCAGTTGCCGGGTGAGGGAGCGCTGCGCCGCCCGTGGCCCCATCCCGGTACGGACGAACGTGACCGGCCCGCCGGCCCCGCCGCGATCGCCCGAGCGCAGGGCGAGGTGCTCGATGCCGAGCGCGCAGGCGATCAGGAGCGGGGCCGGGGCGGGCTGGACGTTCACATCAGCTCCCCTTGGCCTCGGAGAGCGGGGACCCGACGGGCTTGGCCTCCTCGGGCCGCGGCCGGGTGACCCTGGCGAGCAACTGCCGCTCGAAGGGGTCGCCGTGCAGATACCGGCCGAGCGCGGTGAGCGGGAACACCTGCCGGTACAGGTGGTAGTTGATGGAGAAGTCCCAGGGGAAGCCGGTGCCGGTGAAGTACGGCTCGTCCCAGGTGCCGTCCTCCCGCTGGGTGTCCGCGAGCCACTGGATGCCCCGCTCGACGGCCTCGGTGTCCTTCTCCCCGGCCGCGAGCAGTGCCATCAGCGCCCACGCGGTCTGCGAGGGGGTGGAGGCGCCCCGGCCGCCCCATTCCTTGACGTGTTTGTAGGAGCGCAGGTCCTCGCCCCAGCCGCCGTCGTCGTTCTGGACCGACTCCAGCCAGGCCACCGCGCGCCGGATCGCCGGGTGCGAGCCGGGCAGTCCGGCCGCGGTCAGCGCGGGGACCACCGAGCCGGTGCCGTAGATGTAGTTGACGCCCCAGCGGCCGAACCAGGCCCCGTTCGGCTCCTGTTCGGCGAGCAGCCAGGCGATGCCGCGGCGGGTGCGCGGGTCGTGGGCCAGGCCCTCGGCGGCGAGCATCTCCACCACGTGCGCGGTGACGTCCGCGGACGGCGGGTCGATGACCTCGCCGAAGTCGCAGAACGGCAGCCGGTTGGGGAACGGGCTGGTGTTGTCGACGTCGAAGGCGCCCCACGCGCCGTTCTTCGACTGCATGCCGAGGTTCCAGCGCACCGCGCGGCCGATCGCCCGGTCCACCCGCTCGGGGTCGTGGTGCCGGATCCGGCGCAGCGCGAGGGAGACCTCGGCGGTGTCGTCGATGTCGGGGTAGTTGTCGTTGTGGAACTCGAACGCCCAGCCGCCGGGCGGCAGTTGGGGGCGCTTGACGGCCCAGTCGCCGGGCCTGACGATCTCCTCGCCGAGCAGCCAGTCGGCCGCCTTGACCAGCTGCGGATGGTCGACGGGCAGTCCGGCGTCGACCAGCGCGATGGCGGCGAGGCAGGTGTCCCACACCGGGGACTGGCAGGCCTCGATCATCCGGGCGCCGTCCTCGCGCCACACGGCGAACCGGTCCAGCGAGGCCAGTCCCTCGCGCAGCACGGGGTGTTCGAGGTCGTAGCCGAGCAGGTGCAGGGCGATGACGGAGTACACGGCCGGGGGCTGGATGCCGCCCCAGCAGCCGTCGTTCTCCTGCCGCTCGATGATCCAGCGGGCGGCGGCGTTCATCGCGGCCTTGCGGACCCGGCGCGGGACGACCCGGCGCAACTGCCGCAGTGCCTTGTCCAGGCGCTGGAAGGCGCCGTCCCACGTGTTCGGCGGGGCGAGGGGTTTGGGCGGGTTGGGGTTGGCCGGGTCGGTGTGCAGCTCGTCCAGAGCGAAGGGCGCGGGACGCACCGGGCGCTTGGCCGAGACGATGGTGAGCGGCACGATCGTCTGCCGCGCCCAGCACCCGAAGTCGTAGATGTTCAGCGGCATCCAGCCCGGGAACCAGATCAGCTCCGGCGGCATCTCCGGCAGGTCTTCCCACTTCCACCAGCCGAACAGGGCGAGCCAGATGCGGGTGAAGACCCGGGAGGAGGCGATGCCGCCGCGCTCGCGGATCCAGGCCGAGGCCCTCGCCATGTGCGGGTCGTCGGGCGCGTCGCCGGCCAGCCGCAGGGCGACGTACGCCTCGATGGTGGTGGAAAGTTCGCCGGGACCGCCCCAGAAGGTGGCCCAGGTGCCGTCCGGGCGCTGCTCGCCGCGGATGAACCTGGCGGCGGCCTGCGTGGTCTTCTCGTCCTGGATGCCGAGGAACTGACGGAGCAGCAGATCCTCGGCGTCCATGGTGACGTTGGTCTCCAGGTCGCCCTTCCACCAGCCCTCGGCGTCCTGCCGGGACAGCAGGAAGTCGGTGGCGCGCCGGGCGGCCCGTGCGGCGGCTTCCGGTACCCCGGCCGCCTCGGGGATGTCGAGGGTGGTGTCACTGGCCGCGGCAGCGCGGGACGGCAAGGTGGCCCCGGTGCTTCCGTCGGTCGTCGCTGTCATGGCTTCCCCTTCGTGCAGTCGTGCGAGTCGTGCTGCTGTGGGTCCGCCGTCGGCCGGTGTGCGTCGTTTCGCGACACCGGCCGGCGACTACGCGAGGCTTGTTCGACCGATAGCGATCATCTCTTTCGTACGACGACGAAGTCGGCGAGGGCCGTGAAGGCGGCCCGCACCCGGTCCGGCATGCCGACCGCGTCGAGGGCGTTGATGGCGATGGTGTGCTGACGGCGCGCTTCCTCGGCCGTCCATTCGCGGCCGCCCGCCTCCTCGATGAGCGCGGCGCGGGCCGCGAACTCCTCCTCGGAGAAGTTCTCGAAGTCGCTGCTCTTGGCGTCGGCGGCAAGGATCTCGCCGAGCCGCTCGGAGGCGGTGCCGCCGGCCGCGAGCGCGGCGACCACCGGCAGCGACTTCTTGCGCTGGCGCAGGTCGCTCCAGGTCTGCTTGCCGGTGGCGTCCGGGTCGCCCCAGATGCCGAGCAGGTCGTCCACGGCCTGGAAGGCGAGGCCGAGGTGGTAGCCGTAGCGCTCCAGCGCGTCGGCGGTGGCGTCGTCGGCGCCGCCGAGGACGGCGCCGATGGAGGAGGCGCAGGCGAGCAGCGCGCCGGTCTTGTTGCCCTCCATCTCCAGGCACTCCTCGACGCTGACGCGGTCGCGGTGCTCGTAGGAGATGTCCTGGGCCTGACCGTCGATCAGGGCGCGGCTGGCGGTGGTCAGCCGGCGGGTGGCGCGGCCGGCCTCGACCGTACCGAGCTCCAGCAGCACCTCGTTGGCCAGCGCGAACAGGGCGTCGCCGACCAGGATGGCCTGGGCGGGGCCGTGCACCTTCCAGACGGTGTCGCGGTGACGGCGCTGCTCGTCGCCGTCCATCAGGTCGTCGTGCAGCAGCGAGAAGTTGTGGACCAGTTCGACGGCGACGGCGCCCGGGACGCCGGTCTCGGGCGTGGCCCCGGTGACCTCGGCGGAGAGCACGGCGAGCGCGGGACGTACGGCCTTGCCGCCGTCGCCGGCGGCCGGGTTGCCGGCGGCGTCGATCCAGCCGAAGTGGTAGGCGGCGACGGTGTCCATGGGAGGAGCGAGGCGGTCGACGGCCGCACGCAGGACCGGTGTGGCCAGGGTCCGGCCGCGCTCCAGCAGCGCGGTGACGTCCGCCGCGGTCTCCGTCGAGGCCGGGGGCACAGTGGGCACAGTCTCTCCTCTTGTTGCGGTACCGAAGGTGCGGGGGCCGGCCGCCGGCTGCCGGTGCGGCATCAGGCCGCCTCCTCGAAGGCGAAGAGACGGCTCGGGCGGGGCCGGCCCAGGGCGCGGAGCGCGGCGTCGGCCGCGCTCACTCCGCTGCGGACCGCACTCTCCATGGTCGCGGGCCACCCGGTGGCGGTCCACGCTCCGGCCAGGTACAGGCCGGGGGCCTTGGTGCGGGCGCCGGGCCGCAGACGCCCGACGCCGGGAGCGGGCGCGAAGGTGGCCGTGCGCTCCCGGGTCACGAAGAAGTCCTCGATCACGGCGCCGCGCGTACCCGGGATCAGTCTTTCCAGCTCCGGGACGTAGCGCTCGCGCAGTTGCGCCACCGGGAGATCGATGTCGTCCTGCGCGGCCGACTGGGACAGCGCGAGGTACTGGCCCGAGCGCAGCCCGGAGGCGTGGGTGCGGTCGAAGACCCACTGCACGGGGGTGCCGAGGGCGGCGAAGAAGGGCCGCGCGAGCACCTTGCGGTCGTAGACGACGTGCACGTTGAGGATGGGGGCGGTGCCGATGCCGAGCAGCCGCTCGGGGGCGTCCAGGGCGCCGGGCGGCAGCAGTTCGTACGCCTCGCGCTGGGGTACGGCGAGGACGACGGCGTCGGTTTCGATGCGCTCGCCGGGAACCTCGACGCTCCAGCCGCCGTTCTCCATGACAGAGACGGAGGTGACGCGTGAACGGACCTCGGTACGCACGCCCGCGGAGTCGAGCGCCCTGCGGGCCAGCCGGTCGTGCAGTTCGCCGAGCGGGACATGGGCCCAGCCGATGTCGGCCGCGCCCGGGTCGGACAGCAGACCGGTCTTGAACACCATCGCGGCGAGCCCCAGTGAGGCGTCGCCCGCGACCGCGTTGAGGGTGGCGACCCCGACCAGGTCCCACAGGGCCTCGATGGCACGCGCCGACTGGCCGTGGGCGGCCAGCCAGCTGCCGAAGTCCTGGGTGTCCAGGGTCGGATCGGCGAGGTCGAGCCCCTTCAGCGCGAGCGCGGCCCGCCCGACGGAGGCGCGCTCGGCGAGCGAGAGGTGCGGATACGCGGCCAGGCTCCGTCCCAGATGCAGGGGGACGGGCAGGGGGTCGCGCCGCAGCCTGCCGAGCCGCCGGCCCTCGGGCTTGGCGAGGTCCACGACGGGCACGTCCAGGCGGTCCTGCAGCGGTGCCAGCGCCGCGCCCTCGATCCGGTCGAGGAACCAGCGGTAGGCGGTGCAGCAGCGCAGGTACACGTGCTGGCCGTTGTCGACGGTCAGTTCGCCGCGCTGGAAGGAGAAGGCGAGGCCGCCCAGCCTGGGCCTGCCTTCGAGCAGGGTGACACGGACGCCCGCGTCGGCGAGGGCGAGTGCCGCGGTGATGCCGGCGAGGCCGCCGCCGATCACGACGGCGCCGCGTGCCGTGCTCTCGGGGGTGCGCGGGCCCGGTGCGGGGTGTGCGCCGTCGCTCATCGTGCGTCCTTCCGTGCGTGCCGGCCGTGCTGCTTGAACGGTGCACGTCCGGTCGTCGCAGTCAGGGACGCCACGCCGTGGCGCGGGGTTGCCTGGCGGAAGTCGCCTGGTCCGGTGAGGTCCATCAGGCGCGCCTCCCGGCCGATCGCCCGGCGCCGTGGCGGGTGACCTGCCGGGTGTCGAGGCCGGACAGGCCCCGCACGGCGACGTAGGCCTTCTCGTGTCCGGGCAGCGAGACCCGGCCGCGCAGCACGGCCTCGGGGTCGCGCGCGATGCGGTCGAGGAGGCGGCGGTAGATGCCGGCCATGGCGGCCACGCAGGCGCCGCTGCGCCGGTCGAGCATGGGCAGCAGCTGGTAGCCCTCGGCGAAAAGGGCGCGGGCGCGGCGGACCTCGTAGTGCACGAGCCCCGCGAAGTCGGAGCCCTGCGGCGGCGTCGGCCCGTCGAACCCGGCCGAGCAGCCGAACTTGGCCAGGTCGTCGGCGGGCAGATAGGTACGGCCGCCCTGGGCGTCCTCGCGGACGTCCCGGAGGATGTTGGTGAGCTGGAGCGCGAGGCCGAGCGTGTCGGCGTACTCGGCGGCGCGCTCGGCGCCGCGGGCGCCCGGCTCGGTGCCGAACACGCCGAGCGAGAGGCGGCCGATGGCACCGGCGACACAGCGGCAGTAGACCTTCAGGTCGTCCCAGGTCTCGTAGGTCTCCCCACGCGTGTCCATCTCGACGCCGTCGATCAGCTCGTCCAGACCGCCGAGCGGGATCGGGAAGGCGTCGGCGGCATGGGCGAGGGCGACGGCCACCGGGTCGGTGTCGTCCTCCTCGACGCCGCCCTGCTGGATCCGGGCGAGCAGGGCCCGGGTGTCCTTGAGCCGTGCCACCTTCACGTCATCGGCCAGGTCGCCGTCACCGATGTCGTCCACGCGTCGCGAGAACGCGTACAACGCCGACATGGCACGCCGCTTCGGTGTGGGCAGCAGCCGGATGCCGTACGCGAAGTTACGGGCCTGCTGTCCGGTCACCGTCTCGCAGTAGCGGTAGGCGGCGAGTACCGGTGCGGACACGTGCGACGCAGACTCCACGGTCCGGATCACCCCTCTCCTCGCAGAATCACGCCCGCCTCACGCAGCAACTGGACCTTGCCTGGCTTGGGCGGGCCGGGAAGTACGTCGTATTCGGCGGCGGCGATCGCGTGGATCGCCGCCCTTCCCCCCGCCACGAACCCTGCGAGCAGCAGCTTCAACCTGCCGTGGACGCTACCCACCAGGGGGGAGCCTTCATTCAGCAGATCACGGGCGCGTTGTGCTTCGTATGCAATCAGGGCGCGCGCCGATGCGCCCGCCGTTTTCGCGGAAAGATCCGTTTCCGTGACATGGAAGCGCCTCATGTCCTCGGCCGGAAGATAGATCCGGTCACGGCCGAGATCCTCGGCCACGTCCTGGAGGTGCTCCACGATCTGGAGCGCGGTGCAGATCGCGTCGGACAGACGGGTCCGCTCGGGGGTCTGGGTGCCGGTGACGGCGAGGACGAGGCGGCCGACGGGGTTGGCGGACAGTTCGCAGTAGGCGAGGAGGTCGTCGTACGTCTCGTAGCGGGTGACGAGCTGGTCCTGGCGGTTGGCGGCGATCAGGCCGAGGAACGGCTCGGGGGTGAGCGCGCGGCGCCGCACGACGGGCTGGAGCCGGCGCAGCAGGGGATGGCGCGGGGTGGCGTCGAAGACCCGGCGCAGGTCGGCCTCGAAGGCGTCGAGCAGCAGCAGGCGGTCCCCGGCCTCGGCGGCCGGCACGCCGAGCAGCTCGGCGTCGGCTCCGCCGGGGGCGAGGTCGCCGTCGCCGATGTCGTCGACCAGGCGGGCGAATCCGTAGACCGCCATGAGGTCGTCGCGCCACTCGCGGGGCAGGAAGAAGGGGGCCACGGGGAAGTTCTCGCTCGCGGCCTTGTCGAGGGTGGCGCGTTCCGTGTTCGGCGCCGTTTCAGTGGCCGTCATCGGGCGACGCCCGGAGCGGCAACGGCACATGCTGCATTGAGCTGGGGAGTTTCCATAGCCATTGCCGTCACATCTCCCGTTCTACACTGCCGACCCAATACACACTATTTCGGACACGCCGCCCGGCAATTCACGGGGCATGACCTGGCGCAGGGTGTCGCGCATTATCGCCCCACTTGCCGTTTTCCGGCACCGGTACAGCTTACGTTGTACAACGCATCGACGTTCGAGGGGGTGTCCCGCACATCACAACAACACACCGATCGGCGTCAAGATTCCTGACAGCTTTCGGAGTTGACGCTTCCTTTGCAGACGCGGGGCCCCGCCGGAAGGTTGCCGGCGGGGCCCCGGCCGAAACAGTTCACTTGCCGGTGAACTTCTCGTACTCCTTGAGTACCTCTTCGGTCGGCCCGTCCATGCGCAGCTCACCGCGTTCCAGCCACAGCACGCGGTTGCAGGTGTCACGGATGGACTTGTTGTTGTGGCTGACCAGAAACACGGTGCCGGCCTCCTTGCGCAGTTCCCGGATGCGTTCCTCGGAGCGCTTCTGGAACTTGCGGTCACCGGTGGCGAGAGCCTCGTCAATCATGAGGACGTCGTGGTCCTTGGCGGCGGCGATGGAGAAACGCAGCCGCGCGGCCATACCGGAGGAGTAGGTGCGCATCGGCAGGGTGATGAAGTCGCCCTTCTCGTTGATGCCCGAGAAGTCGACGATCCCCTCGTAGCGCTCCTTGATCTGCTCGCGCGACATACCCATGGCGAGACCGCCCAGGATGACGTTGCGCTCGCCGGTCAGGTCGTTCATCAGCGCCGCGTTGACGCCCAGCAGGGAGGGCTGGCCGTCGGTGTAGACCTTGCCCTTCTCCGCGGGCAGCAGGCCGGCGATGGCGCGCAGCAGGGTGGACTTGCCGGAGCCGTTGGAGCCGATCAGGCCGATGGCCTCGCCCCGGTAGGAGACGAAGGAGACCCCGCGCACGGCGTGCACCTTGCGCACGCCCCGCTCCTCGCCCCGCTTGAGGATCCGGCTGAGGGCAGCCGTCGCGCTGCCCTTGCCGGTCTTGGCGCCGTTGACCCGGTAGACGATGTGCAGATCGTCCGCGATGACCGTCGGACGGCGCGCGCCGGTGCCCGCGGCGGTGTTCTGCTCGGCGTTCTGCTCAGCCACGGCCGTACCGCTCCTCCGCCTTCCAGAAGTACACGAAGCCGCCCGCGAAGACCACCACGGCCCAGAACACCGCGATCGCCCACACGTGCGGCGGCAGGTTCGAGGCGCCGTAGCCGTCGATCAGCGCGAAGCGCATCAGGTCCATGTAGACCGCGGTCGGGTTGACCTGGAGCAGGCGCACCGCCCACTCCGGGCGGTCCGCCATCATCTTGCTGATGGAGAACATCACGCCGGAGGTGTACATCCAGGTGCGCAGCACGAACGGCATGAGCTGCGCCATGTCCGGCGTCTTGGCGCCCATGCGGGCCACGATCATCGCGAGGCCGGTGTTGAACAGGAACTGCAGCACCAGCACCGGCACGATCAGCAGCCAGGACGCGCCGGGGTAGCTGCCGAAGCCGATCGCCACGACGAACAGCACGATCATCGAGAACAGCAGCTGCTGGAGCTGCTGGAGCGAGAAGGAGACGGGCAGCGAGGCCCGCGGGAAGTGCAGGGCACGCACGAGCCCCAGGTTCCCGGAGATGGCCCGCACGCCCGACATGACCGAGCTCTGCGTGAAGGTGAACACGAACACGCCGGTGACCAGGAACGGGATGTACACGTCGTGGGACATGCCGCGGCTGGCGTGCAGGATGATGCCGAAGATGAAGTAGTACACCGCCGCGTTCAGCAGCGGAGTGGCCACCTGCCACAGCTGGCCGAGCTTGGCCTGGCTGTACTGCGCCGTCAGCTTCGCCTGCGAGAAGGCGAGGATGAAGTGGCGCCGGCTCCAGAGCTGGCGGATGTACTCCGTCAGGGAGGGACGGGCGCCGCTGACGGCGAGCCCGTACCTGGCGGCCAGCTCGGCCGGCGTCAGCCCCTCGTCGGGCGACGGTATCGCGCTCACCGCGACACCGGCGTCATGCGTTGTGTGACTCACGAGTAAGAACCCGGACTCTCTCGGTAAGAAGCTTGCTGGTCAGGTAAGAAGCTTCTCAGATGACCGGCGGACGGCCCAGCCGGGTGAGCCGCCAGACCGTGCGCCAGCGCATCGGCCGGCGCGGTCCGCAGGGCGTTCGCCAGCCTTCCTTGAAGCCGCCGAACCAGGCCGCCAGGGCCGGCCGCGAGGGCCGGCGCAGCAGCGTGAGCAGCAGCCAGACCCCGAGGTAGACGGGGACCAGCAGGGCGGGGAGGTTGCGCCGGGCGAGCCAGACGCGGTTGCGGGCCACCATGCGGTGGTAGACGGCGTGCCGCGAGGGCGCGGTCGTCGGGTGGTACAGCACCATGTCGGAGCGGTAGTCGATCAGCCAGCCGGCGTCCAGCGCCCGCCAGGCCAGATCGGTCTCCTCATGGGCGTAGAAGAACTCGCCGGGCAGCCCGCCGACCTCGGCGAACACCCGGGTGCGCACGGCGTTGGCGCCGCCCAGGAAGGTGGTGACCCGCGAGGACCGCATCGGGTCGGAGGCGCGCAGCCGGGGCACGTGACGGCGCTGGGTCTCCCCGGTCTCGGGGTCGGCGATGCGGAAGCTGATGATGCCCAGCTCCGGATCGGCGGCGAAGGCCTCGCGGCACAGCTCGGCGGTGTCCTGCCGGGCGAGCAGGCCGTCGTCGTCCAGGAAGAGCAGGATGTCGACGTCCTGGCCGCCGGGGCCGAAGGCCTCTATGCCCACGTTGCGGCCGCCCGGGATGCCCAGGTTCTCCGGCAGCTCGACGGTGCGCACGCCCTCGGGGACGTCGGGCACCGGGGAGCCGTTGCCGACGACGACCACCTCGACGCGGTCCCCGTCCTGCTTGGCGACCGAGTCGATGAGGGCGCGCAGCTCCTCGGGCCGGTTGCCCATGGTGATGATGACGGCACCGACCCGCATGGCCGCGCTCACTTCAGCCTGCTGGAGGCGAGGATGGACACCAGGTGCAGCAGGGTCTGCAGCATGGCGATGCCGGCGAGGACGGCGGTGCCGAGCCGGGTGAAGAACAGGTCGCCGTGGATCTGGTCCGCGATGGCGAGGACCACGATCAGCAGCGAGGCCTCGATGCCGAGGATGAGCCGGTGGAACTTCAGCGCCGAGGCGGCCCGGCGGGCCAGCGCCATCCCGGAGGAGCGCGGCTCGGCGGCGGCCTCCTGCACCGGCGGCCTGCCCGTCTGGTGCCGGGCGACGCCGACCAGGTCGGTCTCCGCCTTGATCAGGATCGCGCCGAGCGCGGCCAGGGTGCCGAGGAAGGCCCACAGCCAGTCGATACGACCGCTGCCCCACAGGTCGGCGGCGCGCAGCCCGAGGCCGACCAGCACGGCCGCGTCGGTGAGGTAGGCACCGACGCGGTCCAGGTAGACGCCGCCGAGGGAGTACTGCTTCCGCCAGCGGGCGATCTCGCCGTCGACACAGTCCAGCAGCAGGTAGAGCTGGGTGGCGACCACGCCGAGGATCGCGCCCGTGATCCCCGGCACCAGCAGGGCCGGGGCCGCGAGCACACCGCAGACGGTCATCAGGTACGTGAGCTGGTTGGGCGTGACCCTGGTGTTCACCAGGTAGCGGTCGATGCGCAGGGAGACCTCACGCATGTAGAGGCGTCCCGCCCAGTGCTCACCGCTGCGCCGGTCCTTCACCCCTGCGGGATGGACGACCGGACGGAGTTCAGCTACCGATGGCCTTGACATAGTCGGCGTAGGTGTCCTTGATCTGGTTCGGCTTGAGGTCGAGGTGTTCGAGGATGGTGTAGCGGCCGGGCCGGGTCTCCGGGGCGAACTCCACCGCGCGGACGAACTCGTCCACGGTGAAGCCGATCTCCTCCGGCAGCACCGGAAGCCCGTGCCGGCGCAGCACCGAAGCGGTGTGCGCGGCCTCCTCGTGGGCCCCGCGCAGATACATGGCGAAGGCCGCGCCGAGCCCGCACTGCTCGCCATGGGCGGCGGCGCGCTTCGGGAACAGCAGGTCGAAGGCGTGGTTGATCTCGTGGCAGGAGCCCGAGGACGGCCGGGAGTCACCGGAGATCGACATCGAGATGCCGCTGAGGACGAGCGCCTCGGCGAGCACCTGGAGGAAACCGTTGTCACCGATGCCGCCCGGGTGGCGCAGCACCGCCTCGCCGGCCTGGCGGGCCATGGCCGCGGCGAGACCGTCGATCTTCTCGCCGTTGACGCGGTGGGACAGCTCCCAGTCCGCGATCGCGTTGATGTTGGAGATGGCGTCGCCGATGCCGGCCCGGACGAAGCGGGCCGGGGCCGCGCGGATCACGTCCAGGTCGATGACGACCGCGATCGGGTTCGGCACTCCGTAGGAGCCGCGCCCCGCGTCGTTGTCGAGCGTGGCGACCGGCGAGCACAGGCCGTCGTGCGCGAGGTTCGTGGGCACGGCGACCAGGGGCAGGCCGATGCGGGCCGCGGCGAACTTGGCGCAGTCGATGATCTTGCCGCCGCCGAGCCCGACCACCGCGTCGTAGTGGCCGGACTTCATCTCGCCGGCCAGCCGGATCGCGTCGTCGAGGGTGCCACCGCCCACCTCGTACCAGGAGGCGCCGGGCAGCGAGGGGGCGAGGCGCTCGCGGAGCTGGGCACCGGAGCCGCCGCTGACGGCGACGGCGAGCCGGCCCGACTGGGAGATGCGTTCGTCGGCGAGGACACCGGCCAGGTCGTCCAGGGCACCCGGACGGATGTCCACGACGACCGGCGAGGGGATCAGCCGGGTCAGTAGCGGCACGCGATCTCCCGCCCCTTGGCCAGGTCGTCGTGGTTGTCGATCTCGACCCAGTCGACGTCGCCGATGGGCGCCACGTCGATGCGGAAACCGCGGTCGACCAGCTCCTGGTAACCGTGCTCGTAGAACTGCTGCGGGTCGGTCTCCCAGACCGTCTTCAGCGCGTCCGCCAGCTCCTCGGCCGCGTCGCCCTCGATCAGGGTGACGCCGATGTACTCACCGGTCGCCTCGGCCGGGTCCATCAGCTTGGTGATCTTCGTCAT